>NZ_JBSFHW010000006.1:0-29539 GCF_053597275.1 Streptomyces sp. NPDC001492 | reverse complement strand
CGCCGATCCTTCCCCCGCCGACCGCGCCCGCCGCGGAGCAGCCGGAGCCGCCTCGGCGCCCTCAGCCGGAGCCGGGGTTGCCTGGCTTGCCGAGCCCTGCGCTGCTGAGCGGGCGCGGCGTACCGGGCGGTCGCCTGCTGCGCGGTCGGCCGGGGGGCGGCCTGCGGCTCGGGTGGGGCGGGCCGGGGCAGGGGGGAGTTGGCCCTTCAGAGGGCCCCATTCGTTCGGGTCGGGGACGCCCGGGGGGAGCATCTGGCGGCGCTTGGGGCCGCCGTGGTCGGACTCGCCGGGTTCCTTGGCGCCCGGCCAGGCCTTGGCCACGCGGGCGGCCAGGACGAAGTCCTTGCGCAGGGGGTGGCCTTCGAAGGTTTCCGGGAGGAGGAGGTGGTCCAGGGCGGGGTGGCCCTCGAAGACGACGCCGAACATCTCGTGGGTCTCGCGTTCGTGCCAGGCCGCGCCCGCGTAGACGCCGACGGCGGAGGCCAGTGTCGGCGCCTCGTGCGGGACCGTGGTGCGCAGCAGCAGACGGCGCACGGGAGACAGGGAGACGACATGGGCCGAGACGCGGAAACCCGTGCCCGGTTCGTCGACCGCGCTGAGCCAGTCGAAGTAGGTGCACGACAGCCGGTCGCGCGCCACCTCCAGCGCTTCCACCCAGGTCGCCGGCGGGACGTCGACCGTCAGGAGTTCGTACGACTCCTCGGCGGTGGCCTCCGGACCGAACAGCTCGTCGGCGGGGGCGGGGAGCCAGCCGACCGTGCTCATCGCTCCTCCCCCGAAGGAGCGTCGGGAGCCGACGGGGATCCGGCAGCCGGTGGCTTCACCAGGCCGCTCTGCAGGGCCGCCGCCGAGGGGCGGGCCGGTCCGGTTGCGTACCGCTCCCCCAGCGACTCCCGGGCGATCTTCTCCTGGAGCTTGAGGATGCCCTGGAGGAGGGCCTCGGGGCGGGGCGGGCAGCCGGGGACGTAGACGTCGACCGGGATGATCTGGTCGACGCCCTTGGTGACGGAGTAGGAGTCCCAGTAGGGGCCGCCGCAGTTGCTGCAGGCGCCGAAGGAGATGACGTACTTGGGTTCCGGCATCTGTTCGTACAGGCGCTTCACGGCCGGGGCCATCTTGTCCGTGACCGTGCCGGACACGACCATCAGGTCGGCCTGGCGGGGACCCGGCGCGAAGGGGATGACGCCCAGGCGGATGAAGTCGTGGCGGGCCATCGACGCGGCGATGAACTCGATCGCGCAGCAGGCGAGGCCGAAGTTGAAGACCCACAGCGAGTACCGGCGGCCCCAGTTCAGGACCACCTTCATCGGCTCGGGCGCCAGGCGGGCGAGGGCGCCCAGCCGTTTCGGCTCCGGGAGGAGTACGGGCTGACCGTTGGTGTCCGGCGTCGTCACGTCCATGCCAGGACGCCCTTCTTGTATGCGTACAGCAGGCCCACGGCCAGGAAGCCGAGGAAGATGAACATCTCCACCAGTGTGGTCACGCCGTACCCGTGCGCGGCAAACACCGTCGCCCAGGGGAACAGGAAGATCGAGTCGACGGCGAAGATGACGTACAGGAAGGCGTAGACGTAGTAGCGGACCTGGGTGTGGGCCCAGCCCTCGCCGACGGGGTCGACTCCGCACTCGTACGTCAGGAGTTTCTCGGGGGTGGGGACCACGGGCCGCAGCAGTCGGCCGGCGCCGAAGGCGACGGCGACGAAGAGCACGCCGACGACGGCGAGCAGTCCGACGACCGAGTACGACTGGAAGTAGTCCGCCGCGACGACGGTCGTATCGGCGACGGTCGATTCCCGCACGTTCGTACCCCTCGCTCCCTGCGACCTTGATGAACGCTGCTGTTCGACGATCTGTACGCACGGGAGTCTAGGCCCTGATAAAGAGACGGTAAGCAGCCCGTCACCGCTTGAGACGACCTTGAGATGCCAGGAAGCCGCCGAGGAGCTGCCGGGGTGGGGTTTTCCCCAGGGGACGGGGGCGGCCGACCTCATGGCGCGGGCGCGCGGCGCGCGGCACGCTAGCCCATATGACCGAACGACACGCGCGCCCGATGGGGGCCCAGGAAGGTGACGGCGACCGTCTGCCGCCTGCCCGTTTCGCCTACGACCGGCACACCTGGAAGGAGATCGCGCATCTGCTGGCGAACCTTCCGGTGTCACTGATCGGGTTCGTCTACGTCGTGACGGTGCTGTTCACCGGCTTCTGGCTGACCGTGACGGTGATCGGGTTCCCGCTGCTGGCGGCGGGTCTGACCGGCGCGCGGCTGCTGGGCTGGATGGAGCGGGCGCGGGCCAGGAAGCTGCTCGGGGTGCGGGTGGACGAGCCGAGCCGGCTGCCCGGACGCGGCACCGGCTTCCTCCCGTGGATGTGGATGCGGGTGAAGGACCCGGTGGGCTGGCGGACGGTGCTGTACGACTTCATCCGGCTGCCCTGGGGGATCCTGACCTTTGCCCTCACGCTGACCTCGCTGTTCGTGCTGTGGCCGGTGCTGCCGTTCATCGCGAGGGGGCTGGCCAACGCCGACCGGGCGATGGTGCGCGGGCTGCTGTCGCCCTCCGACGAGCTGGAGCGGCGTATCGCGGAGCTGGAGTCGGACCGGGGGGTCGTGGTCGACACGGCCAACGCCGATCTGCGGCGGATCGAGCGCGATCTGCACGACGGGGCGCAGGCCCGCCTGGTCAACCTGGCGATGGGTCTCGGTCTGGCCAAGGAGAAGCTCCTGGAAGACCCCGACTCGGCGGCGGAGATGGTCGCGGAGGCGCACGGGGAGGTGAAGCTCGCGCTGCAGGAGCTGCGGGATCTGGCCAGGGGGATCCATCCCGCCGTACTGACGGACCGGGGGCTCGATGCCGCGCTGTCCGCGGTCGCCTCACGCTGCACGGTGCCCGTGAAGGTGACGGTCGATCTGGCCTCGCGGCCTGCCGCGGCGATCGAGGGCATCGCCTATTTCACCGTGTCCGAACTGCTGCAGAACGTCAGCAAGCACAGCGCGGCGAAGACCGCGTCCGTCGAGGTGTGGCGGGCGACGGACCGGCTGCTCATCCAGGTCGAGGACGACGGCAGCGGGGGCGCGCGCCTCGACGGCGGCTCGGGGATGCAAGGGCTCGCCGACCGGCTGGACGCCGTGGACGGACTGTTCGTCATCGACTCGCCGCAGGGCGGCCCGACCGTGATCACGGCGGAGCTGCCGTGGCGCGACCGCGCGCCCGGCAAGGGGTAGGGAAAACCCCCCTTCCAAGAGGCCGACGGCCTCCATGGTCCGCGGACCTGCGGCGCAGCAGTGTGGGGGTACGGCATTACAGCCGCAGCCGGACAGGGCGAACGGGACGAGTAGAACGGACGACGCCGATGGCCACGGAGTACGGACAGGGCTACGGGCACGACAGCGGGCTCGCCTTCACCGAGGGAACGCGGCGCCGGCTGCCGGCCGGGCTGCGGGCACCGTTCGAGGGGCGCAGCTGGCGCGAGTTCGGGTATGTGCTGCTGAGCCTGCCGATCGGCATCATGCTCTTCGTCTACGCCGTCACGATGGTGTCGCTCGGTGCGGGGCTGCTGGTGACGTTCCTTGGCATTCCGGTGCTGGCGGCGGGCCTGGCCGGCTGCCGCGGCTTCGGGGCACTGGAGCGGGCGCGGGCGCGGGGGCTGCTGGGCCTCGAGGTGGCCGAACCGGAGCCGCTGCGGATGCGCAAGCCCGGGGTGATGGCCTGGATGGGGGCCGTGCTGAAGAGCGGCACGTCGTGGCGGGCGCTGCTGTACGCGCTGGTGCAGTTCCCGTGGTCGGTGTTCTCGTTCGTGGTCGCCGTGAACTTCTGGGCGTACGGGTGGGGGCTGCTGACGTATCCGCTGTGGTTCTGGCTCTTCCCGATGTACGGCGGTCAGGGCGGGCTTCAGCTGTACGGCGACGGCAGCCACAGCATCTACCTCGACAACCCCTTCGAGATCACCGTCACGGCGCTGGTGGGGCTGTTGTTCACGCTGGCCACGCCGTGGATCGTGCGGGCGCTGACGATGGTGGACCGGGTGCTGGTGCACGGGCTGCTCGGGCCGTCCCGGCTGGCGACGCGGGTGGTGGAGCTGGAGTCGGACCGGGGCGTGGTGGTGGACACGGCGGCTGCGGATCTGCGGCGGATCGAGCGGGATCTGCACGACGGGGCGCAGGCCCGGCTGGTGGCCCTGGCCATGGATCTGGGGCTGGCGAAGGAGAAGCTGGCGGAGGATCCGCGGGCGGCGGCGCGGATGGTGGACGAGGCGCACGGTGAGGTGAAGACGGCGCTGCAGGAGCTGCGGGATCTGGCGCGCGGGATTCATCCGGCGGTGCTGACGGACCGGGGGCTGGATGCGGCGCTGTCCGCCGTGGCCTCGCGGTGCACTGTGCCGGTGCAGGTGGAGGTGGATCTGGTGGAGCGGCCGGCGCCGGCGATCGAGGGGATCGCGTACTTCACGGTGTCGGAGCTGCTGCAGAACATCAGCAAGCATGCGCGGGCGACGTGGGCTGCGGTGGACGTGTGGCGGGTGGAGAGCCGGCTGATGGTGCAGGTCGTGGACAACGGTGTGGGTGGCGCGGATGCCTCCGGGGGGTCGGGGCTCGGGGGGCTTGCTGAGCGGCTGGATGCGGTGGACGGGATTCTGGTGGTGGATTCGCCGGTGGGGGGGCCTACGCGGGTGACCGCGGAGTTGCCGTGGCGGGGGGAGCGGGCGCTGGGGTGAGCGCCGGCCCGCGGCGGAGCCGTTGATGGATCCAGGTCGCTCCCGCCGCCCCTCCCCTGGGCGCTGCCCCTGCCGCCCCGCCAGGGGGCTTCGTCCCCTGGACCCCCGATCAGCCTGAAGGGCCTCGTCCTCAAACGCCGGACGGGCTGAAAGTGCCCGGCCGGAACCAGTCGTACCGTGCACGTATTCCCGTTGATTCCCGTTGGTCCGAGGCAGCCGGGTCCGAATGCTGGAATGCTGGACTACTGGCAGACGGAGTCGGGCTGGGGGGACCGGGGATCGTGGAGGACAGGGTGCAGGTGGTCATCGCCGAGGATTCAGTGCTGCTCAGGGAGGGGCTGACCCGGCTGTTGACCGACCGTGGGCATGACGTGGTCGCCGGGGTGGGTGACGGGGACGCGCTGATCAAGACCATCACCGAGCTGGACGCGCAGGGTGAGCTGCCCGATGTCGTGGTCGCGGACGTGCGGATGCCGCCGACGCACACCGACGAAGGGGTACGGGCCGCGGTGCAACTGCGCAAGGCCCATCCGGGGCTCGGTGTGCTCGTGCTGTCGCAGTACGTGGAGGAGCGCTACGCGACCGAACTGCTGGCCGGTTCCAGTCATGGCGTCGGATATCTGCTCAAGGACCGGGTCGCCGAGGTCCGGGAGTTCGTGGATGCCGTGGTGCGGGTGGCGCAGGGGGGTACCGCGCTGGACCCGGAAGTGGTCGCGCAGCTGCTCGGGCGCAGCCGTAAGCAGGACGTGCTGGCCGGGCTCACCCCGCGGGAGCGGGAGGTGCTGGGGCTGATGGCCGAGGGGCGGACCAACTCGGCGATCGCGCGGCAGCTGGTCGTGAGCGACGGCGCGGTGGAGAAGCACGTCAGCAACATCTTCCTGAAGCTGGGGCTGTCCCAGAGTGACGGGGATCACCGGCGCGTTCTCGCGGTCCTCACCTATCTGAACTCCTGACGGGCTGACACTGAGTCAGTAGGCGCGCGTTCAGTCGTCGATCCACTGCCCGTCCGGCGTCCGTCCAGCCCTAGAACCGAACCCATCGCACGGAGCGTCTTCACTGGGAGCGCCGGGGGGCGAGAAATCATGACAAGTCAGGGCGTCGAACCGCCTCAAAACCGTGTCCATGATGCGAATGGCCACGGGAAGGCGACCCTAACCGACGTAGGGTTGATTTTGGGAAGGCCTACGGGAAGGCCGGTCCCAGACAGCCGCCTCGAGGGAGGTCCAGTTCAGTGACCAGCCAGGTCAGCAGGACAGCGGAGCAGGCAGACGGAGCCGTCGTCGGAGAGCAGCGGGGGCCGGGCGGAGCGAAGGACGTACGCAAGCTGGACCGGGTGATCATCCGCTTCGCGGGGGACTCCGGTGACGGTATGCAGCTCACCGGTGACCGTTTCACCTCCGAGACCGCGTCCTTCGGGAACGATCTGTCCACTCTTCCGAACTTCCCCGCCGAGATCCGGGCCCCTGCCGGGACCCTGCCGGGTGTCTCGTCCTTCCAGCTCCACTTCGCCGACCACGACATCCTCACCCCGGGCGACGCGCCCAATGTGCTGGTCGCCATGAACCCCGCCGCCCTTAAGGCCAACATCGCCGACCTGCCGCGCGGCGCGGAGATCATCGTCAACACGGACGAGTTCACCAAACGGGCGATGCAGAAGGTCGGGTACGCCGTCTCTCCGCTGGAGGACGGCTCGCTCGACGGGTACAGCCTGCACGAGGTGCCGCTGACGACACTGACGGTCGAGGCGCTGAAGGAGTTCGATCTCTCCCGCAAGGAGGCCGAGCGCAGCAAGAACATGTTCGCGCTGGGGCTGCTGAGCTGGATGTACCACCGGCCGACCGAGGGCACCGAGAAGTTCCTGCGGACCAAGTTCGCGAAGAAGCCCCAGATCGCCGAGGCCAACCTCGCCGCCTTCCGCGCGGGCTGGAACTTCGGCGAGACGACGGAGGACTTCGCGGTCTCCTACGAGATCGCCCCGGCCACGACCGCCTTCCCGACCGGCACCTACCGCAACATCTCCGGGAACCTGGCCCTCGCCTACGGCCTGATCGCCGCCTCGCGCCAGGCCGACCTGCCGCTGTTCCTGGGCTCGTACCCGATCACTCCGGCCTCGGACATCCTGCACGAGCTGAGCAAGCACAAGAACTTCGGCGTACGGACCTTCCAGGCCGAGGACGAGATCGCCGGCATCGGCGCGGCACTGGGCGCGGCCTTCGGCGGCTCGCTGGGGGTGACGACGACCTCCGGCCCGGGTGTGGCGCTCAAGAGCGAGACCATCGGGCTCGCCGTCTCGCTGGAACTGCCGCTGCTCGTCATCGACATCCAGCGCGGCGGGCCGTCCACCGGTCTGCCGACCAAGACCGAGCAGGCCGATCTGCTGCAGGCCATGTTCGGGCGCAACGGCGAGGCCCCGGTCCCGGTGATCGCCCCCAGAACCCCGGCCGACTGCTTCGACGCGGCCATGGAGGCGGCGCGGATCGCGCTGACGTACCGCACCCCGGTGATGCTGCTCTCCGACGGCTATCTGGCCAACGGCTCGGAGCCCTGGCGCATCCCCGAACCGGACGAGCTCCCGGATCTGACCGTGCAGTTCGCGCAGGGCCCGAACCACACCCTGGAGGACGGCACCGAGGTCTTCTGGCCGTACAAGCGCGATCCGCAGACCCTCGCCCGCCCCTGGGCCATCCCCGGCACGCCCGGCCTCGAACACCGCATCGGCGGTATCGAGAAGGAGGACGGGACCGGGAACATCTCGTACGCCCCCGCCAACCACGACTTCATGGTCCGCACCCGGCAGGCCAAGATCGACGGCATCGACGTGCCGGAGCTGGAGGTCGACGACCCGCACGAGGCGCGCACGCTGGTGCTCGGCTGGGGTTCGACCTACGGACCGATCACGGCGGCGGTACGGCGGCTGCGCACGGCCGGGGAGTCCATCGCGCAGGCCCATCTGCGGCACCTGAACCCCTTCCCGAGGAATCTCGGCGCGGTCTTGAAGCGTTACGACAAAGTGGTGATTCCCGAGATGAACCTCGGGCAGCTCGCCCTGCTGATCCGGGCGAAGTACCTGGTCGACGCCCACTCGTACAACCAGGTGAACGGTATGCCGTTCAAGGCTGAGCAGCTCGCCACGGCTCTCAAGGAGGCCATCGATGGCTGAGACGTCCACGGAAGGCACGGGCACGATCGAGGCGCTCTCGCTCGTCCCCAAGGCCGAGGCCCGCCAGTCCATGAAGGACTTCAAGTCCGACCAGGAAGTGCGCTGGTGCCCCGGCTGCGGTGACTACGCGATCCTGGCGGCCGTCCAGGGCTTCATGCCGGAGCTTGGCCTCGCCAAGGAGAACATCGTCTTCGTCTCGGGCATCGGCTGCTCGTCCCGCTTCCCGTACTACATGAACACGTACGGCATGCACTCGATCCACGGCCGGGCGCCCGCCATCGCGACCGGGCTCGCCGCCAGCCGGCGGGACCTGTCGGTGTGGGTGGTCACCGGTGACGGCGACGCCCTGTCCATCGGCGGCAACCACCTCATCCACGCGCTGCGCCGCAATGTGAACCTCAAGATCCTGCTGTTCAACAACCGGATCTACGGCCTGACCAAGGGGCAGTACTCGCCGACCTCGGAGGTCGGCAAGATCACCAAGTCGACGCCGATGGGCTCGCTGGACGCCCCCTTCAACCCGGTGTCGCTGGCGATCGGCGCGGAGGCCTCCTTCGTCGCCCGCACCATCGACTCCGACCGCAAACATCTGACCGAGGTGCTGCGCCAGGCGGCCGCCCACCCGGGCACCGCGCTGATCGAGATCTACCAGAACTGCAACATCTTCAACGACGGCGCCTTCGAGGCACTGAAAGACAAGCAGCAGGCGGAAGAGGCGGTGATCCGGCTCGAGCACGGGCAGCCGATCCGCTTCGGCAGCAACCTGTCCAAGGGCGTCGTCCGGGATACGGTCACCGGTGACCTGAAGGTGGTCGACGTGACCGCGGACAACGAGTCCCGGATTCTGGTCCACGACGCCCACGCCGAGTCGGCGACCACCGCCTTCGCCCTGTCCCGGCTGGCCGACCCGGACACCCTGCACAACACCCCGATCGGTGTGTTGCGGTCGGTGGACCGGCCGGTGTACGACACCCAGATGGCCGACCAGCTGGACACGGCGATCGTGCAGAACGGCAAGGGCGACCTGGCCGCGCTGCTGGCGGGCGGGGACACCTGGACGGTCGTCGGCTGACGGTCGCCGGCTGGCCGTCACCCTCTGGACAAGGGGGACCGGCGGGGAGCACCTCGGACGCTCCCCGCCGGCCCTGGATCAGCGGTGCTCGATCCAGTAGACCGTCCACGCGGCAATTGCCGTTGTGGACGCCTTCACCGCCCAGCGCACGAGTTCGTCACTCGCGGTCTCCAGCAACCGGCGAACCTGCGCGCGGCGCAGACTCAGGCGCCTGTTCTGCAGCTTCGCGCCGAGCGGGGGGCCGTCGAGGCGCTGGTCAGAGTTGCTTTGCGGGTGGGAGCCCGTAGGCTCCTTCTCGGTAGGAATCGTGACCTCCTGCGGGTTGGCGGTTCTTGCTGTCGAAAATCGGTGGCCTCCTGTTGCGAGCAGGGGGCCGCCGCCGTGTTGGCAGCGGCACCGAAAGGCCGCCGGGAACAGAGCATGACCCAGGTGGGCTGCGCTCACACTCACTCGCCGAAGTGCCCGTGCTGCACACGCAATCAGCCGTGCGCCGGGGGCTCGGGCTTCGGCTCGGGCACGGAGCCCACCACCCACCACTCGTCCGGCTCCTCCGCCAGTTCCTCCGTCATCCTGTGGACGGCCGCGCCGATTTTCGCCTCCACGGCGTCCTGACGCAGGCTCCACCGGCGCTCGACGGTGCGGTCCCAGTACTCGGCGAACACGGAGTTGATGCACAACACCCTGAGTTGGCCGAGGAGTTCATCCCAGCCGATCGGTCCGACCTGGTGGGCGAGCGCCAGGGAGCCGTACTGCCGGTTGGCGAAGATCATCTATCGGCGCCTGGCATCGGAGAGGCTGCCCCGCGTGCTAGACGCCTCGGCGGGCGAGGGATCGTTCTGCTCCACGATGAGGCGGTAGTGCTGGATGAGATTGGCCCGGCGCATCTCCTCGGTCATGAGCGGAAGCTGCTGCACCAGCTCGGCCAGCAGCTGCTCCAGACGCCGGCGGCCGACGCCACGGGCGAAGGACACCCACATGAGTCTCAGCCCGCCACCACTGCAGAACGGCCCGGGGCCGTTGGGCGACACGTGAGGCGGAGAGGGGGCGCATGGAGGGACAAACCCCTCATACCCCTGGACGCCCTGACACTCGTGTGCCCGGCGGGCGCCCGCGTCCGGCAGCCGCCGACGGACACGTCAGCCCTGCTCAGCGCTGCCGCTTCGCCGCGTCGTACGCGTCCCGGGCCTGCTGTACGGCGTCCATCCGCTGCTCGGTCCACACCGCCAGGGCCCGCACCTGCTGCGCCGCCTCGCGCCCGAGGTCGGTCAGGGAGTAGTCGACCCTCGGCGGGATCACCGGCTTGGCGTCGCGGTGCACCAGTCCGTCGCGCTCCAGGGTCTGCAGGGTCTGGGTGAGCATCTTCTCGCTGACGCGGCCGATGGCCCGGCGCAGCTCGCTGAAGCGGTAGGGGCGCTCCAGGAGTTCGATCAGGACCAGGACGCCCCAGCGGCTGGTGAGGTGTTCCAGGACGAGGCGGTAGGGGCACATCGCCTCGCCGGTGTCGTACTTGCCGACGGGTACCGGCTCGACGGCGGATTCCGGAGTACTTACTGCCATGACAGTACCTTACTTCAAAGTGGGTACTTTCCAATAGTTAGCGCCACTCCTAGGGTTAGTGACACATCCGCACCCCACAAGGAGATCGCAGATCATGAGCATCGTCGTCACCGGGTCCACCGGACACCTTGGCCGTCATGTCGTGGAGCAGCTGCTGGAGAAGGTCCCGGCAGAGCAGATCACCGCCGTCGTACGCGACGAGGCGAAGGGCGCCGACTTCGCCGCGCGCGGGGTGAAGCTCGCGGTCGCCGACTACAACGCGCCCGAGACCTTCGACAGCGTCTTCTCGGCCGGTGACAAGGTGCTGCTCATCTCCGGCAACGAGTTCGACAAGGGCCGAGTCGGCCAGCACAAGGTGGTCATCGAGGCCGCGAAGGCCGCCGGCGTCGCCCTGCTCGCCTACACCAGCGCCCCCGGCAGCCTGACGGCCGCGCTCGTCGACGACCACCGCGGCACCGAGGAGGCCCTTCTCGCCTCCGGCGTGCCGTTCACGCTGCTGCGCAACGGCTGGTACCACGAGAACTACACCGAGAACCTGGCCCCCGTGCTGGAGCACAACGCCGTCGTCGCCGCCGCCGGTGAGGGCCGGGTCTCCTCCGCCTCGCGCGCCGACTACGCGGCCGCCGCCGTCGCCGTACTGACCGGCGAGGGCCACGAGAACAAGACGTACGAGCTGGGCGGCGACGAGGCGTGGAGCTTCGCCGAGTACGCGGCCGAGCTCAGCAAGCAGACCGGCAAGGAGATCGTCTACAACCCCGTCTCGGTCGAGGCCTACACCGGGATCCTGACCGGCGCCGGGCTGCCCGGCCCGCTCGCCGCCGTTTTTGCGGGCGTGGACGCCTCCATCGAGAAGGGCGAGCTGGTCGTCTCCACCGGCGACCTGTCCCGCCTGGCCGGCCGTCCGACCACCCCGCTCGCCGACGCGATCGCGGTGGCGGTCAAGGGCTGACGCTCTCCCGGGCACCCGGGGTGCGACACCCCCGCCTGTCATGACCGTATGGCGATACAGGCATGACAGGCGGGGGCGTTCGGCGTTACCTTCTGCCTGGCACGCGTGCGCGACGAGGTGAGGAGGAGGCCCGTGACCGGGAAGTCGAGGGGCGAGCGGCACATAGGACTGCTGAACGGCTTCGCCGCCTACGGGATGTGGGGACTCGTCCCCCTCTTCTGGCCCCTGCTGAAGCCCGCCGGCGCGGTCGAGATCCTCGCCCACCGGATGGCCTGGTCCCTTGTCTTCGTGGGCGCCGCACTCGTGGCGATGCGGCGCTGGGCCTGGGCGGGCGAGCTGCTGCGGCAGCCGCGCCGGCTGGGGCTCGTCGCGGTCGCCGCGGCCGTCATCACCGTCAACTGGGGCGTGTACATCTGGTCCGTGAACACCGGGCATGTGGTCGAGGCCTCGCTCGGGTACTTCATCAACCCGCTGGTCACCATCGCCATGGGCGTGCTGATCCTGAAGGAGCGGCTGCGGCCCGTGCAGTGGGTGGCGGTCGGGACCGGCTTCGTCGCGGTGGTCGTGCTCACGGTGGGATACGGGCAGCCTCCGTGGATCTCGCTCACGCTCGCCTTCTCGTTCGCGACGTACGGGCTGGTGAAGAAGAAGGTCGGGCTCGGCGGGATCGAGTCGCTGGCCGCGGAGACCGCGATCCAGTTCCTGCCCGCGGTGGGTTATCTGCTGTGGCTGAGCTCACGGGGGTCGTCGACGTTCACCACGCAAGGGGTGGGGCACGGGGCGTTGCTCGCCGCGACCGGGGTGGTGACCGCGCTGCCGCTGGTGTGTTTCGGGGCGGCGGCGATTCGGGTGCCGTTGTCGACGCTGGGGCTGCTGCAGTATCTGGCGCCGGTGTTTCAGTTTCTGCTCGGGGTTCTGTACTTCCATGAGGCGATGCCGGTGGAGCGGTGGGCCGGGTTTGCCTTGGTGTGGGTCGCCTTGTGTCTGCTGACCTGGGATGCCTGGCGCGGGGCGCTGCGCTTGCGGAGCGAGGTGGGCGTGCCGAGGGTCGAGGCGGCGCCGCCCGCCGCGGTGGACGCCTGACCGGGGGCTCTGCCCCCGGGCCCCGTGTCGGCCTGAACGGCCGCGTCCTCAAACGCCGGACGGGCCGAGTGTCGTACGCGACCGCTGTCACCGGACAGGCTGAGCGTCTCCCCGACCGCTGTCACCGGACAGGCTGAGCGTCTCCCCGACCGCCGTCACCGGACAGGCCGAGTGTCGTACCCGACCGCTATAAGTGGTCCCATGACGCAGACATCCGAAGCCACCCCCGTTCACTGGAAGCTCGTCATCGACGCGGCCGACCCCCATGCGCAGGCCGACTTCTGGGCCGCCGCGCTGCGGTACGAGGTCGAGGACAACAGTGCGTTCGTCGAGGGGCTGCTGGAGCTCGGGGCGCTGCCTGTCGCGGCCACCGTCGAGTTCCATGGGCGCCGGGCCTTCCGGGACCTGATCGCCGTACGGCATCCGGACGATCCCTACGACAAGGAGCGGGGGACGGGACTCGGGCGGCGGCTGCTGTTCCAGCGGGTGCCGGAGGCGAAGAGCGTCAAGAACCGGCTGCATCTCGATCTGCACCCCGGCGAGGGGCGCCGGGACGGCGAGGTCGAGCGGCTGGTGGGGCTGGGGGCGAGCGTGCTGCGGCGGGTGAAGGAGCCCGCCGGGGAGTGGGTGGTGATGGCGGACCCGGAGGGCAACGAGTTCTGCGTGCAGTAGGTCACAGCGGGGGTCCCCGTGGGCCGGATGATCCGTTATGCGAAACGACTGTCCTGATAACGCTCTTGACGGGTGATTGGTAAAGGATTCACCATCCGGGGACCCAATTCAATCCAAGGAATTCGGAGCCCCCCACATGAACTTCTCCGTTTCCGGGCGTGCGGTGGCAGCCGTCGGCGTATCGGTTGTCATGCTCCTGACCGGTGGTTCCACGGCCGGTGCGGCGCCCTCGGCTGCGGCGGCAGCCGCGCCCGACATTTCTGTGGCGAACGTCAAGGCCCACCTCGCCCAGCTGCAGTCCATCGCCACCGCCAACGGCGGCAACCGCGCGCACGGCAGCGCCGGCTACAAGGCCTCGCTCGACTATGTGAGGGCGAAGCTGGACGCGGCCGGATTCACCACCGCCGTCCAGCAGTTCACGTCCTCCGGCCGCACCGGATACAACCTGATCGCCGACTGGCCGGGCGGGAACGCCGACCAGGTCGTCATGGCCGGCTCCCACCTGGACAGCGTCAGCAGGGGGCCAGGCATCAACGACAACGGCTCCGGCTCGGCCGCCGTCCTGGAGACCGCCCTCGCCGTCTCACGGGCCGACTACCACCCCGCCAAGCATCTGCGTTTCGCCTGGTGGGGCGCGGAGGAGCTGGGCCTCGTCGGCTCCAGCCGCTACGTCGACGGCCTCTCGGCCGCGAATCGCTCGAAGATCAGCGGCTATCTGAACTTCGACATGATCGGCTCGCCGAATCCCGGTTACTTCGTCTACGACGACGACCCGGCGATCGAGAAGACGTTCAAGGACTACTTCACCGGACTCGGCATCGCCACCGAGCCCGAGACCGAGGGGGACGGCCGCTCCGACCACGCGCCGTTCAAGGACGCGGGCGTCCCCGTGGGCGGGCTGTTCAGCGGCGCCGACTACGTGAAGACGGCGGCGCAGGCGGCCAACTGGGGCGGTACGTCGGGGAAGGCCTTCGACGCCTGCTACCACCGTTCCTGCGACACGGCGACCAACATCGACGACACCGCTCTGGACCGCAACAGCGACGCCATCGCCCATGCGGTGTGGAAGCTGTCTCAGTAGCCGCCCGGATCGTCAACCCGACGTCTGCTGGGCCGACTTGCGGGCGCGTTCGGTGAGCCGGCCCATGCGGGCGCGGGCCGACTCCAGCCGCTCGATGTCCTCGGCCGCCGGGCCACCCTCCGCAGCGAGCTCGGCCCACAGGCCGATCAGTTCGCGGCCGAGGTCCAGACCCTGATGCGGATCGCGCACGGCGCGCCAGGCGGAGGCCGCGCTCTGGATGTTGCCGTAGGCCGCCTCCGCGTCCCGGGCGCGACGGTGGATCCGGGCCAGGTCGAGCGAGAGCCGGAACGCGCGGATCGGCTCGCCCGCCAAGTAGGCGATGTACGCGGTGAGTTCGCGCAGCCGGAGCACTTCGGTGTGCTCCGGCCCGAGCGCCGCCGACGCCTTCTCGACCGTGGTCTCGGCCAGCCCGGCCGCCGTGTCCGTCCGCCCCGCCTTCACGGCCTCGTTGATCTGCGCCATCGGCTCCGCGAGGAAGGCGGGAGCGGTGGGCGGTTCGTCACCGAGGACGGCCTCGGCCACGGCGTCGAAGCCGCGGGCGGGGGTGGGCTTGGGGTCGGGATCGAGGGCCGGGTCCGGGGGGACCAGGAGGAGGGGGCCGGTCGTCGAGCGGTGGGGGGCGGGGGCGGCCGCGGATTCCTTGCGGGGTGCGGATTCCTCGGGAGGCGCGGATTCCTTCGCGGGGACGGGTGCGTCCTGGGGTTCCGGGTGGCGCCGCGGGACCGCGTCCATCGGCGGGGGCGGGCCGAACTCGCCGGTCGGGGCCGCCACCGTGCCCGGGGCCCTGTCCTGTACCGGTTGCGGCAGCGCACGCAGCACGAACGTCGGGGGGCTCTCCCGCGCGGGCTCCGCGGGCGTCGCCCGCAGCACATGTGTCGGCTTGTCCCCCTGGGGCGGCAGCCCGGACTGGGGCGGTGGGGGCTGTGGACCCTCCGCCGCCGGAACAGTCATCCCTACGGGTTCCCCGGTGAAACTGCTGGCCCCGTCCGTGTCCACCTGAAGGTGTACGACGCAGCCGATCCGCTCGTCGTGCACGGTGGCGTGGACGGGGTGGCCGGTGGCGAGGGCGATGCGGTGGAGGTGGTTCAGGACGGTCTGCTGGATCTCCTCGCCGGCGGCCGCGGTGACCGGCACACCGCCGACCCAGGCGCCGACCGCACCGGTTTCGGGTACGCGAACGTCGATCGGTGCTCCCACCAGGGCCGTGGAGCCCTCGGCGCGCTTGTGTTCCCGCTGCTTCTCGCGGCTGAGTCGAGCCATCGGTTCCCTCACTCGGATGCGTCGGGGAGTCTGCGGACAGCGCGTTCGGGTTCCATGGTGCTCCCTCCCGCCGTCGGGTTTCCGCTCCCCCGGCGTCAAGATCCGTTCGTGCACGTACTGTTGAGTCTCGCCGGTCGCTGCCGGTTCTCCGGTCACCATGGCGTCACAGACTCGTCCCAGGAACCCGCCCCCGTCGCCCGGAGCACCGGTGGGTGTACGAGGGAGGAAGGCGGGCATGCGGACGGACGTGCAGCAGGGACCTGAGATCTGGATCCGCGGCCCGGTCACCGTACCGGAGCCGGGACCGCAGCGGCCCGCCCCGTCCGTCGCCACCGCCCGCCGATACTCCTGGGTGGGCACGCACGGCGGCGCGGGCGCGTCCACACTCGCCGCCGTCTACGGCGGTCACGACTGCGGCCGTGCCTGGCCCGGCCCCGAGGACCCGCGGTCCGTGCTGCTCGTCGCCCGTACGCATGCGTCGGGGCTGGCGGCCGCCCTGCGCACCCTGGAGGTCTTCCGCCTCGGGGAGGTCCCGCCGGGGCTCGACCTCGACGCGGTCGTACTCGTCGCGGACGCTCCCGGACGGTTGCCGCGGCCCCTCGACCGGCAGGTGCGGCTGATCGAGTCGCTCATCGACGTCTACCGCGTGCCCTGGGTGTCCGACTGGCGCCTCGGTGACCTCGGCGGAAGGCCGCCGCGCGAGACGGAGGCGCTGGCCCGCCTCACGGGGGCGGCTAGGCGGTGATGTCCTTCGCCGTGAACCGCGCCCACGCCGCCGAACCGAACACGGCCGCGTACAGGGCCTGGATCTCGAGGTTCTTCACCAGGTCGTCCCAGTAGACCGGGTCGCGCATCAGGTCGGCGAAGGACAGCCAGTAATGCGAGAAGAAGTACGGCTGTATCGCATGGAGCTGGGGTATCTGGTCGAGGATCTGGACGGTGATCAGCAGTCCGACGGTCGTCGCCATCGCGGCGATGCCGCTGCCGGTCAGGGTGGAGACGAACAGGCCGAGTGCGGCGACGCCGATGAGGGACACGGCGACGACCAGGGCGATGAGCAGGGCTCTGCCCAGGCCCTCGGTGAAGCTGATCTGCGTGCCGGAGATGGTCGTCAGATCGCCGAGCGGGAAGAGTATCGCCCCGACGGTGAGTGCCGAGACGGCCACCACGAGGGTGGCGACCAGGCAGAAGACCATCACGGTCGCGTACTTGGTGAGCAGCAGACGGGTGCGGCCTGCGGGGGCGACCAGCAGATAGCGCAGGGTGCCCGAGTTCGCCTCGCCGGCGATGGCATCACCCGCGATGACACCGATCGCCATCGGCAGGAAGAACGGCAGCGTCGCGGCCAGCGCGGTGAACACCAGGAACAGGCCGTTGTTGGTGATCTGCGAGATGAACGCGGGACCGCCTCCGCCACGACCGGGGCCGGCCGAGGAACCGTCGCCGGTCTCGATCTTGACTGCGATGCCGACCAGGACCGGGACGGCGGCGAGCACCGCGAGCAGGGCGAGGGTGCGCCAGCGCCGGAAGGTGGTGAGCAGTTCGCTGCGCAGGAGCCCGAAGGTCCACAGCAGGCGTGGAGTGCGGAGCCCGCCCACTGCTTCAGCCTGCGACATCGAAGCCCTCCCCCGTCAGCGCCACGAACGCGTCCTCCAGGGACGCCCGTTCCACGCCGAAGCCGCGGACGCGGATGCCGGCCGTGACCAGCGCGGCGTTCACCTCGGCGAGGTCGCGGTCCGGGGGCTCGGCGCTCACCCGGTCGTCGGTGACGACGACGTCGGCGGCGCCCTGCTCCTTCAGCACCCGGGCCGCGTCCCCGGGGTCGGGCGTGGTGACGACCAGCCGGCCGCGCACCCCCGCGGCCAGGTCGGACACGGCGCCCTGGGTGATCAGACGGCCCTGCGCCATCACCGCGGCGTGGGTGCAGACCTGCTCGATCTCGTCGAGGAGGTGGGAGGAGAGGAAGACCGTGGTGCCGTCGGAGGCCAACTCCCTGATCAGGGAACGGATTTCGCGCATTCCCTGCGGGTCGAGCCCGTTGGTCGGCTCGTCGAGCACCAGCAGTCTGCGGGGCTGGAGCAGCGCCGCCGCGAGGCCGAGCCGCTGCTTCATGCCCAGGGAGTACGCCTTCGCCTTCTTGCCGGCCGCCGCGGTCAGGCCCACCCGGTCCAGCGCGGCCGCGACGCGGGTACGGCGGGTGCGCGGATCGGCGGTCGGGTCGGCGGCGTCGTAACGCAGCAGGTTGTCGCGGCCGGAGAGGAAGCCGTACAGGGCGGGGCCCTCGATGAGGGCGCCGACGTGCGGGAGCACGGCGCGCGAGGCCCGCGGCATGGGCTGTCCAAGCACGCGCGCAGCACCCGAGGTGGGCTCGATCAGGCCCATCAGCATGCGGATGGTGGTGGTCTTGCCCGAGCCGTTCGGACCGAGGAAGCCGAAGACGCTGCCCGCCGGGACGCTCAGGTCCAGGCCGTCGACGGCGAGTTGTCCGCCGCGGTAGCGCTTGGTGAGCCCACGGGTGGCGATGACGCTGTCACCCGGCGGCTCGCTCCGCTCCGGCTCCGTGGCGGACTCCTCGTCCATCGGCTTCCTCGATTCGTGCATGTGCTGCCTCTCGCGCGGCGGCTACGTACAGTGACTACGTACGAGCACCGCGCAAGGTTCCCGGCCAAGCGCCCATCGCGGCGAAGCCGCATGCCGATACAGCCTCGCGCCCCTTCCGGGGCGCTGCGCTCAGCCCGCGTTCGCCGCCCTGACCAGTGCGTCCTTGTTCACCGCGCCGACGTAGACCTTGCCCTTGTCGGTGATCAGGGCGTTGATCAGGCGGGTCTTGAAGACCGTGCCCGAGCCGAACTTGCCGGAGACCTTGTCGCCGAGCGAATCGAGGAACCCGCCGAAGTTCCCGCCGACCTCGGAGCCGGACGGGATGCCCTTGCCGCCGGTGTCGAAGGTGGCGATGGAGGTCCAGCCCTTGCCCAGGACGTTCAGTCCGTCGGGGCCCTTGCCGAGGCCCTCGTCCGGTTTGCCGGGCTTGCCCGGGAACTTGCCGGCCTTGTGGTCGCCCTTCGGGCCGCCCTCGAAGTGGCCCTTCGCGTGGTCGCCCTGCTTGTCCTCGGTGACCTTCGCCCCCTTGGGCGGGGTGAAGTCGAAGGTCGAGGCGCTCGGCTTGGCGAAGCTGACCTGGGTGAAACCGGCATCGATCACGGCGGCTCCGCCGCTCGCCGGGGTCAGGGTGAACTTCAGCGGCAGCCCGGTCTTCGAGTCCACGGCCACGGTGATCTGACCGACCGTCGAACCGGACTGCTTCGGCTTGATGACCAGCCGGTACGCGTCACGGCCCGCGACCTGGGCGGTCCCCTCCACGGTCACCGAGGTGGTGGAGTCGACCGACTTCAGGGCGTCCTTGGTGAGGTCCTGGGGCGTGGCGGGGACGTCTTCCTTCTGTTGCTTGTCCGCGCCGGCCGGGGCGGTCGAGTGGTAGACCTCGTTCGACTGGCTGTCGTAGCCCCAGACGTCCTTGCCGTTGTGGATGATGCTGTATTCGGCCGCGTTCTCCAGCAGGGACAGCTTCTGCCTGTCCTGGCCGTCGGCCGCGACGCGCAGGGTGTGCGTGCCGGTGGCGAGCTCCGTGAGCTTGGAGCTCGGGTCGGCGGAGGAGCCGTCGCCCGACCTCCCGGCGCCGGACGTCAGACTGCTCTCGAGACCGCCGAGGTCCGGCAGCCCCAGGTCGGTGGTGATCTTCACCGTGCCGGACAGCTGCTGCACGTCCGACTTGGCGATCTTGTCGATGAGTTGCTGCGCGCTGATCTTCGGCAGGTCGGGGTCACCGGAGTCGGCGAGCGCCGGGACGAGCCCGATGGTCGCCGCCGCCACCCCCACCACCGCGACCGGGACGACGTACCGCGCGGCCTTGCGGCGACCCGCGCGCAGGTCGTCGGCCTCCCCGGCGGTCGTACTGTCGTCGGATTCGTACGGTGCCATGTGTGCGCTACCTCCGTCGTCGGCGGCGGCTTGTCCAACTCGCGTGTTTCTGTTGTCCACCCCGAGCCGCCATTCTCACCCGAATCGGTGATCAGTGGTGATTTCCGTGGTTTCCATCTCACCAAATCGGCCAGGAGGAAGCGTCAGCCCCGGGGGCCAACTCCATGTACACCTGGGGTATGACGCGACAGGGCGGCGCCTGCCCCGACCCGTAGGGGTCGCAGGGGGAAGACGCCGCCCTGGGTGAGCTCCCGTCAGTTCTGCAGGAAGACGTAGTCCGCCCGGTACGGGACTCCTACGATCGCGCCCGGCGTGCAGGAGCCGGCCGGAGCCACTCCGCCCACCGTGTTGAGCCGCAGGATCTCGGCGGTGTTCGCGAGCAGACCGTGGTGCTTGCCGGCCTGGGTGGCCTTGAGGTCGAGCTCGGGGATGTTGCCGTCCCCGTTGGGCGTCTTGGCCAGGACGGCCCCGGTCACCGCGCTTCCGTCCGGCGCGACCCACTGCGGCGTACCGGAGTTGGGGGCGACGAAGGAGTGCCGGATGCCGCCGCCGAGCAGGGCGCCGACGTCCCGCTGGGCGAAGGCGTAGCCGCCGCCGGTGGCCGGCTTGCACTCGTAGATCTGCTTGCCCTTGATCACGGACGCCTGGAAGTTGTGCAGGGCGTCACGGAAGTCGAAGGCGGCGACGGTGACCTTGTGGAGCTGGCCGCGGACGGCTCCACCGGGGAACTCGGTGGTGTGCAGGTTGGCGTAGAACGAACCGGGGTCGGACTTGAGAGCGGCGAGCAGCCCGGCGTCCTTGACCTCGACGGTGCCGGTGACGCTGTGGCGCTTGCTGTTCTTCAGCAGGTCGGTGAAGTCGACCTTGACGCCGCCATTGGTCCCCCGGGCGCCCTGGTGGATGTGGAGCATGGTCGGTTTGCCGGTGCCGCGCCAGGTCACGGCGACGGACACCTTGTCGTCCTGCACCTTGATGAACTCGAGCGCGGCGCCGTCCTTGTCGCCGACGGCCGGACCGCCCGCCACGGGAACCTCGTTGGCCCCTCGCAGACTGGCGGCAAGAACGGTTCCCCCGGTGTCGCCGGACAGGGTCCCTCCGGCGGCGTGGGCCGGGATCACCGCGGTGGCGATCCCCCCTGCGGCGGCCACCGCGGCGGCTGTCGCCATCAGGCTCTTACGGCGCTTCGAGAACGTCGTGTTCATGCCCATGATGCTGTTTTCTCCCCGTAGACCGGCCGACACCCCCTGCGTCGGCCTTCTGGGGAGGACTACGGAAGCGATCTCATTCTGGACTCAGTCCAGATCTGTGACGTGCGTCACAGCACTCGAAGACGCAGGTCGGAGCGGCAGCTCAGCCGGCCCGATGAACCACGGCGTCGCACATCTCCATCAGCGCCAGCTTCGCATCGCACTCCGGCAGCGGGGCCAGCGCCGCTCGCGCGTCCTCCGCGTACCGCACCGTGTCCCGGCGCGCCTGCTCCAGCGCGGGATGCTCACGCAGCCCGGCGAGCGCCTCGGCGTGCCGCGCGTCGTCGCTCAGGTCGGAGTCCAGCAGCTCGCACAAGGCGATGTCCTCGGCGAGCCCCAGCCGGGCCGCCCGCTCCCGCAGTCGCAGCACCGGAAGGGTGGGGACCCCCTCGCGGAGGTCGGTCCCGGGCGTCTTCCCGGACTCGCGCGACTCGGAGGCGATGTCCAGTACGTCGTCCGCCAGCTGGAAGGCGACTCCCAGCCGCTCCCCGTACTGCGTCAGCACGTCCACGACCGTCTCGTCGGCGCCCGACATCATCGCCCCGAAGCGGCACGACACGGCCACCAGCGAACCCGTCTTGCCGCCGAGCACGTCCAGGTAGTGGTCGACCGGGTCCCGGCCGTCCTGCGGCCCCGCCGTCTCCAGGATCTGCCCCGTGACCAGGCGCTCGAACGCCTCGGCCTGGACCCGGACCGCCTCGGGCCCGAGGTCGGCGAGGATGTGCGAGGCGCGCGCGAACAGGAAGTCGCCGGTGAGAACCGCCACCGAGTTGCCCCAGCGGGTGTTGGCGCTGTCGACGCCGCGCCGCACGGCGGCCTCGTCCATCACGTCGTCGTGGTACAGCGTCGCCAGATGGGTCAGCTCCACCACCACGGCCGACGGCACGACCCCCGGCGCATACGGATCACCGAACTGGGCGGCGAGCATCACGAGCAGCGGGCGGAACCGCTTCCCGCCCGCCCGCACCAGGTGCTGGGCGGCCTCCGTGATGAAGGGCACCTCACTCTTGGTGGCTTCGAGCAAACCTTCCTCGACGGCCGCCAATCCGGCCTGGACATCGGCTTCCAGAGCCTGGTCCCGCACGCTCAGCCCGAACGGCCCGACGACGGTCACGAGGGGTCTCCTGTCTGCTGGTGTCTACTGGCGGTTACACGGTTTGTCGATAGGTCGCTGACATCACTCAAGTCAGCGTATCCGGTCACCTTTCGATCACCGATGCCACCCACCCGTCCAGCCCGGGCGGTATCGGATCACGACCGGTATGTTTTTGATCAACCGATAAGAACGGATATCTCTCGACTTGTCTATCGGGGTGTCGGCCGACCCGCCTCTCGGAGCGTCCCCGGCCCGTTCCCGGCGCGCCGCTCGGCGCGTCCCTCGTTTGCGCGAGCCCGAAACATCCTTCCCCCACGAAACGACTCACGAGGACCTCCGGATCCCGGCCCGGGGTGCTCGACGGGCGACCGTCATGACAACGACGTGCACCACACGACAGGTTCCGCTTTCGCCCTCCAATGAGGCGGTGGGCGGCTGATTGACTATGAGTTGGGGTCATTGCCCTTTTTGCCGCTTCTTGCGGACGCCGGTGACTTGACTCACACGGCACGACGGGCGCGCGGTGACGATTCCCCCGCTGCTTCCCCACCCCCGTACGCGAGTTGAGGCTTGGCAACCGCAAAGGATCAAGCGCCCCATAAGCCTCAGACCAAGGTCAATAGGCATGCCCTGTGAGCCCGACACTTGTTCCCGCCATGTGCTCTCGCATACGTTCCCGGCCTGTCGGGTGGACGCCGAATCCTGCCGCCGCCCGGGCACGACCATCGACCGACTCACTCGCACGGCAGGAGCGGGGGAACCAGGTAGGCCGCCGGACCGGGCATCCCGGTGCGGCTAGGGGTGAAGCCGCGTCGCCGTAAGGCTGCGCGGCCGGGCATCTCCCCGCCCGAACCCGACAGCTCACCTCGCAGGCGACGGAGAGGATCCCGCCATGCCTGCAACAGGTCAGCACCGCCGTCCCAGAAGCAACCGCCTCGCCCGCAAGCTCGCCGTCGCCGGTACCGGCGCCGCCGTTCTCGCCCTTCCGCTCATCGGGGCGAACACCGCGTCCGCCGCCACCCCGACCGTCGCCAACGTGAAGTCGATGGGTTACGCCGACAATCTCGACGGCTGGATCCGGGGCGCCCTCCAGGTCATGAAGCAGAACGGAATCCCCGGGACGTACAACGGCATTTACCGCAACATCATCCGCGAGTCCTCGGGCGACCCGGCCGCCATCAACAACTGGGACTCGAACGCGCTCGCCGGCACTCCGTCCAAGGGGCTGCTGCAGGTCATCGACCCGACGTTCCTCGCCTACCACGTGCCCGGCACAGCGATGAACCCCTTCGACCCGATCGCGAACATCACGGCCGCCTGCAAGTACGCTGCCGCGCGGTACGGGTCGATCGACAACGTGTTCGGTGCGTACTGAGCGTTGCGCCAGAAGTGCCGCGGTGGGCTGTCGGTCCTCTGCGGCACCATCGTGGCCGGCCGCGGAGCCGCAGAGAGATACAGCCCCGCGCCCCTTCAGGGCGCGGCCCGAACCGCGGCGAGCTCCCCGGACTCGATGAACAGTCGCTCGAGGACGACGGCGATGCCGTCGTCCTCGTTCGACAGGGTGATCTCGTCGGCCACCGCCTTGAGTTCGGGGTGGGCGTTGGCCATGGCGACGCCATGGGCGGCCCAGTCGAACATGGGGATGTCGTTGGGCATGTCGCCGAAGGCGATCGTCTGCTCAGGGCCGAGCCCCAGGTGTGCGGCGGCCAGTGCGAGGCCCGTCGCCTTGGTGATGCCGCATGGCTGGAGTTCGACGGTCCCCGGCCCCGACATGGTGACGGTGGCCAGCGAGCCGACGACCGAGCGTGCCGTCGCCGCCAACTCGTCGTCGGACAGGGCGGGATGGCGCAGCAGCACCTTGCTGATGGGTTCGCACCACAGGTCGTCGCGCCGGTCGACCCGAACCGCCGGCAGCGTCGGATGCGGCATCAGGTAGCCCGGTTCGATGAGCGTGAGTCCCTCGACGCCGTCCTGGTCGACAGCCGCGTACACCTGACCCACCTCGGCCTCGATCTTGCCGAGGGCGGTCTCGGCCAGCTCCCGGTCCAGGGTGACGGACCACAGCAGACGGTCCGCGCCCACGTCGTACACCTGCGCGCCCTGCCCGCACACCGCGAGCCCCCTGCCGCCCAGTTGGTCGAAGAGCGGCCGCACCCTGGGGGCCGGCCGGCCCGTCACGACGAGGTGCCGGGCGCCGGCCCCGGCGACCCGGGCGAGCGCGGCGAGGGACCGGTCGGACAGCGTGTCGTCGCCTCGGAGCAGCGTGCCGTCCAGGTCGGTGGCGATGAGTGCATATGCGGTGGGTGCGGCCATGATCAGAGAATACGGACAGGACGCCCCACCGACTCATCGCGAACCGGACGACGGCTGGTTGCCCCACCGCCCCTCGCCCAACTCCCTTATCCTTGGTGGCTCTTCATCATCAGGCAGGGGCCGGCGGCCCCGGCCTAGCCGTGCGCTGCCGCGAGGTGTTTGGCCAGCCTCGGGGAGGCGAACTCGGTACCGCACACGAAACGCATCACCGGGCCGTACGACGCCGCGGCCGGCAGGCCGGTGAAGTACAGGCCGGGGACCGAGGAGACGTATCCCGCGCCCAGTTTGGGTGTGCCGCGGCTCACCGCGAGACGGGTGCGCAGTTCGTGGCCGAGGAAGTCCATGGCCGCGATGTCGACCCGGTATCCGGTGGCCGCGATGACGTGGTCCGCGGACATGTCCTGGATGCGGCCCGCGTGGGTGCGCACCGTCAGCTTGGAGCAGCCGTCGGCCGCGTCCGCCCGCACGATCCGGTCGACCTCGCTGACCTGCACCTTCCCCTCGAAGCGGTCACGCAGCCACCAGGCGCCGAGCGGGCCGAGGACGCGCCGGACCAGGTAGTGGCGGGTCTCGGCCGGCAGGTAGCGGTAGGGGTGCGGGTAGTAGCTGAGGGCCCACAGGGACCAGGCGCGGCCGAAGGGCGACTCGGGGCGCAGCTTCGGCTGCTTCCACGGCGGTGCGCCGAAGGCGACCCGGCCGCGGCCACGGGAGACCACCCGCACCTGTGCGCCCGCCTCCGCCGCCAGCGCCGCCGTCTCCAGCGCGGACTGGCCTGCGCCGATCACGATCAGTTCCTTGCCGGCGTAGCGCGTGAGGTCGTGCTGCTGGGAGCTGTGGGAGACCGGGCCCGTGGGGGTGGGTCCGTCCGCCGCGGCGGTGGCCAGTTCGGGCGGCAGGTACGCGAGGCCGGACAGACCGGTCGCCACGACGACCGCACGGGCGGTGAACAACTCACCGGAGTCCAGCTTGAGTTCGAAGCCACCACCCTTGTGCCGGTCCACCGACACCACCCGCACCCGCTCCAGTTCGGGCACCAGCTTCTGCTGGAACCACTCGCCGTAGGAGATGAAGGTCTCGACGGGGATGATGTCCTCATCCGTCACCAGCCGCCTGATGCCGGCGGCGTCGCAGTAGTCGGCGAGTGTGTGGCCCTGCTGCGGCGCGTCCAGACTGGAGGCGGCAGGGGTCGACTTGAGGACCATTCCGGCGGGCATGTGGTCGCGCCAGCTGACCATGGGCTCGCCGAAGACGCGGACCGGCAGTCCGCGTGCTCGGAGATGGGCGGCGGTCGACAGGCCGAAGGGCCCGGCGCCGATGACTGCAACCGGTTGAATCACGAAGTCCCTCCCCAGGACGCTCACTTCGTCACTTCGTGTGGTTCGTCTCGGGCGGCCGACCGGCCGGCTAGCCGCCCGAACTGGTGGTGTTGCCACGGCGGTTGGTCCGCCACAGCTGGTACAGGTGCTTCGCGCCCGGCCGCACGAAGCGTGCGAGCATCGTGAGGAACGGCAGCGGGTCGTCACCCGCGAGCCAGGCCAGCTCCGTCCCGCTCGCGCGCGCCGGTGCGTGCGGCGTCGTATAGCCGCTGCGGCGGTAGGCGAGCAGGGCGGGCAGGTCGATGTTCTCCACGATGTACCGGTGGCCGGCCCGCTGTTCCCCCTCCGGGACGGAGCGGCCGGTCAGGTCCAGATGCATGGCGCGGACGACGTCCACCCCCGACTCGTTCTCGAAGAGCCGGAACTGGGCGCCCATGCGGGGGTTGAAGTCGAGGAGTTTGTACTGTCCGTCGCGCCGGTCGAAGCGCAGGTCGAGGTCGATGATGCCGGTGAAGCCGATCTGCTTGATGAAACGCGCGGCGATGTCCGCGAGTTCCGGGTTGTCGACGACGTACGCGTTGGCCGTCATGCCCGCGTGCGGCGGCCAGGAGCGCACCTTCACGCCGGTGAACATGGCCAGCGGCGTCGAGTCCTGGTCGAAGTAGGCGTGCACGATCCAATCCTCGGCGTCCTCCCTGGGCAGGTACTCCTGGAGGATCACCCCGGGGCACTCGCCCCAGTCTCGGGCGAGGCGGAGCAGGCCCTCGGGAGTGGAGATCCGCGTGGTGCCGTTCACCGCCGGCCGTTTGCGCCGTACGAACGCCTCACGGTTCTTGGCGACCACCGGGAAGCGGGCCTTCTCGGCGAATGTGACGATGTCGTCGTACGACTGCGGGAAGGCGGCCGTGGGGCTCGGGATGCCGTGTTCCATGCACAGTTCGTGCAGGCCCTGCTTGCTCGCGAGGCGGCGGGGCAGGGCGGGCTCGACCCGCGGGAACAGGAAGCGGCCGGCGAGTGCGTCCTGGTGCTCGGCGATCAGCACCGCCGCCTCCTCGTCGGTGGGGACGAGGACGGCGGGGCGGCCGATGCGGCGCCCTATGCGCAGCAGGCCCTCCACCAGACGGGCGGGTTCCTCCGTGCCGGTGGTCGGCCAGACGAAGGCTTTCTCGAGGTAGCGGGAGGAGGCGGCGGGCGTGTAACGGTCCTCGGTGATTGCATACATCGGCACGCCGAGGCGGCCCAGGCTGCGAATCGCACCGACACCGCCGTGGTGCAGCGGGTAGTCGCCGAACTTGACGATCAGGCCGGGCACTTCACGATCGGCCGCGAACGGCACACTGCGTGTGCTGCTGGCCACGGGTCCCCCCACGCGTCCCCCCTACGGACCGGACCCACCCCGTCCGTGTCCCCCAAAGGACGCTAAGCCGGAATTGCCACGTCCGACAAGCCCAATTCGGACATTGCAAACTCTTTAGACACTGCCCAGGACTGGCAACCCCGCCGTAACGTGTGGCGCGGCCACCCAGCGGCCATATAACGGTTCGCGCAGGTGGCACACGACAGACGGTCCGCGACACAGTGAGAGTGAGGCAGCACCCCATGCCCCCCTTCGACGTCCCCGAGGGCGATCCCTTCGGTCCGCACAACCTTCCGTACGGCGTCTTCTCCCCTGCCGGCTCGACGGAGCGGACCGTCGGCGTCCGGCTCGGCGACCATGTCCTGGACGCGGGCGCGGCGGCGCGCGCGCTCGGGTCGCCGTACGCCTCCCTGCTCGCGCAGCCCTCGCTGAACCCGCTGCTCGCCGCGGGCCGCACCACCTGGTCGGACGTACGGCGCGCGCTGACGGCGTGGGTGACGGTACCGGCGCACCAGGAGGCGGTCGGGGCCTTCCTGCATCCGCTCGCGTCGGTGACGCTCCACCTCCCCTTCGAGGTCGCGGACTACGTCGACTTCTACGCCTCGGAGAACCACGCCCGGAATGTCGGCCAGATCTTCCGCCCGGACGCCGCCGACTCGCTGACGCCGAACTGGAAGCACCTCCCGATCGGTTACCACGGGCGGTCCGGCACGGTCGTGGTGTCGGGCACGGACGTCGTACGGCCGTCCGGGCAGCGCAAGGCTCCCGCCGACGCGGCGCCCGTCTTCGGGCCGTCCGTCCGCCTCGACATCGAGGCCGAGGTCGGTTTCGTGGTGGGTGTGCCCTCGCAGCAGGGGCGGCCGGTGGCGCTCGGCGACTTCCGGGAACACGTCTTCGGGCTGTGCCTGCTCAACGACTGGTCCGCGCGTGACATCCAGGCCTGGGAGTACGTCCCCCTCGGCCCGTTCCTCGGCAAGTCCTTCGCCACCTCGGTGTCGGCGTGGATCACCCCGCTGGACGCACTGGAGGACGCGCGGGTGGCACCGCCGGAGCGGACCCACGAGCTGCTGCCGTACCTCGACGACGCAGCCGACTCGGGCAACGGGCCCGGCGGGTACGACCTGCGGATCTCCGTCGCGATCAACGGCTCCGTCGTCTCCGAGCCGCCCTTCTCCACCATGTACTGGACGGCCGCACAGCAGCTGGCCCACATGACGGTGAACGGCGCCTCCCTGCGGACCGGCGACCTGTACGGGTCGGGCACGGTCAGCGGTCCGGAGCCCGGGCAGCGCGGGTCGCTGCTGGAGCTGACCTGGAACGGGCGGGATCCGCTGGAACTTCCCGAGGGCAAGCGGACGTTCCTGGAGGACGGGGACGTGGTGACGTTGTCGGCGTGGGCGCCCGGACCGGGCGGGACCCGCGTGGGCCTCGGCGAGGTGAGCGGCCGGATCGTGGCAAGCCCGGTGGAGTGAGCGGAAGTTGCGGGGCGTGACGGCGGCTGTGCGGATCGTGCGGATGGTCGTACGAGACGTGCGAGACGGACGAGGTGTGTCGTACGGGACGGCCGTCGTCCCCTGACTCCTGCGCCGTTCGCCGTCATACTGGCGATGGCGCCTTGTGCGCCGAGCCGCACCATCCCAAGGCCCCGCCCCTTCCTCCGACCAGGATCCGGAGACCGTGGCATGACCGTCTGTCTGCTCCTGCTGAGCGTCGTCGCCCTGATGGCCGCCGTGCCGGTGCCGCGTGCGCTGGTGCGGTCGGCGTGGCCCGAGCGGGAGCCCGTGGTCGCGCTGTGGGTGTGGCAGTGTCTGGTCGCCACCGTCCTGCTGTGCTGTCTGACGGCGCTCGTGCTGGGCGCGGCCGCCGTCTTCCACACCTTCCGCGACCACGTCTTCGCGCCGGCGCCGCCGGCCGTGACCGCGGCGTACGACCTGACCGCCGCGCCCGCCTGGTCCGCGGCCCTCACCCTGCTGCTGGCCTGCGGCGCCGCCTGGACGACGGCGATGCTCGCCCGCGAACTCGTCGAGGCGCGCCGCCGCCGCGGACAGACCCGGGCTCACCTGCGCGAACGCGCCCCCGAGCTGCCCCCCGGACTGGAGGGCGCGGCGCGCGGCCCACTACTGGTGCTGGAGGACGAGTACCCGGACGCCTGGTGGATGCCCGGCCACCCGCCCCAGCTGGTCGTCACCACGGGCGCCCTGCACCGGCTCACCGACCACCAGCTCGACGCGGTCCTGACGCATGAACGCGATCATGCGCGGGCGCACCACGACTGGCTGCTGCATCTGTCGAGCGCGCTGGCCACCGGCTTCCCGCGCATCCCGCTGTTCGCCCACTTCTGCGAGCAGACGCACCGGCTGGTGGAGCTGGCCGCGGACGACACGGCGTCCCGCCGGTGCGGCCATCTGACCACCGCGCTCGCCCTGATCGAGCTGAACCAGCACCGCGGCGTGCTGTCCTGCGCCTCCAGCCACCGCCTCCTCGGGGAACGCGTCGACCGCCTCCTGGAGCCGCCGCCGCGGCTCGGGCGCCGGCACCGCGCGCTGACGACGACGGTGGCGGCGCTGGTGCCGTTGCTGCCGCTGCTGATCGCGTTCGCGCCGGGGTTGACGGCGCTGGGGTGACCCCTGTCCAGGGCCCCTGGTCGTGGCCGAGCAGTGCGGGGTGCTGGAGTCACTCTTCCCCGGGCGGA
>NZ_JBSFHW010000005.1:0-373553 GCF_053597275.1 Streptomyces sp. NPDC001492 | reverse complement strand
CCGCCTCCAGTACCTTGGCGGTGTCCAGGTACAGCTTGCGGTCGAGGGTGCCGGTGAGGACGAGACGGGGGCCGTCGGTCTGGGCGCGGTCGAGGGGGCTGCCTCTGAAGAGCAGCCCGGCCGCAACGACCGTGCCGCCGAGCACCAGCAGAAGCGGCAGGATCCAAGGACGTCTCATGACGACGCAGGCTATCGGTGCCTCAGGTCGTCGCGCCGCTGCCCGAAGGGCTCGGGGACCGGGGGTGGCCCCGCCAGTCCCTGTTGCCGTGGCCCGGGAACCTGTCGTGCCGGTCGCCGGGCCCGTGGCGGTCGAAGGTGCCGGAGATCGCGCGGGTGGCGGTCCGGGTGCCGTCGTCGGAGCGGGTGCCGGCCAGAAGGGCCGTCTCGCCCTTCTTGAGGTCGCCGGCGCCCGAACCCTTCGTACCGTCACGGAAGACGGTGGTGTCGGAGTTCACGGTCCATGTCCAGTCGGCGCCGTCCTCGCTCTTGAGCGTGACCTGGTCGCCCTCGATCTTCTCGACGGTGCCGCGCTGCCAGATCCGTACGACCCACTTGCCGGTGTCCTGGTCCTTGACCGTCGTCTCGCCGTGCACGCCCATGCCGCCGAAGCCGAAACCGAACCAGGGGCCGTCACCGTGCCGGCCGCCGGGGCGGTCGGGTGACGGAGAGGCGGATCCGGAAGCGGAGGGCGTGGCACCCTGACCGGAGCCGCCCGAGGTGGCGGCGTAGGCGACCGTGCCGCCGAGGGCCAGCACGGCGACCGTCGCCGCGGCGGCCACGGCGCGCGCCCGGCGGGAGTGGCGCCGCCAAGGCCCCGCCTCACGGTCCGGGCCGCCCGGACCGGTCATCACTTCCCTGCCCGGGGGCGTCCCGAAGCGCCCGTCAGGCGGCTCGCCCCCGGCGGTGGGTTCCTGGTCCGGTTCGTGCATCACGGCTCGCTCCCATCGGCCACGGCAGGCCGCATCCGCATGTCATGCCTTGCTGTGATTGTCGGATGCGGGCGATAAGGAGCCCGTAATCAGTAGCTGTGAGAGCCCGCCCTGGCCGCCTCGGGCGGTCAGCCCGGCTTCTGGACGCGCGCGATGAGAAGTGCCACGTCGTCGGAGTTGTCGGGCTGGTGCAGGGTGCGCAGCAGGAGGTCGCAGACCTCCTCCAGGGGGCGGTCGGGCCCTTCGAGGAGGGAGAGCAGGGCATCCAGACGCTCGTCGAGGGGATGCTGCCGGGTTTCGACCAGCCCGTCGGTGTAGAACACGAGACGGTCGCCGGGCTCCAGGTCGACCGTGGTGGTGGAGAAGGCGACCCCGCCCACGCCCAGCGGTACGCCCGTGGGCAGTTCCAGCAGCTCCGGGGGGTGCCCGGGCCGCAGCCGGACCGGCGGCAGATGCCCGGCATTGGCGATCCGGCACTGTCGCAGCTGAGGGTCGTGGACGGCGTACACACAGGTGGCGATCGAGTGGTCCAGGCCCTCGGTGATCTTGTCGAGGTGTTCGAGGAGCCGCGCCGGATCGAGGTCGAGGGAGGCGAGGGTGTTGGTCGCGGTGCGCAGTCGGCCCATGGTCGCGGCCGCGTTGATGCCGCTGCCCATCACATCGCCCACCACCAGCGCCGTCTTGCCGCCGTCCAGCGGAATCACGTCGAACCAGTCGCCGCCGACCTCGCTGGTGGCTCCGGCGGGCTGGTAGCGGGAGGCGACCTCCAGTCCGCCGGTCACGGCCGGGTGGCTGGGCAGCAGGCTGCGCTGGAGGGTGAGGGCGGTGTCACGGGCGTTCTGGTACCAGCGGGCGTTGTCGATCTGCACGGCCGCGCGGGACGCCAGCTCGCGGGCGAGCAGCAGGTCGTCCTCGCTGAACGGCTCCGGGTTGTGCGTGCGCTTGAGGTCCAGGGCGCCCAGCACCTCGCCGCGGGCGATCAGCGGCACCGCCAGATACGAGTGGACGCCCGCCGCGGCCAGCAGCTCGGCCGCCTCGGGGGAGCGGGCGATGCGCGGCAGGTCCGCGGGCGCGACCTCCCGCACCAGCACCGGCCGGCCGGTGCGCACGCACTCGGTGACCAGGCGGTCGGGGCCGTAGCGGGTGACCTGCCCGGGCGGGTCGGCCGCCCGCAGCGCCTCCGGGGCGCCGTCCGCCTGCACGGCGAGGGCCCGGATCACCGCCGGCTCGGTGGGCCCCAGGCTGCTGCGCCTGCCCGCCACCACCGCCTCGAGCAGATCCACGGCGGCTATGTCGGCGAGTTCCGGCACGGCGACGTCGGCCAGTTCGCGCGCGGTGCGGTCCAGCTCCAGGGTGGTGCCGATGCGGGCGGAGGCGTCCGCGATCACCTGCAGCCGCCGGCGCGCGGCCTCCGCCTCGACGCTCGCCCGCTCCTGCTCGGTGATGTCCACGACCGAACCCGCCACGCCGAGCACCGTCCCGACGGCGTCCTCCAGCCGGTACAGCGAGAGCGACCAGGCACGCTCCTCGTCCGGATCGGCCGGGGTCCAGCCGGTCGCCTTCTGGTCCACGAGGGGACGCCCCGTCTCCAGCACGTGGCGCGCCGCGCTTTCGATGGCCTCGACGTCGAGGTGCGGCAGGACCTCGCGGATGGACCGGCCGATGTGCTCCTCCGCGGCAATCCCGTTGAGGCGCTCCAGGGCCGGATTGACCGACACGTACCGCAGATCGGTGTCCAGGACGGCCAGCCCGATGGGGGACTGCGCGATCATCCGGGTGGACAGCGCCACGTCCCGCTCCAGCCGCCGTACGGTCGACCGGTCGGCGCACAGCCCCAGCGCGTAGACGTCGCCGTGGTCGTCCAGCAGGCGCATGTTGCGGAACTCCACCAGACGCGTGCTGCCGTCCTTGCGCCGAATGGGGAAGGCACCGGCCCAGCTCTGACCGGTGACCATGACATCGGCGAACAGTTTGACCACCAGATCGAGATGCTGCTCGTGCACCATGATCCGGGCCGCGTACTGGCCGAGGGCCTCCTGCGCCGGATAGCCGAACAGCTCCTCGGCCTGCGGGCTCCACAGCACGACGCGTCCCTCGGCATCCAGGACCACCGAGGCCACGCCCAGTACGTCGAGCAGCCCGCTCGGCCGTACCGACCCCTCGCCCTCGGCCACCGGAAACCCGGGTGCACTCATTGCACGCACCGCCTTCGCCCGTTCGCGCGGCACGCCGTCCCCCGTGCCGACTCCCCATGTTCTACCGCGCTCAACCGTCCCTGTGACGACCCCGTCGCCCACCTCCACCATCCCTCAACACGGCGGGGGCCGTCCCCCGGCGCGGTGACGACAGTACCCGGCACGGACCGTCACCGAGCCGACAGTCCCCGTTACCGATTTGGTCTGTACATGACTACGTCGCCGGGCCAGACTGTCCGCCGAGCACGCCCCGCCCCCATAGAGGAGCTCCCATGCCCCTGCGCGTCCGGCAACGTTGTCACGCGGCCCTGACCGCGGCCCTCGCCCTCGCGGCCGCCGCGGTCCTGTCCGCCGCTCCCCCCGCGTCGGCGGCCGACACCTGGACGGAAGTGGGCTCGGACCGGGCCGACCCACTGACCGAGAGCCAGGGCCTGACCTCCGTCGAGGTCCCGGCCGGCAGCCCCAACCGGTACACCGGCATCGGCACGATCCCCGCCGCGGTCTCCAGCCGCGGCTGGAACCACGTCGGTGACCCCGACGCCTCCTACAACGGCTACTACGTCGAGCCCTACCAGGAGGACTCGGGCAACGCGAAGATGTTCCGCGTGCAGGCGCCGGGCGGGGGCTGGTCCGAGTACGTCCACACGCTCAGCTCCGGTGAGGCCCTCAACAACTCCTGGGTCGCGATCTCGCCCGACGGGCAGTGGATGCTGGCCGGTGAGTACGGCACCATGAGCCGCTTCCTGGTGTTCCCGACCCCGGGCGCCAACGCGGGCACCTCGCCCTCGGCGAACCTCCCGCAGGCCTCCACGGTCAACCTCGACCACGCCGTCCGCGACGTCCAGGGCTGCGACTTCTCCGGCCCGACGACGCTGCTGTGCTCCTCCGACGACCCGGCCGGAACGCTGTTCGGCATCACCAAGCCGCTCCTCCAGGTCGACCTGTCCGCCGCGCCGAACGGCACGTCGGACGTCCTGGGCCATGTCACGGCCCTGCGGCAGCTTCCGCTGCGCAGCTCCTGTTCGGGCACCTTCGAGGTCGAGGGCATCGACTACGACCGGCGGGACGGCACCCTGCGGGTGATCGTCGTGTCGCCGGGCTTCTGCGTTCTGACGGACAGCAAGACGTACCGCTTCAAGCGGAGCTGATTCCTCGCTGGTCCGGTGCGGCCAGTGGTGCTTTTCTTGGGGTGTGGCGCGATTCGCGGGGAACTCGCGGTACCGCGCCACAGCCACGAGAGGAGCGGTCACGATGGATCGTCAGCGCTCGCACGAGGAGCCGGTCTCCCTCGAGATCAGCGGATGCAGCAAGGAGGACGCCCGGATCGTGTTCGACACGCTGTGTGCGTGCTTCGAGTCCGACCGGGGGCCGGAGGAGGTGCCGCAGCAGCTCCACGAGACGCGGCCGATGGTGTGGCTCGGCACGTTCGAGGTCACCGATGCGCATCAGTGCCCGGCGCCGGGGCGGTTGTCGTCCACCGTCGAGGTCGACGCGCAGGGTGGGTACTGGGCGATCGAGCGGTTGCGCAGCACCTTGGATCCTCTCTTTACGGTGCGTGATCTCTCTTCGGCGTCGGGTGATCAGGAACGGGAGTTGCACGTCATTCTCGAGAGTCGGTGAGGATTTCGTCTGCGGCGCTGTGGGGGCTGGTCGCGCCCACGCGGCGGAGCCGCCCATCAAGACGGCCCCGCGCCCCTTCCCGGCAGTGCGGACCCGGTGGTCAGGAGGCGCAGGACGGTCTGGCGGTAGATGGTGTGGACTGCGGGCAGGTCCGCCAGGTACGCGCGCTCGTCTGTGCCGTGCAGGCCCTCGTAACGCACGCCGAAGCCTGCCGTCGCCGGGATGCCCTCCCGGGCCAGCAGATTGCCGATGTTCGACGGGCCCGCGGTCTTCGCCATGACGGTGAGGCCCTCGTGGGCGGCCGCGTCCAACAGGGCGGCGGCGGGTTGCTCGTCCTCGGCCAGACGGTACGGCGGCCACGCGGCCACCTCGGTGATCACGGTCGGAGTCGGGCCGGGCAGCCGACGGTCCAGCTCCGCCGCCGCCGTGCGAACCAGGTGCTCCGCCGCGCGGGCGTCGAAGGCCGGAGTGGTGCGGATGTCGACGCCCAGCTCGCACAGGCCGGGTACGACTGAGAAGCCTTCGCCGCCGTGGCAGGAGGTCACCGTCAACTTCGGCGGCAGGGGGAACTCGCCCTCGGCGCCCGGGAGTTCGGCCTCCTCCATCAGCTGCACAAGACGCGCTGCCCGGGATACGGCGCCGAGCGCCGTACGCCTGGACCCGGAGTGTCCCGCCTCCGCGTGCACCGCGATCGTGGCCCGCCAAAGCCCCCGCCCGCCGACCACCACCTCGTCCCGGCCGGGATAGCCGATCATCACCCCCGCCGGCCGCACCGCCGTCGTATCCGCGAGGTAGGCCCGGGCCCCGCCGAAACCGCCGGTGTGCTCGTCGGCGTCCAGCAGGACCGCGAGCCCGCCGTGCAGCTCCTCCGCCCGGGCGTGCAGATCCGCCGCGATCCGGCAGAACATCGCCGCCGCCAGCTTGGAGTCGGCCGTGCCGCGCCCCCGCAGCCATCCGTCCACGACGTCCCCGCAGTCCGGCGGGAACGACCAGGCACCCTCGTCGCCATAGGGAGCGGTGTCCACGCAGGCATCCAGCGCCCACCAGGGCCCCGGCCGGCCGCCCGCCACCTCCACCAGCAGGGCGACGGGCCGGCCCTCCTCGTCGTGGAGGCCGCGACAGGGCAGGTCACGGGCGCCGAGCCAGTCCTGGAGGACGGCGAGGACGGGCCCGTAGTCGTCGATCCCGGCCCGGCTCGGACGGCGGACCAGTGCCTGCGCGAGCTCGACCACCTCGGTGTCTTCGGGACTCATGAGGCCACTGTGCCCGTGGGTGGTCCGCGTCACCCCTCCCTCCTTATGCAACTAGTTGCAAAACATGGGCGGCGTCCTCTACAACAGAGGCACCACACCGCGCATGGAGGGCCCGATGAGCCGATACCCGCATCTGCTGAACCCGCTCGACCTGGGCTTCACCACGCTGCCCAACCGCGTCCTCATGGGCTCCATGCACGTCGGCCTGGAGGAGGCCGAGCGCGGCTTCGAGCGGATGGCGGAGTTCTACGCCGCCCGGGCGCGCGGGGGAGTGGGGCTCATCGTCACCGGCGGCATCGCCCCCAACGACGAGGGGCGCCCGTACGAGGGCGGCGCCAAGCTCACCACCGACGCGGAGGCCGAGCAGCACCGGCAGATCACCGAGGCCGTGCACCGTGAGGGCGGCCGGATCGCCCTGCAGATCCTGCACTTCGGCCGGTACGCCTACCACCAGCACCTGGTCGCCCCGAGCCCCCTCCAGGCGCCGATCAGCCCCTTCCCGCCCCGCGAACTCACCGACGCCGACATCGAGCGGACCATCGACGACTACGCCCGCGCCGCCCGCCTCGCCTGGCAGGCCGGCTACGACGGTGTCGAGATCATGGGCTCCGAGGGCTACCTCATCAACGAGTTCATCGCCGCCCCGACCAACCAGCGCACCGACCGCTGGGGCGGCTCGTACGAGAACCGCATGCGCTTCCCCGTCGAGATCGTGCGGCGGGTGCGCGAGGCCGCCGGTGAGGACTTCATCATCGTCTACCGGCTGTCCATGCTGGACCTGGTCCCCGGTGGCTCCACCCTCGACGAGGTGATCACGCTCGCCAAGGCCGTCGAGGCGGCCGGTGCCACGATCATCAACACCGGCATCGGCTGGCACGAGGCGCGCATCCCCACCATCGCCACCTCCGTGCCGCGCGGCGCCTACACCTGGGTCACCAAGAAGCTCATGGGCGAGGTGTCCGTCCCGCTCGTGACCACCAACCGCATCAACACCCCGGAACTGGCCGAGGAGTTGCTCGCCGAGGGCTATGCGGACATGGTCTCCATGGCCCGCCCGATGCTCGCCGACCCCGACTTCGTCAACAAGGCCGCCGAGGGCAAGCCGGAGGCCATCAACACCTGCATCGGCTGCAACCAGGCCTGCCTCGACCACACCTTCAGCCTCAAGATCACCTCCTGCCTGGTCAACCCGCGCGCCTGCCACGAGACCGAACTGGTCCTCTCGCCCACCCGGCACAAGAAGCGCGTCGCCGTCGTCGGTGCCGGGCCGGCCGGACTCGCCTGCGCGGTCTCGGCGGCCGAGCGCGGCCACGAGGTCACCCTGTACGACGCCGCGAGCGAGGTCGGCGGCCAGCTCAACGTGGCCCGCAAGGTCCCCGGCAAGCAGGAGTTCGACGAGACCCTGCGCTACTTCCGCCACCAGCTCGACGCGCACGGCGTGGACGTACGCCTCAACACGCTGGTGGAAGCAGGGGACTTGAAGGGCTACGACGAGGTGGTCGTCGCGACCGGCGTCAGCCCCCGCACCCCCGACATCCCGGGCGTCGACCACCCGAGCGTCGTCGGCTACCTCGACGTGCTGCGCGACAACGCCCCCGTCGGCGACCGGGTGGCGATCCTCGGCGCGGGCGGCATCGGCTTCGACGTCGCCGAGTTCCTCACCGACGGCGGGGACAAGGCGAGCGAGGACCCCGAGACGTACTTCCGCCAGTGGGGCGTCGACATGGACTACCAGGCGCCCGGCGGGCTCGCCGCCCCGGAGCGGCCCGCCGCGCCGCGCACCGTCCACCTGCTGCAGCGCAAGACCAGCAAGGTCGGCGCGGGCCTCGGCAAGACGACCGGCTGGATCCACCGCACCGAGCTCAAGCACCGGGGCGTCACCATGGTCCCGGGCGTCCGCTACGACCGTATCGACGACGCCGGACTGCACGTCACGGTCGGTGAGGAGAGCACCGTCCTGCCGGTCGACACCATCGTGCTGTGCACCGGACAGGAACCGCGCCGCGGCCTGTACGAGGAGCTGGTCGCCGCCGGTGTCGGCGCGCACCTGATCGGCGGCGCGGACGTGGCCGCCGAACTGGACGCCAAGCGTGCCATCAAGCAGGGCACGGAGCTGGCTGCGGCCCTCTAGGGGGCCCTGCCGCCGTCCCTAGGATGACTCCCATGTCACTCCCGCACGCGATCCTCACCGCCCTGCTCGAAAAGCCGTCCTCGGGGCTGGAGCTGACCCGCCGGTTCGACAAGTCGATCGGCTACTTCTGGTCGGCGACGCATCAGCAGATCTATCGCGAGCTGGGAAGGCTGGAGGCCGAAGGGCACATCCGGGCGCTGCCGTCCGAGCAGCCGGCCCGCGGGCAGAAGAAGAGCTACGAGGTCCTGCCCGCGGGCCGCGCCGAACTGGCTCGCTGGACCGCCGCGTCCCAGGACCCCAAGCCGCACCGCGATGTGATGCTGCTGCGGCTGCGGGCGGCGGCCGTGGTGGGCACGGCCGGGCTCGAGGCCGATCTGCGCCGCCATCTGGACCTGCACCGGCTGCAGTTGGCCGAGTACCAGGAGATCGAGCAGCGCGACTTCCCGCCCGGCAAGGACGCCCCCCAGGACCGGCTGCGGCACCTGGTGCTGCGGGCCGGCATCGACCTGGAGACCTTCTGGACGCAGTGGCTCACGCACGCTTTGGAGGAGTTGGCCGAACTGCCCGGTCCGGAACCGGCGTGAGCTCTGCGGCCGGCGGGCCCGCCGCCCTCAGAGCCGGTTCGGCCGCGCACGCCTGCGCAGGTACCAGCCCGTCGCGATGACACCCGTGCCCACCAGGGCGGCGCCCACCCCGACCGTCAGCGGTCCGTAGTCCTGGATGGCGCCGCCGACCCCGCCCCTGACGCCGAGCGAGGGCGAGGGCCTGGTGGTGGCCGAGATGGTGGCGGCGGGAGTGGTGCTGGGCGTGGCGGTGGGAGTGGAGCCGGGGACGACGACGCTCTGGGTGCCCGCGGTGGCGTTGTTGGAGGCGCAGACGACCGTCACGGTATAGGTGCCGGGACTCACGTTCGACCAGGCCGCCGACTGCAGGGCAGCGGTGCCCGTCAGTGCCGCCTGACGGGCCGGCCGGCTGCTGCTGAGCAGCGTGGCGGTGCCCAACGCCCCGCTGGTGCTGCGCTGGGAGCACGCGCTCGTGGTCACCGAAACGGTGGACCCGCTGGTGCTCACGGAGATCCCCGACCCCTGCGCCGCGGCCGGCACGGCGGCCAGGACGAGTGGGAGCGCGGCGGCGGCGGCCGCGGTCAGGGCGGAGCGAACGAATGGCTGAGAGTTGCGCATTGGACTGCCCTCCGACGGCACGGTTGGCGGAACATCCCTTGCGCCGCCGAAGTCGGGAAACGCCCGTGCTGCCTCAGGGGCAGCCAACGTCCCCGCGGCCCCGCCCGCATGCGGACCGCCTCCGGGCAGGTGACGGATTCCTCCGTCCGGCCCATGCCACAGGGCCGCCACCGCCGTCAGCCGCCGGGCGCCCCGGTGATCACCGTCCGCTCCGCCGAGTAGCCGCCCCAGGTGCCGTCGGGCAGTCTGGCCCGGATCCGCACGCGGTGGCGCACGCCGGCATCCCGGCCGGCGTAGAAGGAGTACGAGGCCCGGTCGCGCGGCGCGTCCCCGCCGTAGACCAGGGAGGTGGCCACCCGGCCGTCGAGGCCGATCTGGTACTCCGTCACCACGCCGTCGGTGCGCGGCGGGGTCCAGCTCAGGTCCAGGTAGTACGCCCCGTCGGCGCGGTGACTGGTGGCCCGGAAGGCGGTGGGTGCCGTGCTGCGCCCGTCGTCGGAGCCCGGCGTGTTGAGGCGGACGGTGGTGCCGGGAGGCGAGAGGTTGTCGGCCGCGTCGCGGGCGCGGACGCTGAAGGCGTAGCGGGAGCCCGGCCGCAGCCCGGTGACCACGGTCGCCGTCTGTGCCCCGCCCACACTGTGGATCTTGGCGGTGCCCTGGTAGACGTCGTACGAGACCACGGCCCGGTCGTCCCTGGACGCGGACCAGGACAGCTCGACGGCCCTGCTGCCGACCGCCCGGCCGCGCATCTTGCCCGGGCGGGTCGGGGCCGTGTCGTCCGCCGCCACGGCCGCCGGAGTCGCCGCCCGCACCTGGCGGCTGGGCGGCCCCAGCCGGCCCTCGGTGTTCCGGGCCCGCACGGTGAAGACGTACGAGGTGGACGGCCTGAGCCTGGTGACGTCCACCATGTGCTGGGAACCGGGCACTTCCTCGACCTCGGTGGTGCCGCGATACACCTCGTAGCCGCTGACGCGGGGCTTCGAGGCCACCGCGTTCCACATCACGTGCACGCTGCTGGAACTGCCCGCCGCCGCGGTCACTCCCGTGGGAGCCGCCGGCAGCCCGCCGTCCTCGTCCCCGGCGCCGTTTCTGCCGCAGGATCCGACCAGGGCGAGTGCGGCACAGAGGGCGAGTGATCGGTACACGAGCCCGGTGTCGCGACGCACGGCTCTGCCTCCCCGAACGACCCGGCGGAATTGGTACGGACCAATATGACGTGGCTGACGTGATGGCATCAAGAGGGCGGTGGCAGGTCGGCGGCACGGCGTTGCAGACCGCCCGCCGGAGTTACGTATGCTGAAGCTCCTCGCGGCTGAACCCTCCCTGAGGGCTGGTGAGTTCATGCCGGTGGCGCGGGTCGCTGTCGTCGCTGTTCCCGCGCCGGACGCGGGCGGCCGGGCCGCCGGAGCCGACACGGGCTCGGGCGCCCCGGCCCCTGCCGGAGGTCCGAAGACACGCCACGCCGTGCCCCGCCTGGACCGGTGCGCCGTCCTGTCCGCCTACGGTGGCCCCATGATCGCTACGGCACCGGGCCGGGCTGAATGCCCGTCAGTGCCCCTTCCGGAAAGGGCTTCTCATGGTGCGTGTCCAGTCGCTGACCCTGGCCGTGGCCGGCGCCGCTTTACTCCTCCCGCCGATGCTGTCCGACGCCGCGGCAAGCGGCCGGGCGGAGCCGGCGGCCTGGCGCGAGGGCGACGTCCGCGCCGCCGATCTGCTGGCCAAGGTGCGTGACTGCACCCAGATCTCCCACGGCCGCTTCCGCAGCGACGCCGGCAGACCGGCCGCGATTGCCGTGTGCGGCACCCGGCGCGCCGTCTTCTGGAAGGCCGACATGGACATCGACTGCGACGGACAGCCCGGCCCGCGCTGCAACCGCGGCACCGATCCCTCGTTCTCCCAGGCCACCGCTTACCAGCAGTCCGACGGACGCTATCTGAGCGCCGAACGCCTCCCGTACATCGTCGTGCCCGCCGCGAGCCGCATCTGGGACCCCCTGGACGACGGCGTCCGCGGCGGATCGGTCGCCGCCGTCGTCTACCGGGGCCGTGTGCAGTACGCGGTCGTGGGCGACATCGGCCCGGAAGGCATCATCGGCGAGGCGTCCTACGCCACCGCCAAGGGCCTGCGCATCCGCCCGGGCCCGAACGGCGGCGGCACACCCTCCGGCGTCACCTACATCGTCTTCAAGTACTCGCAGGTCAAACCGATCGAGAGCCACGCCGCGGCCGTCGCGGTGGGGCGGCGGCTGGCGCAGCAGTTCGTGCGGGGCGGATGAACGCCCGGGGCGCTGACCCGTTGTCGACGGGCAGGATCACGCCTTGACGTGAGACGGCCGGGCCGCCGACGGCTCGGCGCTGTCCATGGCCGGACCGACATGCCCACCGTCCGGCGGCGGGACCGGGCAACCGCGCAGCCTGTCGAAGCCGTCTTCGCGCCCGAGCCGACTACGGACCTGGGTGTCTTCGCCGGTACGACCGCGCGACGGCCGGTGCCCCGACCCGGCTGAGCTGCGTCGAGCCGCGCTTGCGTGCCGTCCGGCCGGACGTACGGCGAGGCGGAAGCGGCATTCGCCCGCGCCCTCCACGAGCGCGCGCGTGGTGGCGGGCACCTGCGGCCCGCCACCACGCGGTGCTGCTCAAGGCGGCCCTGCGCGCGGCTGTCGACCGGTACGCCTCACCCGCCGTCGGCGCGGAGCCGGACCGCGACGGCGGGTGAGGCCAGGGCGACGGCAGCCGTGCGCTCGGCCCTCACCGCCGCCGCGGAGGGACTCGGGCGGCGGCGTCAGACCTTCCGGTAGGTGTACGCCTCCGCCGCTGCCGCCTCCACGGCCGCGAGGTCGGCGCCCGTGGCCGCCGTGACCACCGCGGCCACCGCCCCCTCCACGAACGGGGCGTCCACCAGGCGTGTGCGGTCGGGGAGTTCGTCGCCCTCGGCGAGCAGCGCCTTCACGGTGAGCACGGCGCTGCCGAGGTCGGTGAGCACGGCGACGCCGGCACCCCGGTCCACTGACGCGGCCGCCGCGGCGATCAGCTCCGCGCTCGTGCCGAGCCCGCCACCCTCGGTGCCGCCCGCCGGGGCGACGGGCACCGAGACCCCGCCGCCCGCGAGCCCCTTCGCCAACTCGGCCACGGAGGCAGCCACTTCGGCGCTGTGCGACACCAGCACGATCCCGACCTGTTTCCCGTCACTCACCGTCGGCCTCCGCGAGAGCGGCGACGAGCAGCGCCGAGGAGGTGGCGCCGGGATCCTGGTGCCCGATGCTGCGCTCCCCGAGATAACTGGCCCGGCCCTTGCGGGCCTGCAACGGCGTGGTCGCAAGGGCGCCCTCCTCGGCGGCGGTGCGGGCCGCGGCGAACCCGCCCTCGTCGAGCGCGTCCACGGCCGGCACCAGCGCGTCGATCATCGTCTTGTCGCCCGGTGCGGCACCGCCGAGCGTCATGACCGCCTCCACCCCGGTCCGCAGCGCCTGGGCGAACTGCGCCTCGCTGACCTCGCCGGCGTCCCCGAGCGTCTTGCCCGTACGGCGCAGCAGCGTGCCGTAGAGGGGCCCCGACGCGCCACCGACGGTCGAGATCAGCTGCCGCCCGGCCAGCGTCAGGACCGCACCGGGCGTGTCCGGCGCCTCCTTCTCCAGCGTGGCGGCCACGGCCCGGAACCCGCGCTGCAGATTGCTGCCGTGGTCGGCGTCCCCGATGGGCGAGTCGAGGGCGGTGAGCCGTTCCGCCTCGCGGTCCACGGACGCGGCGGTCGCCGTCATCCAACGGCGGAAGAAGTCGGCGTCGAGCACTGGATCTCCTTGCGTGGTAGGTACGTTGACACCGCGGCCCGTCGGTCTACATGCCCCAGCGCAGTCCGGGCGTCTTCACCGGCGCGTCCCACAGCCGCAGCAGCTCCTCGTCGATCTGGCACAGGGTGACCGAGGCACCGGCCATGTCCAGCGAGGTGACGTAGTTGCCCACCAGAGTCCGGGCGACCGCGACACCGCGCTGGGCGAGCACCCGCTGCACCTCGGCGTTGAACCCGTACAGCTCGAGCAGCGGCGTCCCACCCATGCCGTTGACCAGGACGAGGACCGGATTGCGCGGGGGCATGTCCTCCAGGATCGCGTTCACCGCGAACTCGGCGATCTCACCCGAGGTCATCATCGCCCGTCGCTCCCGGCCGGGCTCGCCGTGGATACCGATGCCCAACTCCAGCTCGCCCGAGGGCAGATCGAAGGTGGGGCTGCCCTTGGCGGGTGTGGTGCAGGCGCTGAGCGCGACGCCGAAGCTGCGGGAGTTCTCGTTGACCTGATGGCCGATCGCCTTCACCCGCTCCAGGGGCTGCCCCTCGTCCGCCGCCGCGCCCGCGATCTTCTCCACGAACAGCGTGCCGCCGACGCCGCGCCGCCCGGCCGTGTAGAGGCTGTCGGTGACCGCCACGTCATCGTTGACCAGCACCTTGGCGACCTGGATGCCCTCGTCCTCGGCGAGCTCGGCCGCCATGTCGAAGTTCAGCACGTCACCGGTGTAGTTCTTCACGATGAACAGCACGCCCGCGCCGCTGTCCACGGCCGCCGCGGCGCGCGCCATCTGATCGGGAACCGGCGAGGTGAAGACCTCACCCGGACAGGCCGCCGACAGCATGCCGGGACCCACGAATCCGCCGTGCAGGGGCTCGTGCCCCGAGCCACCCCCGGAGATCAGGGCGACCTTCCCGGCGACCGGGGCGTCCCGCCGTACGATCACCCGGTTCTCCACGTCGACGGTCAGCTCGGGATGGGCGGCCGCCATGCCCCGCAGGGCGTCCGCGACCACGCTTTCCGGCACATTGATCAACATCTTCATGGGTACCTCCTGGTGGGATTGGCAGATGAGCCCCATGACCTCTGTTTGTGCAGGTCAGTGTGGGTTTGACTGGTTGTCGATCTTGGCGTCCATGGTGATCGGAAGCGGGTTCCTGCGGTACTGATGCTGACTTAGTGCTGACTTTGGTGACAGAGCGTCAGGTGTAGGGCGTGGTCGGATGCGAGCGGGCGGAGGGTGCCCCTTTTGGCAGTATCGACCTTGCGGCAGTGAAGGTCACGCCGGACGACGGCGCGATGTAGGACAGCGTGTGTCGGAGGTGCCTCCGTGAGCGTGGGAGCTGCACCCTTGCTGACCTGGGAAGCCGGCATCCGGGGTGCCGCGGTCCTGCCGTTCCTCGGCGTCGGCATCAGCGTGGCCTTGGCCGGCTCGCGGAGGCCGAACTGGAAATCTCGGCTCTGATGGAACTTCGATCGTGAGTCCGGCGGCCGTGTGAAGTGATCATTGGTGAAAGGGTGCCGCTTGCCGTTGATCCCCGCGCAGCCCCCGCGCCGCCGCCTGCTCGGATCAAGGGCCGGGATCGTGTCGAAGCACGCGAGGCTGCGGACTCTTGGAGGGGGTAACCGCTGAACCTGCGCGTGTCGCCTGGTTGGTGGCAGGAACGGGGGAGTGTTCGTCCACGCCTACAGGGGATGAAGCGGCTGGCCCGCCCTACGCACTACGGCGCGCAGCCATGCCGAGCGAACACGACCATCTTCTTCAGCCCCTGTTCGACGGTGCCAGGACACAGCCGGGCCGGCATCGCCCGCCGCCACCGGCCCCCAGACGCGAACTCCGTTCCGTACCACCCGGTACCGCCACCTCGGAGAGAGCGCCTGAGACCTGGTCGCGGCAGTCCTACCGTGCGTCGAGCGCCTCCGCCTCGGCCGCTGCTGAATCCGTCGCGTCCGCGTCCGTCCCACGGCTCCGGAGTCCGAGGGCGACGAGAACGGCGGCCGCGAGCACGATCGTCGTTTCCACGGCAAGGACCGTGTGAAGGCCCGTCAGCAGGTCCGAGGAGGTGGTGGCGAGGACGCCGAGCAGCGGAATGCCGATGGTGACGCCGACCTGCTGCGTGGAGGTGACCAGGCCGGTCGCCAGGCCCTGCTCCTCGTTCGGTACACCGGACGTGACCGTCAGACCGTAGGAGACGATCACGCCGAGGTGGCACACGCACGCCAGGGAGACGGCGGCCGTGGCGAGCCACACCGAGCAGACGTCGGCGTCCACGCCCAGCAGCGCCCCGGTCAGCACGCCCTGCCCGACGAGCGAGCCGACGAGCGTGCGGCGGGCGCCGAAGCGGCCGATGACCTTGGAGGCGTAGGCTCCGGCGACGGCCGACAGCACGCCTGCCACGCCGAAGACCAGCCCGGTCCGGAAGGCCGACAGGCCCAGCGTCTCCTCGAAGTACAGGGTCAGCACGAACACCAGCGTCGACATCGTCGAGAAGGTGACCAGACCGCCCACGTTGCCCCATGCCACGGTGCGGCGGCGCAGCATCGGCAGGGAGACCAGCGGCGCCTCGGTGCGGGATTCGACGAGCACGAACGCGGTGAGCAGCGCGAGGCCCGCGGCCAAGGTGGCGATGACGTCCACGTGGCCGAAACCGCGGTCGGCGGCCGTCGACAGGGCGTAGATCACCGACAGCAGACCCGCGGTGACGGTGACCGCGCCGGGCACGTCCAGGCGCGGGCGCTCAGGGGTGCGGGATTCCGGGAGCAGACCGGGGGCCAGGGGCAGGACGATCAGCGCGAAGAGGGCGAGCCCGCCCATGGTGGAGCGCCAGCCCAGTACATCGGTCATGACACCGCCGGCCACCATGCCCACGGTGAAGCCGAGCGAGAGCAACGTGCCCGAGACACCCAGAGCGCGGTCGCGGGCCGGTCCCTCCGCGAACGTCGTGGTGAGCAGGGACATCCCGGTCGGCACGATGGCCGCCACGCCGATCCCCTGCAACGCCCGCCCCGCCAGGAACGACACCGGGTCCCAGGCGAAGGCCGCAAGAAGTGAGGCCGCCCCGAACAGGGCGAGTCCGGTCAGGAACAGCCGTCGTCGGCCGTACAGGTCGCCGATACGGCCGAACAGGAGCAGGAAGCCGCCGGACGGCAGCGCGAACGCGGTGACCGCCCACTGCAACGCCCACCGGCTCATGCCGAGGTCGGAGCCGAGGACGGGCAGCGCCACGTTCAGCACGGAGAAGTCGAGGGCCACCATGAACTGGGCGGCGCACAGCACGAACAGGACGAGTTTGTCACGCGTCGACAAGCGTGGTGTGCCGAGCGGTGCGGGGTCGGAAGTGGAGTCAATGGCCATGGGCAAGAGCCTGCGGCCGGCGGAACAGCCGTGGGGAGTGACAGCTTGTCCTGGTGGTGGCACCACCAGGACACGAGGAGGACCGGTCCATGCCCGGGGACGCGCCCAAGACGTGGCGGAAGTGAGCCGTATCCCGGGCGCGCTCCTTGGCGTGCCGGCACCGACACGGCCGATCAGCCCGTCTTGTGCTGCCCCCACTGCGGGCCGATCACGTCCCACTCCCTGCCCCACCCCTCGATGCGCCGCCGGTCCAGCCACCAGCGAGCGGTACCCGCGGCCCCGAACGCGATGCCGGTCACGGCGAGCGCCGATGCGGATCCCAGGAGTCCCGCTTCCACGGCCGCATCCGTGCGGCTCGGCGGTCGGGTGGTGAGGCGTCCCTGCGTGTCGGTCCAGAGCACCGTCGTGGATCCGGCCTTGAGTCCGCCGTCCACCAGCGTCCTGCCGGTCCGGGTGGATCCGTCCCCCGCGGTCCAGCGGACCTGGGCAAACGCCCGGTAGCTCGTCGCCTCCGCGGGTGGGGTGTCCGTGAGGAGCACGGCCCTTACGGGGGTGCGCTCGGCACGCTGCTGCATGAAGGCGTCGTCGGCGGCCCCGGCCGTCAGCACACCGGCGAGCGTTCCGCCCACGCCCACAAGCATCCAGAGCGCCAGCCCGAGCCAGGCCTCGAGAACATCGTCGCGCCTGCGCAGCGGGTTGGCCCGCCACCGCCACAGCCACCTCTTGGTTCGCCTGCACGTCCGCATCGGTCCGCACCTCCTGGTCGTCACTTCGAGCAAGGTGACAGCCGGGCGCGTGTCGTGGCATGGGCCTGGCAGAGGGAGTCGTGGGGCCGACCGGGACCAAAAGTCTGCGACGGGGAGGGCCCTTCAGCCCTGCCCGCCGCCCGCCGGCCCGCAGCAGCCGTCCGCCCGAGGGCGGAGCGCCCCGCCCTCCACTGCCGTCGTCATCGGTGGCCTGACCGGCCACCCGCCGGGGACCATCGGCCCCTCACCCGAAAGGCCGCCGGGCGCCCACCCTCGTGGGACAACCACCTGTTCCGAAACCCGTGCCGGAGGAGGGCACCATGCCATCCGTGCCTCTCGACGCCGCGACCCTGGAAGCCTGCGTGGCGGCCGCCGTGGCCGCGCCCTCGTTCTTCAACACGCAGCCCTGGCGCTTCAGGCTGGACCCCGACACCGTCGCCTTCGAGGTGCGCGCGGACCCGCAGCGCGGCCTTCGGCATGCCGATCCGGCCGGCCGCGCGCTGCATCTGTCCGTGGGCGCGTCCGTCTTCAACCTCCGCGTCGCGGTGTCCCACTTCGGCTGGGCACCCGTCGTGCGGCTGCTGCCCCGCCCCGACGAGCCCGACCTGCTCGCCGTCGTCCGGCCCACCGGAGCCAAGGGCGGGCACGGCACGGAACACCGCGGCGACCTCTACCCGGCGATCTGGCGCAGGCACAGCAGCCGCTTCCCGTTCTCCGCCAGGTCCCTGCCGCCGCAGGCACGCGCCGAACTCGCCGAGGCCGCCCACGCGGAAGGCGCCTCACTGAACTTTCCCGAGGACGCCGAGACGGTCCGGCTGCTGCGGGTGACCGCCGAGGCCGAGCAGCGCAACCACGCCGACGCCGACCGCGGCACGGAGAGCCGCCGCTGGGTGCACCGGGACACGGACGGTCCGTTCGACGTCGGCCTTCCCCACACCGCACTCGGCCCGCAGGACGCCCGCGAACGCATCCCCATGCGGGACTTCACCGCCGCACGCCACCCCGGCCGGTTGCCCGCCCAGGACTTCGAGACCGCCCCTGCCATCGCCCTGCTGAGGACCGAGCACGACCGTCGTACGGACTGGCTGCGGGCGGGGGAGGCACTCGAACACGTCCTGCTCGTGGCCACCGCCCTGGGGCTGCGTGCGTCGTTGCTGCACCAGCCCATGGAATGGCCCGACCTGCGCCGCGCCCTCAGCCAGGACCCACACCACACCGGCCACGCCCAGATGCTGATCCGGCTCGGCTACGGCCCGGAGGGCCCGGCCAGCCCGCGTCATGCCCAGCCTGTCGTGCTGGACGAGCAACGGCCGCCCCGTTAGCCGGTGCCCGCCGTCAGGTGGCTGCGGTCAGCCCGCCGCGGCCCCGGCACGGCGTGCGAGCGCCGGTCGCCGCAGGGTCGGCCAGTCCGTCGGCGGATTCGCCCGGGGCACTCCCGGTCGGCCGCGAGGGCCGCGAACGTGCAGCGGGCCGGGCGGGATCCCGCAGACGACCGGGGTGGCCGGCAGGAGGGCCTCGCCGTCGACGCCGACCGCGATCTCCGGGGCATCGGCGTCGACGACCATCTGATCCGCGGTCAGCGTGGTGAGTCCGCGGGAGTGCGGGCCGCGCGGCGGATCGGCCGCCTGGGCCGCATCCCGGAGCGGGGATTCATGACGACGAACGGCGATTTCGGCGGCGGAGTCTGCTGCGGCCGCGGCCCCGCAGGACGTACCTCCGCGCGGAGGGCGGCTCGTCCGGTCACCGTCGGCACGGCCCCCAGGGCGAGCACTCACAGGGCGGCCCACAGCGGCCCCGCACGAACCGTCCACTGCTGAGCGGTCTCAGGCCGGCGACCGTACGTGCCGGCCGTCCGAGCCGGATCCCTCCGTGCTGCGCACGGAGGGATCACACCCCGGCGGTCACGGCCGCACATCACCTGTCCGGGGTGATCCCACGCGGGCACCGAGCGGCGACGATGCGAGAAAGGAGGGACGGTCATGATCACGATGAACGAGACAGCTGCGTCCCCGTCCGAGCGTGCGGCCCAGGGAAAGGCATCGCGGGCCGTGCTGCCGCGCTCCGCCCATGCCGTTTTCGAGCCGGACGCCAAGCGGCCCGATCCCGTCGACATCATCGAGCGGCAGTCCGCAGCCCGGGTCCCGGAACTCGTCCCGATCCGTTACGGCCGCATGCTCGAGTCGCCGTTCCGCTTCTACCGTGGGGCGGCGGCGATCATGGCGTCCGATCTGGGGGCGTCCCCGCACACCGGGCTCATGGCGCAACTGTGCGGTGACGCCCATCTGCTGAACTTCCGGCTGCTCGCCTCCCCCGAGCGGCATCTGGTCTTCGACATCAACGACTTCGACGAGACCTTGCCCGGCCCCTTCGAGTGGGACGTCAAACGGCTCGCCGCGAGCCTGGTGATCGCCGGTCGCGCCAACTCGTTCCCAGCATCGGACTGCGCCACGGTCGTGCGCGAGAGTGTCCGGGCCTACCGCGAGCGGATGCGGGAGTTCGCGGGGATGCGCACCCTCGACATCTGGTACGCCCGCGACGACGCCGCCCAGGTCGAAGCGATCCTGTCCGAGAGGCTCAGCCCGAGCGAACGCCGACGGGTCGACACGGCATCGGCCAAGGCCCGTACGCGGACCAGCCGACAGGCCGCGGGGAAGCTGACCCGGCTGGTCGACGGCCGCCCCCGGATCATCTCCGACCCGCCGTTGATCACACCGCTCGACGAGCTCCTGCACGACACCGAACGCGACGAGCTGGAGCGGACTCTGCGCGCCCTGGTCGCCGACTACGCGCGCACCCTGTCTTCGGAACGGCAGCACCTCCTGAGCCGGTTCCATGTGGTCGACATGGCTCGCAAGGTGGTGGGTGTCGGCAGTGTGGGCACCCGCTGCTGGATCGTGCTGCTGCTGGGCCGCGACGACGAGGACCCGCTGCTGTTGCAGGCCAAGGAGGCAGGCGACTCGGTCCTCGCCCCGTACAGCGGCGCGAGCGCGTACGAGAACCAGGGCGAGCGGGTGGTGGCAGGGCAGCGGCTGATGCAGGCCGCCAGCGACATCTTCCTCGGCTGGAAGCACGTGACGGGTATCGACGGCCGCGAACGCGACTTCTATGTACGGCAGCTGCGGGACTGGAAGGGCATCGCCCGGCCGGAGACCATGGATCCCGCGGCCCTGGCGCTCTTCGGCCGGCTCTGCGGCGCTTCACTGGCTCGTGCCCATGCCCGCTCGGGCGATCCGATCGCCATCGCCGCCTATCTCGGCGGCGGCGACACCTTCGACCGGGCGCTGGCTCGGTTCGCGCAGGCCTACGCCGATCAGAACGAGCGCGATCACCAGGCGCTGGCCGATGCGGTGGCCGCCGGACACGTGTCGGCGAGGACCGACCTCACCGCGTAGGAGCGGGTCCGGCAGACAGCGCAGGGCTCTGCTGCACCGCGCCGGCCTCACGCAGCTGCCGCCCAGCGGCGCCCGTGCGCCGGTACCAGGCGCCGTACCGTTCGGCCAGTGCCACGGACGAGACGCCGTGCAGCAGGACGCTGAGTCCAACGGTTACGGCGAACACCCGGCCCATCGTCTCCGTCCCCGGCACGTGTTCCTCCACCACGAGCAGGGCCAGCACGACCGAGGCGAGACCCCGTGGCCCGAACCATCCGATGTATGCGACCGTCGGCGGACGCAGCCCGCTGCCGATCAACGAGAGCGCCACGGGGAGCATCCTCACGACGGTCAGGCTGAGCACGGCGTACAGCACGATTTTCCAGGTCAGCTGCTGCAGGGCCGGTCCCAGCAGCACCGCGCCGAAGAGCATCAGGCTGACGGACGCCAGCAGGCCCCCGAGGTTCTCGGCGAACTCGGACGTGCGGTCCTCGTTCTCCGCCTCGCTGTCGGAGGGGGCGGGGAAGCGCCGAAGGGCGTATCCGAAGGCGAACCCGGCGACCCAGGCCGCGATGAAGCCGCTGCCGTCGGTGATCACGGCCAGTTCGTACGAGGCTGCGGCAACGGCGAGGACATGGAGCTGTCGCCACTCCACGGTGACCCACCCGCGGGCCCGGGCCGCCTGCAGCAGCCACCCGCCGCAGCCGCCGACCAGCAGGCCCAGGGCGGTGCTGAGCAGCAGGGCACGCCAGAAGGTGCCCGCCACGCCCTCGTGCGCGTAGGACGTGCCGGGGATGGCCGCGAGGAAGACGACGAAGAACGGCAGCACCATGCCGTCGTTGAGGCCGCTCTCCACATTGAGACCCTCGCGCACGAGCGCCGGCACCCGGGGATCGGACATGGCGCTCTTGCCGAGGGCGGCGTCGGTGGGGGCGAGGATCGCGCCCACCAGGGCCAGCTCCCAAGCGGTCAGCCCCGGCAACAGCGGCCAGGCCAGCAGCCAGCCCGCCGCGATGCTCAGCGGCAGCCCGATGCCCAGCAGCCGGCCGGGCAGGAAGCCGCCCGTGGCCAGGTCGCGTCGCCGTACGGTCATGGCGTCGGTGAACAGCACCAGGGTCAGTGCGGCTTCCAGCAGGGCGGTGAGCGGTGCGGCGTCGTGTTCGAGCCCGACGATGTCGAGGACGGCGGGGCCGATGAGGATGCCGCATCCCGTGAACACGATCGCCGACGAGACGGGCGTGGTCGACAACCGACGCGATCCCAGGGCATACGCGCCGATGACGCCCGCCACGGCCGCCACGGTCCAGGCGCCGCTGCTCATTGCGCCGTCCTCCCTCCGGCTGCCGTTGCGTTGCCCCCGTCAGTCGCGCATGAAGGCGCCGGCGGCCTCCTTCTCCAGATCGGCGAAGGGCTGACCGCTGACGTCGACCAGCACGCGGCGGATCGTGCCGCCGAGGAAGTGGAAGGGCGGGGCGTAGTCGGCGGAGACGGCCTGGCCGCTGTCGCGGCCCACGCACAGGCCCTCGCCGTCGCAGGCGAACATGCCGGGCTGGGTCCTGATCCGGATCGCTCCCACCTCACGGTCGTCGACGCGCAGGATCAGGGTCCCGACCGTGAGGCCGTTGTCCTTGCGGTCGTCGGCGCGGAAGGCGGCCGACAGGATGTGGTCGCCGACGGGCACCCGGCCGGGCGAGGCGACCTTCTGCTCCATCCGGCCCAGCCAGTTGTAGACGTAGTGCAGCCGTCCGTCGAGGAGGTAGAGACTGTGTCCGCCGAACCGGCCGCCCTGCGCGAACAGCACACCGCGGGCCTCCGGGGTGTCGAGGCGGACGTCGGCGGCGAGGGCGTAGGACCGGCCGCGGATGTTGACCGCCACCGACTCGGGCACGTCGGCGCAGTCGGGGTAGTACACGTACTGGTCGCGGGGCTCGGAGAGCCGGGGCCGTGGCGTGCTGAAGATCTCGATCGCCGTCCGGTCATCCAGCGGCAGCCCGCTCAGGCGTTCGGCCTCCTGCGCCCACAGCCGCTTGAGTTCCTCCAGCTTCTGCGGGTGCTCGGCCGCCAGGTCGCGGGCCTCGGCGCGGTCCTCCCGCAGGTGGTACAGCTCCCAGGTGTCGTCGTCGAAGCTGCTCCAGCCGGACGGTGCCGGCGGGTGCAGAGCCGAGGCGTGCCAGCCGTCGTGCCAGGTGCCGCGGGTGCCCAGCATGACGTAGAACTGTGTGTCCCGGGGGTCGGGTGCCTCGGGGTTCTCCAGGACGCCGCGCAGGCTCGCGCCGTGCAGCGGGGTCTGCCGGTAGCCCTTGACCGTCTCGGGCGGGTCGACACCGAGCAGGTCGTACAGGGTCGGCACAATGTCGATGGCATGCACGTACTGGTGCCGGATGCCGCCCGCGGCCCCGATGCCGGCCGGCCAGGACAGGAACATCGGGTCCGCGACGCCGCCCTCGTAGGAGGCCCACCGCTTCCAGTACTTGAAGGGCGTGTCGAATGCCCAGGCCCACCCGGTCGGATAGTGGTTGTACGTGTCGGGGCTTCCCAGATCGTCCAGGTGCCGCAGGTTGTCCGCCATGTCGTCGGGCACGCCGTTGAAGAAGTTGTTCTCGTTCAGGGAGCCGTTCGGTCCGCCCTCACCGCTTGCTCCGTTGTCGGACACCACCACCGTGATGGTGTTGTCGAGCTGCCCCGACTCCGTCAAGTAGTCCAGGACACGGCCGAGTTGGGCGTCGGTGTAGGAGACGAACCCGGCGAAGACCTCCGCCATACGGACGAACAGGCGCCGCTCGTCCTCGTTCAGGGTCTGCCAGGGGCGGACGAACTCGCCCGCCGGCCACGGCTTCCCGCCGGGCCCGAGTGCGTACGGTTCGCCGTGCGGATTGATCGGGGTGAGTTCGGTCCCCTCGGGCATGATGCCCAACTCGATCTCACGCCGCAGGGCCAGCTCGCGGTAGACCTCGTAGCCGTCGTCGAAGACGCCCCGGTACTTGTCGGCCCACTCGCGCGGGACGTGGTGCGGGGCGTGTCCGGCGCCGGGGCACAGGTAGGTGAACCACGGTTTGTCCGGGGCGATGACCTTGGCGTCGCGGATGAACTCGATCGCCCGGTCGGCCAGGTCCTTCGACAGGTGGTAGCCCTGGTCCGGGGTCTGCTGCACCTCGTGCGGGTGGTTGTCGTACACCAGGTCCGGGTAGTACTGGTCGCTCTCGCCGCCGAGGAAGCCGTAGAACCTCTCGAAGCCGCGGGAGAGCGGCCAGTGGCGCTTGGAGGAGGCCATGTTGGCCTCTTCCGAGGGGCACAGATGCCACTTGCCGACGCAGTAGGTGTTCCAGCCGCGCTCCACCAGTACCTCGGCGATGTTGGCGTTCTCCATCGGGATGCGCCCGTTGCTGTTGGGGAACCCGTTGGTGACCTCGGTGACGCAGGCCATGCCGTTGCTGGTGGCGTTCCGGCCGGTCATCAGGCACGACCGGGTGGGCGAGCACAGGGCGGTGGTGTGGAAGTTCGTGAAGCGCACACCAGCGTCCGCGATACGGCGCATCGCCGGGGCCCTGACCAGGCCGCCGAAGAAGTCGAAGGTTCCGAAGCCCACATCGTCCCAGACGATGTAGAGGACGTTGGGCGCGCCGTCCGGTGCCTGCGGCTCCCGGTACGGCTCCCAGTCGGGCACCGAGTCGCGGATGTCCTGCGCGATCCTCCCCCGGAACTCAGCGGCCATGTCAGCCTCCTCCGGGCTGGTGGGAGTGCACTCCCAGCACAGCAGGTGGGCGACCGGCGCGACCTCACCCTCTCCGGGTGATCACAGCGCGGCGCGTCGCGGGGGAAGCTCGGTGGTGAGCGGCTGCGCGCAGCAGCCCCCGTGAGGAATGGAGGCCGGCCATGGCCAGCACCGTAACTCCTCGTCGCCATTCGGCAGGCACAATGGCCGCCGCTTCCGGCCTTACCGTGTTCGCCGCGGTGTTGCTGATGATCGCCGGTGTCCTCGACATCTTCCGCGGCATCATGGCGATCGCCAATGACGACGTCTTCGTCAACACCCCGAACTACGTCTTCAAGTTCGACCTGACCAGTTGGGGCTGGATCCACCTGGCCCTCGGGGTGGTCGGGGTGATCGTGAGCCTCGGCCTGTTCACCGCGGCCACCTGGGCCAGGGTCGGGGGTGTGGCCATAGCCTCGCTGCTGATCATCGCCAACTTCCTGTCCGTCCCCTACTACCCGATGTGGTCGCTGACGCTGATCGCGATGTACGCGTTCATCATCTGGGGGCTGTGCGTCGTGCGGCGTGACGACGTCACCGATCAGCGGATGTGAGGTGCCCTCACCCGGCGCGGGTGATCACGGGCCGGGCGGCCGTCCGACACCCGACGGCGCAGGCGACAACCCTTCGTACCGGGACGGCGGCAGCCGGCTGATGCGGGTCCTGCTGGCCGTCGGTTCCGTGCCGGCGGAGTGGTGTGCCTGCGCCATCCGCCACAGACCGTCGACGTGCCCTCCCTCGTGGTCGGGGAGCTCCGGCCGCTGTCGGGGCTGGTGAGGGTGTACACCGCGACGCGGACCGGGTCCGGGCCCACCACGGCCTCACCTTCGGCACGGGGCCCTCGGTGTCGTCGCCGGCATCGTCGTACCGGGCCACCCGGCCGAGCCGGCCGTCGCGCTCGCCCGACTGCTGGGCCTGTGGCTGGTGTGCCGCGTCAGCGGCCGCCCGAGCCGCGGTGACGGGGGCGCTCCGCCTGCGGTGCCGATGTGCGGCTCCGCCGCGGGGCCGCGATTGCCTTCGATCGTCTGCGGCGCCGTCGTGGCTGGTCGCGCCCGCGCGGCGGAGCCGCATATCGAGACAGCCTCGCGCCCCTATGGGGGCGCTGCCGAACCGCACCCGGCCCGCCTGGAACCATGCCTGGATGCCGACTGTTCGGAGGTGCGAAGTGCGCCGTGGCGCCGGCGTTGCGCCCGGCCCGTCGACTCTGCCGCTGCGCGGCCGGCCGGGCGCACTTCGGGCAGGCCCGAGCGGGTGACGATGCCGGCCGGTGGAGCCGATCACCGCGGTGGCGTGTCCGGAGCGGGCAGGGCGCTCGGCCGGCCCCCCGCCGGCCACCGACCCGGCCGTCCAGGACGCGGCCGTCCACCGGATCCCCAAGGCGGCGGACGGGCAGACGGCGCACAGGCCGCCGCGGAGCCACCACCCGTGTGGCGATCTTCATGACCGCGTTGTCGGTGGCGGACTCGATCTGCGGTCCGAGCCCTCGTACGGTGGCGGTGGCCCACGGCGGCAGCCCCTGGCAGTGCAGCCGGCCGGGGAGACGTCCTGCTCCTGGCCGTGACGATGACGGCCGGTCCCAGATCATGTCGGCGATCATCTTCGTCACCGGCCCCGAGCCGTCCGGCTGCCGGCCGGTTTCCTCGCCGGCGTCGCGCTCGCCAGGACGGCCGGCGCGGCCATCTCTCCGCCGCCTAGGCTTTCGACCCGGGTGATTCCGGCGACTCGGATCGAGCGGCAGCATCATCCAATACGCGCTGGTCGGCTCGCCGGCCCCGACCGCGATCAAGAACCGGGTGCGGCGGGAGACCCCACCACCGCCCAAGTGGCCGGGTACGCTCATCCGGGGCCCAAGCCGCCGATCACGGCGTCACCCGCCACGGGTGACCCCCCGACCGGACCGCGCCGACACGCTGGGAACCATGAGCACCGTCCGGCTGCCCGCCCCCACCGTCCGGCGTCCCGATGCCGTGGCCCCGCGCAGCCCCTTCCACCTGCTGGCCAAGCCCACGGGAGCGATCTGCAATCTGGACTGCACGTACTGCTTCTTCCTCTCCAAGGAACTGCTGTACGAGGGCAGCAGGTTCCGGATGGCCGACGAACTGCTGCAGGAGTACATCCGTCAGCTGATCGAGGCGCACGGTCCGGCACCGGAGGTCACGGTGGCCTGGCAGGGCGGCGAACCCACGCTCATGGGACTCGATTTCTTCCGCCGCTCCCTGGAGTACGAACGCCGCTACGCCCGCCCGGGACAACGCGTCGTCAACACCGTCCAGACCAACGGCACGTTGATCGACGCCGAATGGGCGCGGTTCTTCCGCGACAACGACTTCCTCGTCGGGCTGTCCGTCGACGGGCCGCGCGCGATGCACGACGCCTACCGCGTCGACAAGGGCGGCAAGCCGACCTTCGACCGGGTCATGCGAGGGCTGGACCATCTGCGTGCGGCGGGCGTGGACTGGAACGTGCTCACCACGCTGCACGACGCCAACGCCGGCCATGCCCGCGAGGTGTACGCCTTCCTGCGCGACGACTGCGGCGCCCGGCACCTGCAGTTCATCCCGATCGTGGAGGGCACCACCGCGCAGCACCTGCCGGCCGCCGACGCGGGCTGGGGCGCCCGCGCCAAGGGCCGGCCGCTGTACCGGCAGGAGGGTGAGCAGGTCACCCGGCGTTCGATCACCGGGGAGCAGTACGGCCGCTTCCTCGTCGATGTCTTCGAGGACTGGGTGCGACGCGACGTCGGCACCGTCTACGTCCAGTTGTTCGATGTGGCCCTGGCCAACTGGTACGGCGCGCCCCCCTCGTTGTGCGTGCACTCCGAGACCTGCGGCCGCGCGCTCGCCCTGGAGCACAACGGGGACGTCTACTCCTGTGACCACTTCGTCGAACCGCGGTACCTGCTGGGCAACATCGGGCAGCGGCACCTGCTGGAGCTGGTGGACTCGCCCGAGCAGCAGGAGTTCGGGCAGCACAAACGGGACGGTCTGCCGCGCTTCTGCCGCGAGTGCGACGTCCGGTTCGCCTGTCACGGCGGCTGCCCCAAGGACCGCTTCGACGTGACGCCGGACGGCGAGCCGGGCCTCAACCATCTGTGCCCCGGCTTCAAGGACTTCTTCCACCACGTCGACCTGCCGATGCGCACCATGGCCGCGCTCCTGCGCCAGAATCTGCCGCCCGCCCTGATCATGCGGCAGTACGCGGCCGCCGACGCACGGCGACCCCACAACGCCCCCTGCCCCTGCGGCGGCGGGCGCAAGTGGGCGCGCTGCCACGGGCGCCGGCCGCACATCACCCACGCCGGGTGATGTGGGCCGCGGCCCGCGGGCGCAGCCTGGAGCCGTCCCCGAGGCACCGGGCCCGAGGAAGAACGGAGCGCCGGCATGAGCATTCTCGGACCGATCGACCTGATCATTCTTTCGTTCCCGGCCGGTCAGCCTCCCGACTCCTTCCTGGCCGCTGTGGAACAGGTCGAACGCCGCAAGGACGTCCGCATCCTCGATGCGCTGGTGGTGACGAAGAGCCCGGACGGGCGCATCGGCAGGACCGAGTTGTCGGACATCGCGAACCTGGGCGACGTGGCCGCCGACATCGCCGCGCGCCGCACGCTCGGGATGGTCGGCCTCGACGACGTCAACGAGATCGCCATGGTGATGGATCCCGACACCACCGTCCTCGCCCTGCTGGTGGAGAACGTATGGGCCCGGGAGGCCGCCGAGGAGGTCCGTCGTCACAACGGCCGCCTGCTGGCCACGGTGCGCATCCCTCATGAGCAGATCGCCGAGGTGGAGGCAGAGCTGAGCGGCACAGCCACGCCGCAGACACTGACGTGACGCCCGCACGCGGCGGCACAACCGCGGAACAGAAAGGATATGACGATGCCTCTCGGACGACGCCGTCCCTTGCTGCGCGGCGCTCTGGTCGGCGGGACCGCATACGCCGCCGGACGGCGGGCCGCGGCGGCCCAGCAGCACGAAGCGGACCAGCAGGCGGCCATCGACCAGCTCCGGGCGCAGCAGGCCGCCGCACCGGCCGCACCCGCTGCCGCCGCCCAGCCGTCTGCGGGCACCGGCCTGCTCGACGAGCTCACGCGGCTCGGAGAGCTGCGGGACCAAGGAGTGCTGACGGAGGCGGAGTTCGCCGCCGCCAAGTCGCGGCTGCTGGGCATGTGACGGCAGCCGGGGCCCGGCCGTGCGTACGGGGTCCTGCTTCTCACGCTTCTCACGCCGGGAGCCGGCGCATCTCCACCACGTGCAGACCGAGCGACTGGAACCGCGCCAACAGGCCGTACAGATGCGCCTCGTCGGTGACCTCGCCGAACAGCACGGTCTGGCGGGATGCGACGAAGCTGTCCAACTCGGGGAACGCCGCAGCCAGCTTGTCCGGCATCTGCCCGTCGACGCGGATCTCATAGCGCATGCGCAGGCTTCTCTCGACGTCGTCCGGTCCTTCGTGTCTCTATGTCTTCATGCTGCGGCGGCCGGAGGCGGGGGACATCACCCCGGGCAGGTGAACGGGTGTCACAGCAGACCCAGTTCCCGGGCCCGGCGGACCGCCTCGCCACGCCGACTCACGGCCAGCTTGCGGTAGATGCTCTTCAGATGCGTCTTGACCGTGTTGACCGACAGATGGAGATCGTCAGCGATCTCGTCGGTGGACATCAGCTGCGCCACCCGCCCCAGCACGTCCCGCTCCCGCTCGCTGAGGGGCTCCCGGGACGGGATCACGGATGCCTGCTTCGTATGCGGGGCGGGGCGCCCCTCCGGCGCGGCGGCCAGCCAGTCATGTCCCTGCGTGAGCGCGGGCCGACGGCTCAGCAGCCGACCCAGCCACGGCCCGGCTTCCAGGAAGGGCCTCCTCAGCTGATGAGGGCGGGAGACCGCGAGAGCACGCAGCACCAGGCTCTCCGCGGTGGCGGCGGCGCCCATCGCGTCGACGGCCTGTGCCCGAGCCACCAGAGCCCAGGCCGTGATGCCCGGTCCACGACCGGGGTCGTCGGCGAGTGTGTCGAGGATGCCCAGTGCCCGCCGGACCTCACCGGCAGCCAGGTACGCCCGGGCCTCGGCCACCAGACCCTCCGGGGTCCGCGGCGGCTCGTCCTGGAAGACCTGCACCGCGGCCTGGGCGTCGTCCTCGGCCAGCCGTACGGCGGCCCGGGCCATCGCGATCCGGTCCTTCACCCAAGGGGAAGGGTTCGCAGAGACCAGAGGCTTCTCCGCCATCGCGTCGAGATCTCGGAGCGCCCCCCGGGCATCCCCCTTCGCAAGCCGCAGACGGGAATTCAGCAGTGCCAGTTCGACGGCCACGAGGGGATCGCGGGACGCGGCGGACGAGGCGACGGCCTGCTGGAGGTGGTCCCGCGCCGCCGCGAGCTCGCCCCGGTCGATGGCGACGGCGGCGAGTACGAGCTGGGCCACCCCTGTTCGCGCAGACGCCGGCAGACCGGAGTGGTCGGCCTCGGAGATCGCCGCCCTGGCGTGCGACTCGGCGTGGCCGGGCCAGCCGTGCAGATAGTCGATCAGCGCCAGCCGGCCGAGGGATTCATGCCGCGGGAAGGCCGTCGAGGGCCCCTGGGCGGCCTTCACGGCGGCGGACAGCGTCGCACGAGCGGCATCGAAGCGGCCGGCCCACAGCTGGGCCGATCCGAGGTCGGTGAGCATGAGGGCCGTCAGCTCCGGGCGCTGCTCCAGCCGCTCGGCGGGCAGCGCACGCGCGGCTTCCGCCGCCGCCTCGGCCGCCGTCTCGGCCATGTCCGCCGAGCCCGCGACCCGAGCGGCGAGAACCCGCAACACGGCACAGCTGAACTGTGCGGCCGGTGCCTCGCGCGGGTCGTCGGGCAGCTTCTCCTGCGCATCACGCAGGTAGGCGACACCCCGCTCCACGTCGTGGCGGGTCAGCTCGCGCGCCGCCCGCACGAGATCGGTCGCAGGCCCGGAGGCGTCCGTGGTCATGGGGGCGAAGAGACCGTCCAGGCGCTCGGCGTCCAGGCCGGTGAGCATCCGGCCGATCGCCAGATCGTCGATGAGCTCGGCGGCGGCCAGATCCCAGTCGCCCGCGTCCGCCGCATGCGGCAGGGCCTCGCTCAGCAGGCCCGCCCCGCTCAGCCACTTGGCTGCCGCACGGTGCAACTCCGGCTCGAGACCGGGGTGGCGGACGCGCAGATGGGCCCGCAGGATCTCGGCGAACAGCGGGTGCAGCCGGTACCAGGAATGTCCGATGGGCTCGACGAACGCGTTCGCGCGCTGCAGCTCCGCCAGAATGGCTTCCGCGTCGTTCCGGCCGGTGAGGGCATTGGCCAGATCCGGATGGGTTTCCTCGACGATGCTGGTGCGCAGCAGCAGGTCCTGGGTCTCCGCCGGGTGGGTGCGGAGCACTTCGGCCAGCAGGAAGTCCGCGAGGGTGCTCTGTCCGGCCTCGAAGTCCGTCAGGAAGCCTTCCGGGTCATCGGTGTGCTCGGCCGCCAGGGCGGACAGCCGTAGTCCGGCCGCCCAGCCGCCTGTGCGCTCGGTCAGCGCACGCGCCATCTCCGCCGACAGCGGCAGCCCGTGGCGATCGACCAGGGCGGCCGTCTCCTCGGCACGGAATGCCAGGTCGGCGCTGCGGATGTCGACGAGTTCACCGGCGGCACGATAGCGGTGCAGGGGCAGCAACGGCTCCGCACGGCAGATGACCACCAGGCGCAGGCCCTCGCCCGCGTGGCGGAGCACGAACTGCAGCTCGTCGGCGACCTCGGCGGACCCGGACGTCCCGTCGAAGTCGTCCAGGACGAGGATCACCGGCACGTCCCGCCCGTCCAGCCAGGCCGCGAGACGGGTCAGCAGCGAGTGGTCCACCGTGCCGGGGCCGGCCGGGCTGCCGATCTGGTCGGGCAGGGCGATCCCATGGTGCCGGAAGGCCTGCAGCACATAGGTCCAGAAGACACCGGGCCTGCTGTCCTCGGGCTCCACCGTCAGCCAGGCGGCGGGCCCCGGCAGGCCCCCCGCCGTGACCCAGTCGGCGACCAGCAGGGTCTTGCCCGCGCCGGCGGGCCCGTCGACCAGGGTCAGCGGCCCCTTGGCTCCTGCATCCAGCTGCTCTGTGAGCCGGGGCCTGTGCACGAACGTCCTCGGGACCATCGGCACGCTGAACCTTGCGGCAAGCACCGGGTCACCGGTGGGGGTCAGCGCCTCCACGGGGGGATCCGGACGACCGCCTGCACCGGTGTGTGATGTGGGACCCATCACTTGCCTCAGTGGTAACGGAGCGGCAAAACTCCCGCTCTCCGATAGTCGTCCCGGGCGAGACCACTCGCAAGCGAGGACTCCGCCACACCCAGCGATTCGGCCGGTCACCGTGGCGGAGACGGCGTCCGGTTCTCGACGACGCCGACCAGCATGGCCCGGGTCGCCACCTCTTCCTGCCGCCGGCCGGTCACCCGCTGTGCACAACGTGACCTGGGAAGCACGCGGGGACGGATCATGACGATGGTGGATCTTGGCTGCGGATTGAGTCGTTCGGCCTATGGTCCGGGCGGGCCGGCAGACCGAGGGACTTACCAGGGCTCTTCTTGCTCTCGGACACTGAGTGGGGTCACCTCATGACGGAACATCACTCCGGCGGGCGCCTGCTCGCGGCACCTGTCGACCTCAACGGCACCGGGCATTATGTGCACTGGGGCGTGGTGCAACTGTCCGTCGCCAACCTCGTGGTGATCGGCGTGATGCTGGTCGTTTTCGCGGCGGCTGTGCTGCTGCCCTTCCCCCGGGGACGAGGCCGGCGATGAGCGAGATGGGCGGGGCCGGCGGAGGCTGGACCGGAGCGGTCCGGCGCCGGGTGGTGCGGGCGCTGCCTCCGGACAGGCTGTTGCCGGACACCCAGCCGGCGTACATGGCCTCATGGATCTACGTCTTCGGTGCGCTCACCCTGGCCGCGCTGCTCGTCGTCCTGGCCACGGGCGGAGTGCTGGCCCTCAAGGGGCCCGCGTGGTGGCATGTCTCGGGTACCGGCAAGTACGTGAACGGCCTGCACCTGTGGAGTGTCGAGCTGTTCATGTTCTTCATGGTCATCCACTTGTGGGGCAAGTTCTTCATGGCGGCCTGGCGCGGTCGGCGGGGGCTGACCTGGGTCACCGGTGCCGTGTGCTTCTTCGCCTCGATCGGTACTGCCTTCACCGGCTATCTGGTCCAGCAGAACTTCGACTCCCAGTGGATCGCCGGGCAGGCCAAGGACGGGCTCAACTCGGTCGGCATCGGCGCGTTCTTCAACGTGCTGGACTTCGGGCAGATGCTGATGTGGCACATCGTGCTACTGCCCTTCGTCCTCGGCCTGCTGACGGCCTGGCACATCCTGCTGGTCCGGAGGCACGGGATCGTACCGCCGATCGACGCTCCCGCCGATCCCGCGGCCGTGACCACGCAGGAGGCAGCGCGGTGAACAGACGCTCCCGGAGGCCCACCGTGCCGGACCCGGCCACCTTCCCCACCAGGTCATACGACCTGATCAAGGAGTTCACGATCGCTCTGGTCGTGGTCGCGCTGCTCACCGCGGGCCTGGCCGCCGTCTTCTCCTCGCCCGACGTCAAGCCGGTGACGCTCGCATCCTGGTCGCGGGCCGACGGCGCCGACTTCAGGGCGACCGCCGTGTCCGAGCTCGGCGGCACCAGCGCAACGGCCGAGTACGGGCCGCCGTACAACCACACGCCTGGCGCGGCGCAGAAGATCGGGCCGGTCGGGCTGCAGAGCGCCGCGGGGGTCCGCATCCCGGTGGACACGGCGACCGACTTCGTGCTTCGCCCACTGCGCGATGCCCCGGAACCGCCCGCCGTCACCGCGGCCCTCGCCACCTGGGCCGCCGCCCCGGGCGCCCGGCAGCAGGCATGGACCGCGGCCTATGCCGCCGCCCTGGACAAGGCCGGCGGCGGCGCTCCCGCGAAGGGCGATTACGGTCCGGTGCCGGTCCTCACCGCGCGCCTTCTCGGTCTGGCTCGCAGCGGCGCGCTGGACGGCGAACTTCAAGCGGAGGGCAAGTTCTATCAGACGGACTACACCCGTCCGCTGCTCTTCCTCTCCGACGGTTCCTACCTGGAGTCCCTGGCCCGTGCCCAGCACCTCGGCGGTGACCAGTGGGGGATGATGAACGAGACCGGGAACTACCCGGGCCAGGCATGGCTGTGGCTGTACACCTTCTGGTATCAGATCGAGCCCTTCAAGTCCTCCGGCAACGCCGACGCCCTGATCTGGGGTCTGATGGCCCTGCTCAGCCTGGGTCTGATGCTGGTGCCCTTCATCCCCGGCGTGCGGTCCGTACCGCGTTGGACGCGGGTGCACCGGTTGATCTGGCGCACGTACTACCGAGAGCAGGCGGCCCTGGAGCGGGACCGGCGGGAGTGATCCCTGCCGCCCGACGTGGCGCTCTGCCCGGCCCTCGGCGGGCGGCAACTCCTCGCAGGTGAACTCGCGGCGGTGGCGAGCGTCGGCTCCGGGTGATCGCAGGGCGGTGAAGCGATCGCGGTCGCCTCCGTCTTGGTGAGCACCCGGGCGTCGAGTGGCGCGCCGAGGCCGGGGAAGCAGACGCAGGCGGCAGCGGTCAGCCCGTAGCCGCGGAGACGGCGTCCTGTTCGGGAGCGTCGAAGACAGCCGTGTGCAGGTCGGGGAGGATCTCGAAGGCGTCTGCCAGCAGGGCGACCCGCAGGATACGCAGGAGGCGGCCGCTGTCGGCCACCAGCCGGAGCCTGCCCCGCCGTGTCAGCACCCGGTTCCTTGCGCGGCACAGCAGCCGCAGGCCGCTGCCGTCGATGAAGGTCACGGGGCGCAGGTCGAGCACCAGGTGGGGGCGCGGGCCCGCGGTCAGTGTGTCGAGGCGTGCCGACAGCGGCGTCGCCGTGAGTATGTCGATCTCGCCGCGCATCTCCACCACCGTCGTGCCCCCGATGACGCGCTCCGTGTGGCAGGACGCCGGTCCGGTGCGGATTTCGGCCATAGACAGAGCAAAGCGGGATGTCAGGTACGGCGGTAGGGCCGGTCGGCCCTTTGCGCACGTCCGGCGGGGGTCGGGCGGCTCCATGCCATCGCGCGCCGCGGACCGGGCGTCGCTCTCCGGCAGGGGCGGGACCGATGGCCCATTTCCTGCCCGACGGTCCGCCGGAGCATGAGAGCCGTACGGGAGCACGGAACGGGAGCACAGAAGGGAACAGCGACATGACTGTCCAGTACGTCGTCGTCGGATTCGACGGCACACTGACCGCCGTACGGGCGCTGGACTGGGCGGCGCGGGAGGCAGTACGCCGTCATGCAGCCCTGCGCATCGTCCATGCGGTCCGCGACCAGGACGAGGCCGGACCGGTCCTCGAGTCGGCCGCCGCACGCATCCGCGCCCACCATCCCGGCCTGCTGGTCGAGACCGCGTCACCCGTGGGCGGCGCGGTGGAGGCCCTGATGCGGGAGAGCGACGGCGCGGCCCTCACCGTCGTGGGCAACCGCGGGCTGGGCGGATTCACCGGGCTGCTCTTCGGCTCGGTGAGCCTGCGCCTGGCCGCGCACATCCGCAGTCCGCTGCTGGTCGTGCGCGGTGATCACCGGTGCGACGACGGCCGCGAGGTGCTGCTGGGCCTGGCGAGCGGCGCCGATGCGGACGCCGCGGCCTACGCCTTCCAGGAGGCGGAGCGGCGAGGCACCCGGTTGCGCGTCCTGCATTCCTGGTCCCACCCGCACGTCACCCCCGAGGTGCCGTCGCCGGTGCCCGCAACCAGCCCCGGACAGCGGGAACTTGCCCAACGCCGCGCCACGGAGGAGGCGGTGCCCCGCTTCGCCCTCTCCGAGCTGCGGGAGCAACACCCCGAGGTCGGCGTCGAGGCACACACCGTCCCCACCGGGCCGGCACACGCGCTGCCGGAAGCCACCCGCGAAGCCGGTGTCGTCGTCATCGGCGTCCACCGCCACGCAGACCGGCCCGGCCCGCACCTCGGCCCCGTCGTACACAGCCTGCTGCACCGTTCGCACTGCCCGGTGGTCCTCGTGCCCACCGGATGACCGGGACCGCAGCGGGCCGCTGAACAGGCCTTCACAGCAAGGACGTTCGGCCCCGCACACGGGCCGCGCAGCCCCTGCGGCGCCGACTGCCGGAGCGGGACATTCGAAGCGCAACGAGAGTCGTCAACCCGCGCATCACCCCCAGAGAGGGATGAGCACCATGGCAGTCCACGACCAACCGCACCGGCATGTGCGGTTCCATCTCCCGTCCGTGCGCAGGCCGGCGACGGCTCAGCGGCCCGTCGACGAGACCGGCTCCGTCGCGCTCACGGCGACCGGCGCACACGTCCTCGCCGGGCTTCGCCTGCTGACCGGGTTCGTCTTCCTGTGGGCCTTCCTCGACAAGACGTTCGGCTTCGGCTACGCCACCCCGTCCGGCAAGGGCTGGATCGACGGCGGCTCGCCGACCAAGGGATTCCTCAGCTCCGTCGCCGCCGGACCGATGGAGTCCACCTTCCACGACTGGGCCGGCGCCGGCTGGGCGGACTGGCTGTTCATGCTCGGTCTGCTCGGCATCGGCCTCGCCCTGATCGCGGGCATCGGCCTGCGGCTCGCGGCCGTGGCCGGCACCGCGCTGATGGCGCTGATGTGGATCGCGGAATGGCCGCCCGCCAAGCACCTGTCCGACGGGACGCTGAGCATGTCGACCAACCCGTTCGCCGACTACCACGTCATCTACGCCGTCGTCGTCATCGCCCTCGCGGCGGCCGGCGCGGGTGCCACCTGGGGCCTGGGCAAGGCCTGGGCGCGACTGCCCTTCGTCAGCCGGAACCGCTGGCTGATGTGACCGCTGCGTCCCGATGGGGGCACCGCCGCAACGATGCGGTGGTGCCCCGTTCCCTATGCCCCCTCACGGCGCCTCATCTCCCGGAGGAGCGGGACATGATCAAACCCGGTTCATCGAGATGAGCGCCGACACCGGGGCGCTCGAAAGCGGTCCCGTCCGGCCTGGCGGTGAGGGCCTACCGGCCCAAGTCCGCCCCATCGGATCCGGACATGCTGGATCTAAGGGTCAATCCGGGTGTTGGGTGCGGCCCGGCGGGCGAAAGGGAGTGAGGGGCCATGGCTGACAAGGCACCGTCTCGGACGGCCGAGGAACATGCGCTGGGCGATCTCGGACGCCGTCTCGCCGCACGGCGCGCGGAACTGGGACTGAGCCGGAGGGAGGCGGCCACCCGCGCCGGGATGGCGCCGGGCTACCTCCAGTACCTCGAGGAGTACTCCGGCGCCGCACCGGGCCCGGGCGTCCTGCTCCGGCTGTCCCAGGTCCTCGAGACCACCGTGCGGGACCTCACCGGCGGCGACACCGAACTGCCGAGCGGCCTGGGTCGGGCCTCCCGCAGTCCCCAGTTCACATCCCTGAGCGTCCCGGAGTGCCGGACTCTGCTCTCCACCCATGGCGTGGGGCGGATCGCGGTGCCCACGATGTCGGGGCCCGTCGTCGTGCCCGTGAACTACAGCGTCGTCGAGGGTGCGATCGTCTTCCGGACCGAACCCGGCAGCACACCGGCGCAGGCATCCGGCTGCCAGGTCGCCTTCGAGGTCGACCGCATCGACGACGCGTTCAGCAGGGGCTGGAGCGTGCTGGTGCGGGGACACGCCCGGACCGTGACGGACCCCGACGAGGTGCGCCGGCTCACTGAGGGCGCCCGCAGCGAGCCCTGGGCCGGCGGCCACCGTGACCAGTGGGTGCGCATCGATCCCCTCGCCATCACCGGGCGCCGCATCACGGTGTAACGCAGGACGTTCTGCGGCCGGGCCGGGGCCGATGGACCCTCACCCACCGCCGCGACCCGACGGACGATGGACCGGACGCTCCAGCGTCGCATCCAGGTGAGAGACGGGCTGGCTCATGTATCCCAACGACGGTTTCCGCGAACTCGAACGGCAGGAGTGCCTGCGTCTCCTGGCGAAGGTGCCCCTCGGCCGCATCGTCCACACCAGGCAGGCCCTGCCCGCGGTGCTGCCCGTCAACTTCTCCCTCGACAGTGACGGCGCGGTGCTGCTGTGCACCTCGGCGGCCTCCGAACTGGCCCGTGCCGTCGACGGCACCGTGGTCGCCTTCGAGGTCGACGAGGTCGACGCGGTGGCGCACTCCGGCTGGAGCGTCGTCGTCACCGGGGCGGCCACCGTGGTGCGCGACCCCGACGAGCAAGAGCGTCTGACCCGGACCGGCCCACGCTCCTGGGCGCCCTCGCCGGAGCAGGTCTTCGTCCGCATCGAGCCAGAACTGATCACCGGCCGCGAACTCGTGGGCGGTCGTAGCCTGTACGGGGTCCATCTGTCGCCCTGAGCACCGCCGCGTCCGATGCCGGCGAAGCACGAACCCGACAGGGCCGTCCGCCCCGACCGCATTCCCCTGGACGAGGACCCCCGGGCCCGGCGACGAGGACTCCTGACCGCTCATCAGCCGGGTGCGCGACGCTCACCGCGACGGCAAGATCGCGTACACGGCGGAGCTCGCCCGCGAGATCTCCGCCGAGAGGATCGCCGCCCTGGAGGACGGGTACGCGCCCGGGTCGGTACGGCCGTGTCGGAGCCGTTGCCGCTGACCTGACCAGCGGTGGTCGCGGCCTCGTCACGGCTCGGCGTCCTCGACGCGGAGAGCCAGGCGGGGGCAGGCGCCGACGGCCCGGTGGGCGTGCGCGCGCAGCCTTTCGGGGACAGCCCGGTCCCTGACCACGGGGTAGCCCCATTCGTCGAGGTCGATCAGCTCGGGCAGCAGTTCCGCGCACAGGCCCTGGCCCGTACAGGCGATGCGGTCGATGTGCAGGCTCCGGGTGCGGGTCATCGCCATCCCTCCGGGGGTGTGGCAGGCGGTACGGGTATCCGGGGTGCGCGACGGGCTGCTTCGCAGGCGCCGCGGCTGAGGTGCCGCTCGACGTCCTCGGCGAAGGTGTGCAGCGCGGAGGCCGCGAGGCGGGCGGCACCGTCCGGGTGGCGGCAGGCGCCCCTGTCCGGCAGCAGAGCGGTCCGGCGATGCAGGCGGGACAGCAGATCCGCGTCGGCCCGTCCGGCGGCGAGGGCGGCGAAGTCCTCGGCCACGGCGGGCAGGCCGAAATGGCAGGGACCGCACTGGCGGGCGCCCTGGGCGGCCAGATAGGAGAGCATCCGCGCAGTTTCGCTCAGCCCGCAGGCCGAGTGCGCCAGCGCGACGAGCACGCCCGCACCGGGCGCGGCACCCAGCGGCGCCAGATCGCGGCGGGTGAGGGGCGTGTGCAGATGCTCCGCCGGGAGCCAGGTGCCGGCGAAGCCCCCCAGCAAGGCCGCCTGCACAGGTTCCGTCGGGCCTCCGGCACGGTCGAGGAGCACGGCGAGAGGCGTGCCGAGCGCGACCTCGAGGACAGCCGAAGCCGCGACGGCGCCGGAGACGGTGACGAGCGTGGTGCCGGGCTCGTCCGGGGCGCCGGCCTGCCGGAACCAGCGGGGGCCGTGTCGGGCGATGAGGGCGAGATGGGCGAGAGTCTCGGCGTTGTGCACGAGCGTGGGGCGCCGGGCGACGCCCCTTTCGTGGGTGCGCGGGCCGCCCTGCGGACGGGCCGGACCTCCGTTGAGCCAGCGGACCAGCGAGGTCGACTCGCTGGAGACGTAGGCGTGCGGAAGGGCGTGCAGGCGCACCCGCACCCGGTCGAGGCGGGCGCGCCGGCGCTCGGCCAGAGCCGCCCCGAGTTGCCTGTACTGGGCCGTGCGGTCGCGGGGCAGGCACAGATGGACGGTGTCGGCGCCGACCGCGGCGGCGGCCAGCACGGCACCGTCGAGGACAAGATGGGGTGCGACGGCGAGCAGGAACTGGTCCTTGCGGCTGGCGGGTTCGCTCTCCATGGCGTTGACGACGACCACCGCGCGGCGACGGCGCGCGGCGACGGCACGCAGTTTCCGGGCGGTGGGAAACCCTGCGCCGCCGCGTCCGGTGAGCCCCGCCGCCTCGACTGCCTCCACCAGGGACATCGGCGTACGGCTCTCGGGAGGCGGACCGTAGCGCCCCAGATGATCGGTGAGTGTGGCCGGTCGCCCGGTGGAGTGCCACCCGGCGAGCAGACGGGCCGCGGCGGGATCGCCCGGCTCGGCCCAGGGGTGACCGGCTGCGAAGGCCTCCGCGGTCGAGGAGTTCATCGTCCACCTCCGAGCAGGATCGTGGACGCGGCGGCACGCTGGGCCCAGCCGGGCTGCAGCGGCCCCGCGGCGAGGAACGCCGCGAGCACCACCGGTACGGCGGTCGCAGTCACGGCGGCCACCAGACGCCCGGCCACCCGTCCCGGGCCCGCCTTCGCCAGGCGCCACCACACGGCACCGACCACCGAGGCCAGACACCCGGCGTACAGCCACAGCTGGAGGGGAAGCCGCGTGTCGGTGCCGGTGCCCACGCCGTGGAAGAGAGCGAACGGCCACGCCGCATACGCCAGCCAGTGCACCGCCTTCCAGCGCCGCACCCCCAGCCGCAGCCGCAGCGCGCTGGTCACCAGCACCGCCAGCAGCAGATCGAGCGCGGCCGTACCCAGCCCGAGCCACAGCGGACGGTAGGGCGCGCCGAACGGCACCACGGACACCGCCCATCCCAGGTGCACGAACGGATCGAGCACTGCGGTCACCACGTGCACGGCGAGGAACACCAGGGTGAGCAGGGACAGGTTGCGGTGCACGAGGCCGACCTCGAACCGGCCGATCCGGCGCGGTACGGAGCGCCCGCCGGAGGCGATCCCGAGCACCAGGGTGGCGGTGAGCAGGATCAGGGAGAGGGTGCCGCTCGCACGGCTGGCGTACCACAGGGGGCTGCCGGTCAGGGCCAGGGCCGTCATCGCCTGCCTCCCTGGTCGGGAACGCGGGAATCGGCCGGCCAGTCCCCGAGGCGTACGACGGCGCCGTCGACGCCGACCAGCCGCACGGGCAGGGCGGTGCCACGCAGCCAGTCAAGGGCCCGGTCGCCCAGCACGATCGCCGCGGTGCTCGCGGTGTTGGCGTCCACGCAGGTGGCAGCCGCGACGGTGACGGTGCGCCAGACGGGTGCGGCGGGCTCACCGGTGGCCGGGTCGACGATGTGGTGCAGGGTGCGCCCGTCGCGCCGCCAGGTGCGCACCCGGATACCGGAGGTCGCCAGCGCTCCGGCCGTCACGGCAACGGTGGGGCCCGGCTCCGTGACGGGCCGTGCGTGGTCGTCGGCGAGCGCGATCCGCCAGCCGCCCTCGGGTGTCGGCCCGGCCGTCGCCAGGTCGCCGCCGAGGCTGACGAGGACCCCGCTGCCGGTGACGGCAGCGGCTGTGCGGGCGGCGCGGTCCGCGGCGAGGGCCTTCGCGGTGGCGCCCAGGTCCAGGCGGGTGTGCGGAGGCAGCCGCAGCCGGCGGGTGTGCGGGTCGAAGACGATCCGCTGCCAACCCGCCGCGGGACGGGACACGGGCAGCGGACGGGCGTCGTCGGGGCGCACGGAGGCGAAGGTGCGGTCGTAGCCGAGCGCGATCACCGCCCTGCCCACGGTCGGGTCCACGGCGCCGTCGGTGATCCGGGCGGCACATAGGGCGACTTGGAGCGCTTCGGCGAAGTATGCGCTGACGGTCATCGAGGTGCCCGCGCCCAGGTTCACGCGGGTGAGTTCGGAGTCGGGCCGGAAGCGGCTGCACGTGAGGTCGACGGTGACCAGCTCGGCGCGCAGGACCGCCGTCGCGGCGGGCAGGGCGCCCGGGTCGGTCACGAGCAGGGCGGCCGTGGTGCCCAGAGCAGGGAAGACGGTCTGGGCCGGGGTCTGGGCGCGCGTGGTCATGACGCCCCCGTCGTGGTGTGCGGCTGTGCCTGGGAGGGGGCCGGCGGCTGGGCGGGGGGCTGCGGTGCCGACCGCGTGACCGGGCTTGCGCCCTCGTCGTCGTCCTCGCCCTGCTCGTGGTCGTCCCCTCTCGCCGTGGTGGTGACGGTGGAAGGGGCGGAGTGCTGCACGGGCGGGCCCGGCGGCGCGGGGGAGGCCGAGGTGCCCGGCAGCAGGTGGGTGTAGAGGCTGCCCAGGGCCGCGGCGCCGGCCACGGCGGTGACGGCGATCCACCGGGTGATGCGGCGGCTGCGCCGTAGGCCGTGGTCGCGCGCGTGCGGGGAACCGGCCGGGGAGGGAGTCCGGTGGAAGTCGTCGGGTGAGGGTGCCATCGCAGCGCTCCTGGTGAATCGGCGGCCCGCGTCGGGTGCGTGCTTCTCCAGGCTGTGCTGACGGCACTCGGGAACTGGTTCGCGTCTTCTTCAGAACCCGTAAAGATCTACCGGTTCCGATCCGCCGTCCGGTCCACCGGTAAGGACCGCGACGCGACCCCCCGCTCGTGCCCGCGCTCCGGCCACAGGGGCAGATCCAGTACGACGGTCAGCCCGCTGCCCGGCGTGTCCTCCAGACGTGCGGTACCGCCGTTGGCGGTGACCAGCCGGTGGACGATGGCCAGCCCCAGGCCGCTGCCCCGGGCTTCCGGGTTCCCGAACCGGTGGAATGCGACCCCCTTCGCCTCGGGCGTCATCCCCGGCCCGTCGTCCCGCACGAGCACCCGGGCCCGTCCGCCCGCCTCGCGGCCGTCGAGGGTGATGCTCCCGCCGGCGGGCACGGCCTCCACCGCGTTGGCGATCAGGTTGTCGAGGATCTGCTCCAGGTGGCCCGCGCCCAGCGCGACGGTCACCGCGGGTCCCGCGGACACGGCGCTCAGCCCCACTCCGCGCTCCTCCGCCACGGGCGACCAGGCAGCCACCCGCTCGGCCACCACCTCGTCGACGCGCACCGCGGTCGGGCGGGGTGTGGCCTGTTCGGCGCGGGCGACCGCCAGCAACCCGTCGACCAGCCGGGACAGCCGGGCGATCTCCTCCTGGGCGGCGGCCAGTTCCGTCGCGGTGCCTTCCTCGGCGCCGGCGGCGAGGACGTCGAGCCGAAGCCGCAACGCGGCCAGCGGAGTGCGCAGTTGGTGGGACACATCGGCGATCACCGCCCGGTGGCCGTGCACCAGGGCTTCCGTGCGGGCCGCCATGGTGTTGAAGGTGGCGGCCAGCCGGCGCACTTCCGGGGGTCCGTCGCCGACGTCGGTCCGTTCGTCGAGGGCCCCCTCGCCCAGCCGCCGGGCACTGGCGTCCAGCGTCGAGAGGGGACGGCCTACCCAGCGGGCCAGGCGGACGGACAGCAGCACGGACGCGGCCAGTCCCGCGGCGCCGATCGCGGCGGACCAGCCCCAGATCGCGGCGACACGGGCGTCGAGCGGGGCCGCGGAGCGGGCCAGGACGACGGCTCCGGCGGGCCGTCGCACCTCACCGGCCGGTTCCGCGGCCAGCAGCCGGCCCTCGTTCTCCGGCGGTTCCGGCTCGTGCCCGGCCAGCACCTTTCCCACCAGTTCCGCCGCCTCCTCGCCCTGCGCCGCCGTACAGGGCGTACTGGCCACCAGGCGCGCCGAGGCGTCGTACACCGCGGCGCAGTCCCCGGCCCGGGCCGCAGTGTCGAGTTCCTTGCGCATGGCGGTCGCCGGTTTGTGGTCCGAGAGGTGTTCCTCGGCGGCCGCGGCGATCACGCGGGTGGCCGCCCGCTGGTTGTCGCGGTAGGAGACGCGCTCGCGCGCCGTCATCGACACCGCCAGCGGCACGACCGCCAGCACCAGCAACACGGAGGTCAGAGCCAGCAGCGTCCAGGCGATCCGGCGGGTCACGGCTGCTCCTGGGACTCCTGGACCACTCCGAGCCGGAAGCCGTGCCCGTACACCGTCTCGATCAGTCCCGGCACGCCCAGCTTGCGGCGCAGCGCCGCGACATGCACGTCGAGCACCTTCGTGGGCCCGTACCAATGGGCGTCCCACGCCCGCTCCAGGATCTGCCGCCGGCTCACCACCCGGCCCGGGTCGGCGGCCAGGCACTCAAGGAGGGAGAACTCCTTCGGTGTCAGAGCCACCGTGCGGCCGTCGACGGAGACCTGCCGGGTGCGCAGGTCGAGCGCCAGCGGCCCGTGCCGCAGGATCTCCGGCTGCGCCGGACGCCGACGGCGCAGCACGGCCCGTATCCGCGCCAGCAGTTCGGCCAGCCCGAACGGCTTGACCAGATAGTCGTCGGCGCCTTCGTCCAGGGCGACCACCCGGTCCGCCTCCTCACCCCGGGCGGTCACGGCGATGATCGCCGCGGTGGACCGGGCCCGCAGCCGCCGGCACACCTCGACCCCGTCGATGTCCGGCAGCCCCAGATCGAGCAGCACCACATCGGGGGAGGGCGCGGCCAGCGCGGCCCGCCCGGTCCGCACGTCCTCGACGGCATAGCCGGCCTGCCGCAGACCACGTACCAGGGACTCCGCGATGCCACGGTCGTCCTCCACGACCAGCACCCGCGTCTGGTCGGTTGCGCCCGTGGCTTCGGGGTTCATGCCCGGCGCCCGTCTCCCTGACGAGGGGATCGACTACGTCGTCTCGCCTCCCAGCCTGCGTCCTCGCCCGGCTCGGGGGCAGGGCCGTTCGTCCCGCCTTTGGACACAATCGCCGGGGCCGGACCAGCCGTCAGCCCCCTCGATGAACACCCGGCGGGGTATATCGCCACGAAGGCGGCTGGCGGTCTTCGGGCTGGCACGGCGGTGAGCCCGCCGTCCCCGGCTCCGGGTGCCGGGAGCGACTACGGGGACCCAAGGGCATGGGACGCGCGGGTCATCTGGCCTTGTTGCGCTGATAGTGGCGGGCGACGCGCACCCGGTTGCCGCAGCGGGTGGCCGAGCACCAGCGGCGGCGCGGATGGGCGGCCAGGAACAGCATCACGCAGTCGTCCGCCTCGCAGGTCCGGATCCTGGTGACCGCCGGATCTGCCAGCAGTTCGGCGGCGGCCTCCGCGAGGCAGGCGGCCAGCCGCAGGCCCGGTGAGCCGTCGCGCCGGCGCGTGGCGGCCACCGCCGACCCGTTCCATGCCAGCTCTTTGATCGCCGGTGCGGCGCGCTGCGCCTGGTTGAGCGCGTCCAGGTCGGCCGCCAGGGGCTCGTCGCCCCGGCGCAGGTGATCGAGGGCGCTGGCGGTGTGCTCCCGTACGGCCCGCACGGCCGCCAGGTCCGCAGCGGTGACCGCCTGTGGCACCTCGTCCGGCAGACGGTCGGCCTGAAGGGTCCACCAGGCCCGCAGGTCGTCCGGAGTCGCGAGCAGGTCGCCCGCGGTCGGACGGGTGTTGACCAGGTCCAGCGCCAGCGGTTCTCCGGTCAGCGGCACAAGATCACTCATGTGCCTAATGATACATCGCCGGGTTGACGCGTTAGTCAGACCGGGGCTATACCTAATGCATGAATCAAAGTGAAAGGGATTAGCGTGTGTGTCGCAGTCGCCCGCACCGTCCACCGCCACATCGATGTCGACGGCGTCCGCGTCTTCTACCGGGAGTCCCTCCCGGACCAGGCCGACGCGCCGGTACTGCTGCTCCTGCACGGCTTCCCGTCCGGTTCTCACCAATACCGCGGCCTCATCGACGCGCTCGGCTCGCACTACCGGCTGATCGCCCCGGACTACCCCGGCTTCGGCCACACCCGGGCCCCGGACGACTTCACCTACTCCTTCGACCGGCTCGCCGACATCACCGAAGGCTTCGTCCGGCGCCTCGGCCTCGACCGGTTCGTGATGTACGTCTTCGACTTCGGCGCGCCCATCGGCTTCCGTGTCGCCGAACGCCACCCGGAATGGATCGCGGGGCTGGTCGTGCAGAACGGCAACGCCTATGAAGAGGGGCTCTCCGACGCGGCCCGCGGCCTCATCGGCCTGACCCCCGACACCCCCGGCGCCGAGGACGCAGTCCAGGGCCTGCTCACCCTCGACGGCACCCGCAGCCAGTACGAGACCGGCGTCCCCGACCCCGGACTCATCGCCCCGGACGGCTACACGCTCGACCAGCACTTCCTCGACCTGCCCGGCCGCAAGGAGGCCCAGCGGGCACTGATCTTCGACTACCACACCAACGTCGAGCACTACGACCACTGGCACGCATGGCTGCGCCGGCACACCCCGCCCACCCTCATCACCTGGGGAAGCAACGACCCCTTCTTCCCCGAGCCCGGCGCCCGGGCCTACCTCCGCGACGTGCCCGACGCCGAACTCCACCTCTTCGACACCGGCCACTTCGCCCTGGAAACCCATCTGCCGGAGATCGCCCCACTGATCGCCGACTTTCTCGACCGCGCCTGGAAGTGATCAGGCCGGCGCAAAGGAGGACTGATGGACATCAGGAACGTCGAGCACGAGGGCGAGCAGGCGATCCAGCGGCAGGCGGGCGAGGGCGGGCCAGGATGGGGCTCTCCGATGTTCGGTCCGGAGATCCCCCATGGGTTCGTCCCGTTCATCCGGGACCAGCGCATGCTCGTCATCGCCGGGGCCGACGACGAGGGTGCGATCTGGTCGACCATCGTCGACGGGCCGCCCGGCTTCGCCGAAGTGGTGGACGAACGGACCGTCGTCATCGACGCGTTGCCCGCGCCCGGTGATCCGCTCCGCCAGGCCTTTCAGACCGAACGGGACATCGGTGTGCTCGCCCTCCAGCCGCAGACACGACGTCGGATCCGGATGAACGGAGTCGCCAGGCGCGACGGGAACCGCCTCGTCATACGGACCGAGCAGGTGCTGGGCAACTGCCCGAAGTACCTTCAGGCACGCACCGTCAAGGAGACCGTACCCGGCCGGGCCGGACCGGCCGTGACCGGCGAAGAGCTCAGTGAAGACCAGCAGCGGTGGATCGAGGGCGCCGACACGTTCTTCATCGCGAGCCTCTCGCCCGAGCACGGCGCCGACTCCTCGCACCGCGGCGGCATGCCGGGATTCGTCACGGTCGCCGGCCCGCGCACCATCGTCTGGCCGGACTACACCGGTAATCAGTTCTACATGACGCTCGGCAACATGCATCTCAACCCGGCGACCGGTCTGCTCTTCCTGGACTGGGAAAACGGTCACACGTTGCAGCTGACCGGACAGGGACGCATCGACTGGGACCCCGCCCGCACCCAGAAGTACCCCGGGGCCCTGCGGGTGGTCGAGTTCGACATCGCCAAGGTGGTGCAGATCGACCACGCCAGCTCCCTGAGGTGGGAGTTTCACGGCTACTCGCGGGTCAATCCGCCTGCGCGCGCCGATGACCGGCCCACCGAACCAACCGTGTCCGCCCGCCGGCAGCCGTGACATCGGTTCGGGGCCGAACGGCTCTCGTACGGAGTCCGTACGGCCCCGCGCCCGCGAGGCCCGACGCGATGAATCCTCGACGGATGAACGCTGTGCATGCGTCGCCGCGGGCACCGGACGCGATGCCCGGTTCCGCGATTGCGGGCCGTAATGAGGGACTCCACGATGAGGACATGGCTGCTCGCCACGCCGACCACCGCGACGCCGTCCGGGCACTTCCCGTCGCGGTGTCCGAGGCCGTCGCCCGTCATGTGGTCACGCTGTGACGGCGAGCGGTCCCGCGGTGCAGACCCTCGCCACCCGGGACGTCTTCGCCGCCCTGGACAGCTCACCCCGCGGGCTGGCACCGGCCGACGTGACCTCACGGCGGGAGCGCCATGGCCCCAACGAGCTGCCCAGGGCCCGGCGCAGAGGCTGGTGGCGGGACCTCGCCGGCCAGTTCACGGACCTGTTCGCGGTCGTACTCCTCGTCGCGTCCGCGATCACCTTCCTGGCCTACGGTCTTCAGGACCCCCGGGACGCGGGGACCCTGCAGCTCGCCGTCGCGATTCTCTGCGTGGTGCTGCTGAACGCGGCCATCGGCTTCGCCCAGGAGTACTCCGCCGAACGGACCGCCGAGTCGCTGCAGGCGATGGTGCCCCACACGTGCCGGGTGCTGCGCGGCGGGGAGCGGCAGGAACTGCCCGCGCGTGACCTGGTCCCCGGGGACGTCGTGGTCCTGGAGGCCGGTGACGCGGTCTCGGCGGACTGCCGTCTCGTGGAGGCGCACGAACTCGCGGTGAACAACGCGGCGCTGACGGGGGAGAGCGACCCCGTCGGCCGCACCCGCCAGCCGGTGGCGGCCGGGCCGGTGCTCGAGGCCCGTAACTGCGTGTTCATGGGGACCGACGTCGTGGCAGGGTCCGCAAAGGCCGTGGTGTTCGCGACGGGCGCGGCAACCGAGTTCGGGCGCATCTTCCGGCTCGCGTCCGCCGCACCGCGTCAGAAGACCCCCCTGCAGCGCCAAGTGGCCTCCATGGCCCGCAGGGTGGCGGGCGCGGCCCTGGCCATCGGAGCCCTCCTGTTCGCGGTGCGGCTGCCCGCCGGGCGGCCCCTCGTCGAGACCTTCGTCTTCGCCCTCGGCGTGATGGTCGCCCTGGTGCCCGAGGGCCTGCCCGCGACGCTGTCGGTGTCGCTGGCCATCGGCGTACGGCGCATGGCCCGCCGGCACGCCCTGGTCAAGAAGCTGCTGGCGGTGGAGGCGCTGGGCTCCACCACCGTCGTGTGCACGGACAAGACCGGCACCCTCACCCAGGCCGAGATGACCGTCGTCCAGGTGTGGGCGGGCGGTGTCCGCCACCCCGTCTCCGGCGTGGGATACGCGCCCGTCGGTGAGGTGACCGACCCGCAGCCGGTGCGCGAGCTGCTGCGTACGGCGGCACTGTGCTGCGACGCCCGGATGGTCCCGCCATCGGACCACGACGGCTGGCGTGTCCTCGGCGACACCACGGAGGGAGCCATCCTCGTCGCCGCCGCCAAGGCCGGGATCGACCTGGCGGCCGAGGAGGCATCGACGCCGCGCGTGACGGAGTTCCCCTTCGACTCGACCCGCAAGCTGATGAGCACCGTGCACCGCGAGCCGCACGGCGATCTCCGCGCCTGCATCAAGGGCGCGCCGCAGGAACTGCTCGCCCGCTGCAGCGCCGTCGAATGGAAGGGCGAGCGGCGGCCGCTGACCGAGAACCTCCGGGCGGCGGTGATCGGCGCCAATGACGAACTGGCCGCCCAGGGCCTGCGGGTATTGGCGGTGGCGTCGCGGTCCCTGCCCGGCGGCCGTCCCACCCAGGACGAGACCGAGTCGGACCTTGCCCTGCTGGGCCTCGTCGGCATGCAGGATCCGCCCCGGCCGGAGGTCAGTGACGCCGTCGACGCCTGCCGGCACGCAGGCATCCGCATCGTGATGGTCACCGGCGATCACCCGCTGACCGCGGAAGCAGTCGCCCGCCGCGTCGGCATCGTCCGCCGGCCCGATCCCACCGTCGTCACCGGCGCCCGGCTGGACATGCTCGACGACGAGGCTCTGGACACCCTGCTCGCCGACTCGGGCGAACTGCTGCTGTGCCGCGTCAGCCCCGAGCACAAGATGCGCGTGGTCGCCGCCCTGCAGCAGCGGGGCGAGACCGTCGCCGTCACCGGCGACGGCGCCAACGACGCACCGGCCCTCAAGCACGCGGACATCGGCATCGCCATGGGAGCCTCCGGCACCGACGTCGCCCGGGAGGCCGCTGTCATGGTGCTGCTGGACGACTCCTTCGCCTCCATCACCGCCGCGGTACGCCTGGGCCGCTCCGTCTACCAGAACATCCGCAAGTTCCTGATCTACCTCTTCAGCCACAACATCGCCGAGCTCACGCCGATCCTCGCCGCCACCTTCGCGGGATTCCCCCTGGTGCCGATCACCGCCGTGCAGATCCTCGCGATCGACCTCGGCTCCGACGTCCTTCCCGCCCTGGCCCTGGGCGCCGAGCCCCCGGAGTCCGACGTCATGGACCGCCCGCCGCGCTCCCGGCGCGAACGGCTGTTCTCCACCGCCGTGATGGGACGGATCCTGTTCCTCGGCGGCATTCAGTCCCTCGGCGTGTGCGCCGTGTTCTTCTGGCACATCCACGCCTCCGGCATCCCGTACGCCGACTTCACCAAGGACAACCACGTCTACCGGGAGGCGATCACCATGGTCCAGGCCGGGATCGTGGTCAGTCAGTTCTTCAACGCGCTCGCCGTGCGCACCGACCGGCAGAGCGTGTTCCGGATCGGCCTGCTGTCCAATCCCTGGCTGCTGGCGGCCGGCTGCTTCGGCATCGCGCTGATGGCGGCCATCAGCTACGCACCGCCCCTGCAGGCCCTGTTCCACACCGCCCCGCTCGCCGCCGCCGACTGGGCCGTTCTCGTCGGCTTCGGCGTGCTGCTGCTGGCGGCCGAAGAGGCCCGCAAGGGGTGGCTGCGACATCGTCGGCCTGCCGGCCGGAAGGAAGGAGTGCGATGAGGGTGATCATCGCGGGCTGCGGCCGGGTGGGATCCGCACTCGCCGTCCAGCTCGTCGCCGAAGGCCACGACGTGGAGCTCATCGACCGCAGCGCCAGGACCCGCAGACTGCTGCCGGCCGGCTTCCCGGGCCGGTTCCACGAGGGCAACGCCTACAGCCGGTCCGTGCTCGAGGCCGCCGGGATCGAGCACGCCGACGCGTTCGTGGCCGCCACCTCGGGCGACAACAGCAACATCGTCAGCGCGCGCACCGCCAAGGAGACCTACCGGGTGCCCGTCGTCCTGGCCCGTATCTACGACCCACGGCGCGCCGACATCTACCGCGACCTCGGCATCCCCACCATCGCCAGCGTGCGCTGGACGGTGCACCAGATCCACCAGATGCTCCTGCACCGCCACCTCACACCGGAACTCACCTTCGGCAACGGCGAGACCCTGCTGGTCCGCTCCGAGCTGCCCTCCTACGTCAGCGGGCGCCGGCTGGCCGAGTTCGACGTGGACGGCGAGATCCGCGTCGTCGAGGTCACCCGTGGGGGCCGTTCGCTGGTGCCCGCCCACAGCACCCGCGCCGAACCCGGCGACCTGGTCACCTTCGCCGTCGCGGCGACCGCGCTCGGCCGCCTGCGCGGCTTTCTGGACAAGGAGCTGGGGACATGAAGGCTCTCATCGCCGGTGCGGGACGCCTGGGCACCCAGATCGCCCAGGTGCTCGCCGCGGCCCGCGGCGACGTCACACTCGTCGACATCGACGAGGACCGCGTCGCCGGACTCAAGGGCCACCTGCCCGTGCGTCTCGTGGCCGGGGACGCCTGCGAACCCGCGATCCTGGAACACTCGGGCGTGCTGACCGCCGACCTCGTCATCGCGGCCACCGGCGACGACGAGGACAACCTCGTCATCAGCCTGCTCGCCAAGCGGCAGTTCGAGGTGCCCCGGGTCGCGGCACGCGTCAACGACACCGAGAACGCCTGGCTGTTCGACCGGAACTGGGGCGTCGACACCGCGGTCCCCGCCGCCACTCCGCTGATCTCCCTCATCGAAGAAGCCACCGGCGCCACGGACACCGTCGCCCTGCTGCGGTTGAGCAAGGCGGGCGTCGACGTCATCGAAACCGCCATCACACCGCAGTCACGCGCCGCGGGACGCGCACTCGCAGAGATCACCCTTCCGGCGGGCACGGTCGTCGCCACCGTCATCCGCGACGGCCAACCCACCGTGCCCGCACCCGGGATGCGGCTCCAGCCCGGCGACGAAATCCTGGTCGTCTCGCACGCGGCCACCGAACAGGAGATCCACGCCGCCTTCCAGTGACGGCAGTGTCAGCGCGACGGATCGTCGGCCTGCCGCACCACGACGACCGGGCAGGCCGCGTGCTGGGCGCAGCGCTGGCTGACCGACCCCAGCATCGCCCGGGCGAACCCGCCGCGCCCCCGACGGCCCACAACCAGGAGTTCCGCCTCCTCCGAGGCCCGGATCAGCACCTCGGAGGGATCGCCCTCGACCAGGCGCTCCTGCAGCCCGGGCGGGCGCTCGTCCGGGAAGACGGCGTGCAGCTCCGCCGCGAAGCGCTCCCTCGCCTGCGCGAGGTCGAAGTCGGGGTCGATCGCAGGGCCGCTCCAGCCCACCTCCGACGGTGTCTCCCACGCATGGACAGCCTCCACCACACCGCCGACGCCCTGCGCGTACCGTGCCGCCCAGCGCAGTGCTGCAAACGAGGACGGAGAACCGTCCACCCCCACGACGACCCGGGGTACCGGCTCAGCTGATTGCATGGCCACCTCATTCACCGTCCCTCTCGCTACGTACACGCTGCCCGGCCCGGCGCGGCCCCGCCAGCCGGGAGGCACCGGGCGGGCGGGCGCCATGACGCGGGCCGGTCGGCCCAGCGGTCTGCCTGATCGGCCCCTCCCGTCCGCCCGCCGTGACGTGGGACGTTCCAGGTGGAGGACGTCAGTGAGGACGTCGGCACGTACAGCAAATGGGGTGTCGACCGATGATGAAGACACACCGTGCGAAGGCGAAGAGGGTCAGGTTCTGGCGGTGGCGGCGCAATCCCCTGCGGCGCCGCAGCGACCGGCTGGAAGCGTGGATCGTGCTCGCCGCCTGGACACTCGCCCTGCTCGGCGGTCTGCTCGCCGCGCTGGTGACGCACGGGGCGGTGCAGGACGGCCTCGCCGCACGACGCGCGGAGGTGCACTCCGTCTCGGCGGTGCTGACCGAGGACGCGCCACGGATCCCGGCCGTTTCGACGTCGGGGTACAGCGACGACAAGGTGTGGGCGAAGGTGCGCTGGACAGCTGCCGACGGTACGACGCACACCGGCACCACGAGGGTCGAGCCCGGCACCGCCGTCGGCGCCCGGATCACCGCCTGGACCGATCACACGGGCAGGCTGGTCCTCGAACCCGCGAGCCCGACCGAGGCATGGCTGCAGACGGCGCTGTTCAGCGCCGCGGCCGCCATGGGAGCCGGGGCCGTGGTCCTGGCCGGCGAGCGGCTCGCGCGCGGACGGCTGGACCGGCGGCGCCTTGCGGAGTGGGACGCGCAGTGGGCGCAGGTCGGCCCCCAGTGGAGGAAGCGGATGCTCGGCTGACGGAAGCCGGCCCAATCCCAGCCGAGGCCGGCCGGCCCGCGTGGCCGCGCACACGCCTTCCACCGGCCGAGCCGCACCCGGTCACCTGCGGTGCATCGTCTCCAGAGCCGCGGCCAGGACACGGGGGTCGTGGTGCCCCTTGTAGACCGCGGGAGGCTGTCGGTCGAGGTTCAGGAGCCGGGCCACCGCGGTCCACGCGGTGCGTACCGAGTACTCGACGGTGAAGACGACGTCGTCGGGCACCTCCGCGAACTGTCCGATGAAGGCGAGGTTCACCGACCCCTCGGGCACGACACGGGGCCGGTCCTCGCGGCGGCGCACCAGGAACTGGCTGGTGATGAACGGCATCAGGCAGGGCACGACGGTGGAGGTCTCCAGGACCCGGGCAGCCGCCGACTCGTCGAAGTGGAGATGGTGCAGCACCTCCTCGAGGATCTCCCGGCCGGAGCACATCGTCATCGGCTTGGGGATGTGGTTGCCCGCGCGGCCGGGGAACAGACCGTAGCCCCACCACACGGACACGCCCTCGGGCTGGTCGCGGTAGACCGGCTGGCGGTTGGCGACGATCGTCAGCAGCCAGTTGGAGTCGGTGAAGGTCATCAGCCCGCCCCTGCCGGTCTCACGGCCCGCGAACTCGGCCAGCGCGTCCAGGAAGACGGGATCCTTGGCGGTGACCGTGAACGACTCCCAGCGGGACTCCTTGACGTGCTTGTCGAAGGCCGCCGGGTTGCCGAAGTCCTCGCGCCCGCGGGCGATGCGGTGCCACAGCAGCCACGCCGGCGAGCGGTGGCCGGGCGGGGGCGGCGCCGTGGTGTGCGAGCCGAGGCTGGAGGCGTCGGTCATGGATCCGTTGGTGACCAGGACCAGGTCCTCGGGGGCCACGGCGATCTTCTCGTCGCGGCCGCCCCGGGAGACGTAGAGGGTCTCGACCGTGGTGGCGTCGTGCCCCGGTGCGAAGCCGAGGTCGGTGACCCGGCTTCCGGTGTGCACGGTGACGCCGCGCTCCCGCAGCCAGGCCGCCAGGGGACGCACGATCGAGTCGTACTGGTTGTAGCGGGTCCGGTGGATGCCCGACATCGACGCGAACTCCGGGAAGAGATGGATGAACCGCCTCAGGTAGCGGCGGAACTCGATCGCGCTGTGCCAGGGCTGGAAGGCGAACGTGGTGCACCACATGAACCAGAACTTCGTGGTGAAGAAGTGCTCGCCGAAGCAGTCCGTGATGCGTTTGCCGTCCAGGTGTCCCTCGGGGCTCGCCAGGCACCGGACCAGGTCCAGCCGGTCGCGCTCGGAGAACCCCATGGAGGCGGTGTCGACGATCTTTCCGTCCCCGTCGACGAGACGTGCCACGTCGTCCCAGGCGAACTCCTCATGCCCGGCCAGGATCTCCTCGGTCACGGACACCGCGGGGTCGTCGAGCGTGGGGATCGCGGACAGCAGGTCGTACGTGCAGCGGAACTCGGCCTCGAACATCCGCCCCCCGCGCATGCTGTAGCCGGCGTCCACGCTGCCGCCCGCGTCCAGGCTGCCACCGAGGGTGTGTTGTTCCTCGAAGAGGTGGATGTCCGCCCCGTCGAATCCGCCGTCACGGATCAGGAACGTGGCCGCGGCGAGCGCCGCGATCCCGCTGCCCACCAGATACGCCTTCGCCATCACACAACTCCTCGTGCTCGCCTGCCGATCGGGAACCACGACGCCCACGTTTTCGTGCGCGCGTGGGCCCGGTCAGTGGGCCGTTGGTCACCTGTGCGGGCCGGTCGGCCCGCGTCCCGGCGGGGCAGCACAGGACAGCGGCCCGACCGGTGGACCGTCACCGATCGGGCCGTTCCCACGGAGGCCTTACGCCGACTGCTGACCGCCGCCGCGCCACGGCGGCGCATCGGTCCGGTGGCCGGGATGCCCGGCGTGGGCGGCCTTGTCGGTCTGGCGGCGCAGCCGGTCCTGGAGCAGGTCCACGACCTCCCGGCCGCTGGACTCCTCGGCGACCACCACCACCCGCCGACCGCCGACGTGCAAATCGGCCGTGGCCAGCCAGGGCCGGTCGGCATGGCGGATGGCCGCCCGCACGATCCGTACCTCACCGGTGATGGCGGGCAGGCCGGAACGGCCGACGACGGCGTCGATCTTCGTACGGGCGTAGGCGAGGGTCTCCTGGTCCACCGGGCCGTCGAAACGCAGCCGCACCGCGGGTGCGGCCTGGGAGTTGTCGCTGGTCATCGTGGATCCTTTCCTGGAAGGTTGCAGTGCGGTTCAGGCCGCGCTGCCGGGCAGCCACAGGTCGGGGCCGAAGACCTCGTACCGGATGCGTCGTGCCGGAACCCCGGCGCGGAGCAGCTGGGCGCGGACGTCGCGCATGAAGGGCAGCGGGCCGCACAGGAACACCGTTGCGCCGTCGGGGAGTTCGACTCCGGAGAGGTCCATCAGGCCCTCGAAAGCGTCGGGTTCCTCGGCCCCGGGACGCTCGTACCAGAAGAACGCGCGGGCGTGCGGCAGTTGCCCGACGAGCTCGCGGGTCTCGGCGCGCAGGGCGTGGTCGGCGGGGGAGAGGTCGGCGTGCAGGACCAGCACCGGGCGGGTGGAGCCGCCCGCCTCGAGATGGGCCAGGATGCCCGTCATGGGGGTGCAGCCGATGCCCGCCGAGACCAGCACCAGCGGGTCGGTGCCGGCGGCCGGGCCGTCGAGGAACACATCCCCGAAGGGTGCGGAGAGGGTCAGTTCGGCTCCCTCACGGACCTGGTCGTGCAGCAGGTTGGAGACCTCGCCGTGCGGTTCGCCGGTGACCCGTTTGACGGTGATGCGCCGCAGCTCCCTTTCGGGGTCCGAGGACAGGCTGTACTGACGCAGCTGGTGGACGCCGTCCGGCATGAGCATGCGCACGCTCACGTACTGGCCCGCCCGCGCCCGCGGCGCCGGCCGGCCGTCCGCCGGGCGGAGCAGGAAGGACACCACGTCGGCGGTTTCGGTGCGGCGCTCGACGACCGTCCACTGCCGCCAGATCCGGCCGGGCTCGACGCCCGCGTCCTGGTAGAGGCGCGCCTCCCGGCCGATCAGGGCGCCGGCCATCAGCCAGTACACCTCGTCCCAGGCTGCCGCCACCTCCGGGGTGACGGCGTCGCCGAGGGTCTCGGCCATGGCACCGAACAGGTACTTGTGCACGATCGTGTACTGGTCGTCGGTGACCCCGACGGCCGCGTGCTTGTGCGCGATCCGGGCCAGCAGGGCGTCGGGCGGGGCCTCCGGGTCGGCCAGCAGCGCGGTCGCGAACCCGGCTATGGAGCCGGCCAGTGCGCGCGGCTGGTCTCCGCCGGCCTGGTTGCCGCGGTTGAACATCCCGTCGAGCAGTTCCGGCCGGTCCCGGAACATCGCCCCGTAGAAGCGCGTCGTGATCTCGTCGAGCGCTCCGTCCACGGCGGGCAGGGTGGCACGTACCACGGCGGCGGATTCTGCGGACAGCATGGAGCCTCCCGGGCGGGGGAACGGGGGTGCGAAGACCGCCGCGTCGAATGCGCGGCGACCTTCTGTCTAGCAGTCGTCCTGCCGTGTTTCGGTGCCGTTTCGGGGCGCTGGGCGCAAGAGGGGCCACATGACCCCATGGGTTGGGGAATTCCGGCCCCATGGCCCGCCCGGACCGTGGGGCCGTGCGGCGCCACGGACCTGTCCCTCAGGCCCTGTCCACGGCCGAGGCGGGGGACGTGCCCGCGCTGCTGCGATCGCGCGGGCACGCGGCCGACGACCCACGTGCGGCCACGACCCCTCGCAGGGCCGTCCCCCTGACACGGACGCCGTTTCCGGCGGGGACGGGGGAACCCCTTCGGATGCAGTGCCCGGCGTCCGCGCCCAACTCAATGATCACTCCGCGGCCGCGCAGGGAAGAGGGGCGACCGGACCTGTCCGAGGGACTGTCGGGTCCTTGCCACACAGGGGCCTCCCTCCTCCGAGTCGGCGGTGGCGACCTACCGGGGGCGTCGCCCGTCCGCGATCGTCCGCATCCTCTCCCGGTACATGGCCGCGTCGATCCGCCCGAGCAGCCGCTGCCGCACCAGGCGCCGCTCGGCCGCGTCGAGTGCGGCGCGACGCCGCCGAAGCCGGACACCCATCCGACGGCGGCCTCCGGGCGACGCCTGCAGACGGGCCGTGTCGTACAACGCGCCCGCGACAATGAGCAGTTGGAGTACAGCAGCTGCGGTGATCATGACATCGGTCCCGAGAAGACGCTTTCCGCCGGTACGGGCGGTCACCGCCAGCATTGCCCACGCAGTCGGCCGGGGAGAGGGGCCGCCCAGGGCACCGTGGGGGCCATGCGGCCGTGCCGGCCGGAGAGAGGCCTGGCGGTTGGTCATGTCCGGTCCATCATGGCGCATCGGTGCGCAGTGCGTGATGAATGTGGGGATTTGGCCGGACAGGCCCGCGACGTCAGGGAGTCGCGGGCAGTTCGGCGAGCGGGCGCAGGCGGCGGGCGTCGTCGAACAGGGCGCGTTCGGCGAGGCGCACGGCGGTGTGGCTGGCAGGTGAAGAGCACCCTGCTGCGCCTGCTCAACCGTCTGGAAGAACCGACGACGGGCGCCGTCACCTTCCAGAACCGCCCGCTCCCCGACTGGAACGTTGCGGGCATGCCACAGGTGATCTCCTCCAGCAGGATCGCTTCACCGCGCCGCACCGAGACGTGTTCGGGAGCGAAGGCGCTTGTCTCCATGACGCCTGCCTCCACCGTCGCCGATCAGTGCAACCACGGTCACATTTCTACGACGCCTGGCGGTAGACGAGGAGCGCAGGGCGGCCGTCCGTGCCGTGCGGGACCGGGAAGTAGCTGCGGTGGGTGGCCGGGTCGACTGCGACGACGTGCGCGCCGTCGGCGAGGCGGGCGCGGCCGGTGACCGTCAGGTGCCGGTGGTGGTTGTCGGCGGTGGTGACCCAGCCGGTCTCCGAGGCGACGTAGAGGCGGCGGGCGGCGGGGTCGTAGGCGAGGACGTCGGGTTCCTGGCCGACTCGGTCGGTGCCGGTGACCTGCCAGGTGGTCAGGTCGACGGTGAGCAGCCGGGCGTTGCCGTCGCAGGCGACGAAGGCCAGCCGGTCGGTGGGGGCGAGGGTGAGGCCATGGTCGTGGTCGCAGCCGGGGAGCGGGACGCGGCGGGTGACGTGGAGGGTGGTCGGGTCGACAAGGGCGAGGTCGTTGCGCGTCTGGACGGCGACCAGCATCCGCCGGGTGGCTGGGTCGTAGGCGACGTTGCCCGCCTCGCCGCCGACGGACACGGTGCCGCGGACCGCTCCGCTGTCGGCGTCGATGACGGTCTCCGAGCCGCCGGACTCGTTGGTGGTCCATACGGTGCCGTGCCGCGGGTCGTAGGCCAGGCCGTCGGGGTAGTCGCCGGTGGGACTGTGGTGCAGGACCTTGCCGGTGGTCTCGTCGATGGTCGCCATCTCGTTGGCGTCGGTGGCGGTGGCGTACACCCGATGGCGGGCGGGGATCACGAGAACGCCGTGGACGCCGGGCAGGCCGCCGATCGTCCGCACGACACGGTTCGCGTGGACGTCCACCTCGATGATCTCCCCGGCGCCGAGGTGGGCGATGAACAGCAGCCCGCGGCCGGTGTCGAGGCTCTCGTAGTCGAAGCGGGAGTGGTCGCCCGGCAGGGCGAGCTGAGTCACGGCGCGGAGCGGAAGCGCCTCCTCGGGCGGCTGGTTGTCGCCAGGGATCAGCAGGACGGTGGCCACCGCGGCGGCGATGGCGACGACCAGGCCGGAGGCCAGGACCAGCAGAGTGCGGGGACTGAGGCGAGGGGGCATACGAGAGCTTTCCCGAGGCACTGTTTCGGTACTAGTAGACGTCGACGGGCACGGCTGCGACAGCGGCCGGTAGACCGTAGCGGACACTGGCGCGGGTCGGCTGGTACCCAGCGGACGAAGACCGTGGCCGAGGACCGCGGCAACAAGGGTGAAGACGCCGGAGCCCGAGTCCTGCCGGCTGACCGGGAAGACGACCACGGGCACGTCGGTGAAGAACCGATCTCCGTGGTCTGCTCCGGGTGGCCGTCGTTGGGGACCTGGACCCAGTCGACCGCCCCTGGGGTGCGCCGCACGTCCAGCCTCCAGACCCCTCCACCGCGCGGCCCACCGCCCTGGCCGTCACCGTCATCGCCCTGGTCGTCGAGGTCGAGTCGGACAAGGCTCAAGCCCTCGCCGAGAACGTCGGGATCGGCTTCGACGCCGAGTCGGAGTCCGACACCGTCGGCATCACTGAAATCCGCGTGGTTCTGCCCGAGGGCATCGCCCCCGCCGACGTGTCCTACGGCGAGGCCCCAAGGGCTGGAAGTTCACGGCCGCCGACGACGGCTACACCGTCCGGGGCCCGGCGGTGAAGACCTGCGTCAACGCCGAGTACTCCGTCGTCGTCAAGCAGCTCCCGGACGCCGAGGAACTGGCCTTCAAGACGCTGCAGACCTACGGCGACGGGCACACCGACCGCTGGATCGAACTGTGCGGGCCAGCAGCTCGGCGACATGCTCCTGGCGGGCCCGCTGCCTGCCGTCGTCGGGATGCGGTGCGGCCACCTGCGCGGCACGCTGCATGTTGTCCCCCCCCAACGCGCAAGGTGGATGGCCACCGGCGGGACGGGCGCACGCTTCCGTAGGCGCACCCGGGAAGGCTCTCAAACCGGAGCAGTCGGACCATCAGGCGCCCGCTGCGCATCCCCCAACAGGGGCCGAGTGGGGATCCGGCCAGGGGACCAACGGGTCCGTGCGGGGACCAGTGGCCGCTGACCACGCTTCCGGTGGCGCAGAAGGATCGATCACGAAGAGACCGAACCGCAGCCACCCGCACAAGGAGCCCGCCCATGTCCACCACCAGACGGAGCGGGGCAGGGTCCGCTCCCCGCGCGGCACTCGGACTGCCCGCCGCGTCCGCCCTCGTGATCGGCAGCATCATCGGCACCGGAGTCTTCGCACTCCCCTCGGCCCTGGCCCCCTACGGGCCGATCTCGCTGGTGGCGTTCGTCGCCGTCACCCTCGGCGCACTCGCGCTCGCGGTGACCTTCGGGGCGCTGTCCAAGCGGGTGCCGGCGAGCGGCGGACCGTACGTCTACGCACGTGAGGCCTTCGGCGAGTTCACCGGGTTCCTCAACGCCTGGTCGTACTGGATCACGGCATGGGCCGGGAACGCCGCGATCGTGGTCGCCTGGGTCGGGTATGTCGAGGTGTTCGTCAACACCGGGCACAGGACCGGGATTTCGGTGCTCATCGCCCTGGTCGGGCTGTGGATTCCCGCCGCGGTCAACCTCAGCGGGGTGCGGAACATGGGCGGCTTCCAGGTGATCACCACCGTGCTGAAGTTCGTGCCGCTGGTCTTCATGGCCACCGTGGGCCTGTTGTTCATCGACCCGGACAACTTCGGCTCCTTCAACGCGAGCCACCAGTCCGCGCTGGGCGCAATCTCCGCCGCCGCGGCCATCGCCCTGTTCAGCTACCTCGGCCTGGAGGCCGCCTCCGTGGTCGCCGGGCGGGTTCGCGAGCCCGGGCGGAACGTCCCGCGCGCCACCGTCTACGGCACCCTGGTCTGCGCCGTGATCTACATCCTCGGCACCCTCGCCGTCTTCGGCACCGTCTCGCACGGCCGACTCGGCGCCTCCACCGCGCCCTTCACCGACGCCGCGAACAACATCTTCGGCGGCTCCTGGGCCGGTGACGCCGTCGCCGTGGCCGCGATCGTCTCCGGCATCGGCGCCCTCAACGGCTGGACCATGCTGTGCGCCGAGATGCCGTACGCCGCCGCCCGCGACGGACTCTTCCCCGGCGCCTTCGCGAAGCTGCGCGGCGAGAGCGGCGTCCCCGCCTTCGGCATCGTCGCCTCGACCGTGCTGGCCTCGCTGATCACGGTGTTCAGCTACACCCGCTTCGAGGACGTCTTCACCAAGATCCTGCTGCTGAGTGTGCTGACCGCCGTCGTCCCGTATCTGTTCTCCGCCGCCGCCCAGCTGTACTGGCTGCTCGTGCGCGGCCGCGAGAGCATCGGCCGCCGGCGGCTGGCCAGGGACGTCACCGTCTCGGCGCTGGCCATGGCCTTCTCGTACTGGTCGATCCAGGGCAGCGGCTACCAGACCGTCTACTACGGCCTGTTCGTGCTGCTGCTCGGCCTGCCCGTCTACGTGTGGCTCAAGCGCGACGGCGGCGAGTACGGCGGGCAGGCGGCGACGCGGCCCGAGCCCGCCGCCGAGGTCCGGGCGCCGGAGACCCCGCCGACCGTGCAGAGCCCCCGCAGGCCCCAGGCGAACCGGCCCCGCGCCTTCCGCAGGAACACCCTCCGCCACCACGACTGACCCCGACCGCGAGGAAGCCCGCCATGAACACCTTCCACGTCGACTCCGAGGCCGGCCGACTCCGCCAGGTGATCCTGCACCGGCCCGGACTCGAACTCTCGCGGCTGACCCCGCGCAACGTCGACGCCCTGCTCTTCGACGACATCCTGTGGGCCAAACGGGCCCGCGAGGAGCACGACGCCTTCGCCCAGGTACTGCGCGACCACGGCGCCCACGTGCACTACTTCGCCGACCTGCTGGCGCAGACGCTCGACCGGACCGAGGCCCGGGACTGGCTCCTGGACCGCGTCGTCACCCCCGCAAGCGTCGGCCCGGCCCTCGTGGACCCGGTGCGCGCGCTCTGTGCCGAACTGGACGGCGAGACCCTCGCCGGCTACCTGATCGGCGGTCTGCTCAAGAGCGACCTGCCGCTCGCCACCCCGCACAGCCTGGTATGGAACGCGCTGGACGCCGAGGACTTCGCGCTCACCCCCCTGCCCAACCACCTCTTCCCGCGCGACAACTCCTGCTGGATCTACGACCGGCTGTCGGTCAACCCGATGGCCAAACCCGCCCGGCGCCGCGAGAGCCTGCACGCCGAAGCCATCTACCGGTTCCACCCGATGTTCGCCGCCGTCGCGCCCGTACCGATCCTCGACGGACCGGTCGGCACGCTCGAAGGCGGCGACGTCCACGTCCTCGGCAACGGCGCCGTGCTGGTCGGCATGGGGGAGCGGACCACCGCCCAGGCCGTCGAGAACCTGGCCGTACGGCTCTTCGCCGGCGGCGCGGCGAACCGGCTGATCGCGGTGCAACTCCCCGCCACCCGCGCCTATATGCACCTCGACACCGTGCTCACGATGGTCGACCGCGACGCGTTCGTCATCTACCCGGGCCTCGCCGACTCCCTGCGCTCCTGGACACTGCGGCCCAGCAGCGCCCACGAGGCCGGCTTCGACGTGGCGCCGAACTCCGACCTGGCGACCGCCCTGGCCGAGGCCCTCGACCTGGACAAGGTGCGGATGCTCTCGGCCCCGCAGGACATCCGCAACGCCGAACGCGAGCAGTGGGACGACGGCAGCAACTTCCTCGCGCTGGCTCCCGGAGTGGTCGTCGGATACGAGCGCAACGTCACCACCAACACCTACCTGCGCAAGCAGGGCATCGAGATCGTCACCGTCGCCGGCGCCGAACTCGGCCGCGGTCGGGGCGGACCCCGCTGCATGAGCTGCCCGATCGAACGCGACCCGGTCGCCTGAGCGCACACCCACAAGGACCCGACATGACCATCGACCTCCGAGGGCGCTCCTACCTCAGCGAACTCGACTTCACCGCACGCGAGATCCAGCATCTCCTCGACCTCGCCGCCGACCTCAAGACGGCCCGCCGCGCCGGCACCGAACGGCCCCGGCTGACCGGAAAGCAGCTCGCGCTGATCTTCGAGAAGACCTCCACCCGCACCCGTTGCGCCTTCGAGGTCGCCGCGGCCGATCAGGGCGCCGCCACCACCTACCTGGGGCCCGGTGACACCCACGTCGGCACCAAGGAGTCCATCGCCGACACCGCCCGCGTCCTCGGCCGGATGTTCGACGGCATCGAGTACCGAGGCTGCGCGCAGTCACTCGTCACCGAACTCGCCGCCCACTCCGGCGTTCCCGTCTACAACGGCCTGACCGACACCGCGCACCCCACCCAGAGCCTGTGCGACGTCTTCACCATGGGCGAGCACAGCCCCAAGCCCCTGCCCGAGATCAGTTACTGCTACCTCGGCGACGCCCGCAACAACATGGGCAACTCCCTGCTGTCGATGGGCGCCCTGCTCGGCATGGACGTACGGATCGCAGCCCCCCGCGCCCTGTGGCCCGAGGCGGAACTGGTCACCGCATGCCACAGGCTCGCCGAGGGCAGCGGAGCGCGCATCACGCTCACCGAGGACACCGAAACCGCCGTACGCGGCGCCGACTTCCTGCACACCGACGTCTGGGTCTCCATGGGCGAGCCCGCCGCGGCCTGGCGTGAGCGCATCGAGCTGCTGCTGCCCTACCAGGTCACCGAGAAGACCCTGGCCGCCACCGGCAACCCGGACGTGAAGTTCATGCACTGCCTGCCGTCCCTGCACGACGACCGGACCGCGCTCGGCCGCTCCCTGCTGGACCTCTACGGCCTGAGCGCGCTCGAAGTCACCGATGACGTCTTCTCCTCGCCCGCCTCTCTCGTCTTCGAGCAGGCGGAGAACCGGCTGCACACCATCAAGGCCGTCCTCGTGGCCACCCTGGAGGACTGAACCATGCGCATCGTCATCGCCCTCGGCGGCAACGCGCTGTTGCGCCGTGGCGAACGCCCGGACGCGGACGTCCAGTTGGCGAACATCGACCGGGTCGCCACCGTGATCGCCGCGCTCGCCCACGACCACGAGGTGGTCCTCACCCATGGCAACGGCCCGCAGATCGGCCTGCTCGCCCTGGAGAGCGCCTCCGACCCCGCCCTGAGCGCCCCCTACCCGCTCGACCTGCTCGGTGCCCAGACCCAGGGCATGATCGGCTCCCTGCTGGTGCGTTCCCTGTACGACACCCTGCCGGGGCGCCCGATCGCCGCGCTCGTCACCCACACGCTCGTACGGGCCGACGATCCCGCCTTCCGGCATCCGACGAAATACGTGGGGCAGGTCTACTCCCTGGAGGCGGCCCGGTCGCTCGCCCGTGAGCGCGGCTGGCACATCGCCCAGGACACCAGCGGGTGGCGGCGCGTCGTCGCCTCCCCGGCACCCGAGCGCATCGTGGAGACCGACACCATCCACCATCTCCTCGGCGGCGGCACACTGGTGATCTGCGCGGGCGGCGGAGGCGTCCCCGTCACCGCCGACCAGGACACCGGCGCCCTCAGCGGCGTCGAGGCCGTCGTCGACAAGGACCTGACGGCCGCCCTGCTCGCCGAGGACCTGAAGGCCGACTTCCTGCTCATCCTGACCGACGTGCCGAATGTCTACGCCGACTTCGGCACCCCGAAGCAGCGGCCCGTGCTCGACGCCACCCCCGCCGAGCTGCGCCGGGCCGGCTTCCCCGCCGGCTCGATGGGACCCAAGGCAGAGGCGGCCGCCCGGTTCGTCGAACGCACCGGGGGCCTGGCCGCGATCGGCGCCCTGGACGCGGCCTACGAGATCGTGCACGGCCGCTCCGGCACGCTGGTGCGGCCCGCCCTGCCGGCAGTCTGAGAAGCACCAGGCCCTGAGTGGACGTCAGACACCCGCAGCGGCGGGGGCCGACCGGCCCCCGGCGGGGACTTGAGGCCCCTCCTGCCGCACCCGCGCCGCCCGGAAACTGGCAGAGCAACCCCGAAGGAGGTCCGCACATGCCCACCATCACCGTCGGCCTCGACGGCTCACCGCAGAGTCTCGCCGCCGCCGACTGGGCCGCCCGCGAAGCAGAGCAACGCGGGGCAGCGCTGTGCCTGCTGCACGCCTGGGAACAGCAGTCCCACCTGATCCCGGCCCTCGCCGGAGTTCCCGCCCCGGGCGCGATCGACACGCAGCACGCGTGGGCCAAGACCCTGCTGCACGATGCGCAGTCCCGGCTCGCACACCGCCACCCCGGTCTGGACATCGGCATACGGCAGACCGAGGGCCGGCCCGTCACGGCGCTCCTGGCCGCCGCGGAGGAGACCGACCTGCTGGTCCTCGGATCCCGGGGTCTCGGCACGGTCGCCGGGTTCCTGGTCGGCTCCGTCTCCCTCGCCGTGGTGGCCCGTGCCGCGCGGCCCGTCGTTCTCGTCCGGGCCGGCGAGCGTGCCCAGGACGAGCATCTGCCGGACGCCTCGGGCGGCACGTCCACCACCACCCCGTACCGCGATGTACTGCTCGGGCTGGACCTGGACGATCCCGGCGACGCGCTGATCGGCTTCGCGTTCGAAGCGGCCCTGCGCCGTGCAAGCGGCCTGCAGATCATCCACGGCTGGAGCCTGCCGACCTCCTACGGCTACGGCAGCGCCATGGACGTAGGACTGAACGAGGAACTGGCCGAGCAGGTACGGCACGCGCTGACCGATGTGCTGCGGCCGTGGCGGGACAAGTTCCCCGGCGTGGAGGTGCATGCACAGGCCGTGATCGGCAGCGCCGGACGTCATCTCGTGCACGCCTCACGCGATGCGGGCCTGGTCGTCGTGGGCCGCAGCGAACGCCACACTTCGATCGGCGGTCACATTGGGCCCGTGGCCCACGCTGTGCTGCAGCATTCCGCCGCGCCGGTCGCGGTGGTGCCGCACGACTGATCTCCCAGGTCGTCAGTACACGTCAGTGCTCGGACGCGGGCCACGACCAGGCCACAGCGGTGATCACGCCCACGTCCAGCAGCACACCGACGCCCAGCCACGGGTCGAACCAGACCGCCTTGAGCGCCAGCCCGCTCGACGCGGCGACCAGGGCGGCCGTGGGCCACCAACCGGCGCCCGCCAGCACTGCGGCGCCTGCGACGGCGTACACCACCGCCGTGTACCAGGCCAGCACGAGTGCCGCGGCTCAGGCCGGCGTCGGGCGGATGCCCGCGGCCGCCGGCATCCACGAGTGCCCGGGGGTGAACGGGGCCGCCGTGCCGGGCTGTTGCGGCGCCGTCCACACGCCGGGGTGCAACAGCCCGTGCACGATCAGGAACGCTCCCACCAGCAGGGTGGTCACGACAGGTCCTCGTGCGCGACGGGTTCGTGGGGCTCGGTGCCGCCCATGTCGAGCCGGAAGGGCGGGTAGGTGTCCGTCATCAGGGCGGCATAGGCGGCCACCCGCAGGACCCACCGGTTGAGCCCGAGGATCAGGTCGAACAGGGCCCGCGGGTACTTCTCGGTGAAGGCCAGGGTCACGGCGGCGATCACCGCGAGCACGGCGACCAGTCCGCCGTCCCACCAGCCGAGGTGGTAGCCGCCGAGGAAGAACCCGATGACGATGTAGTGCGGGATGGCCAGCAGCCACCATTTCACCAGCACCAGTCCACGGGAGAGCCGCTCCGGGTAGGCGATGTCCAGCCGCGCCGGGTAGTCGGGCTCCTTGCCCAGGCTGAACGGCGGGTACCGGTCGGTGCCCAGGGCGGCGTACGAGTAGTACGCCACCCGCCAGCTCCAGCGCAGCACCCCCAGGTTGAAGTCGAACAGGGACCGTGGATAGCGCTCGGTGAACAGGATGCTGAAGAACGCGATCACGCTCACCAGGGTGAAGGCGATCCAGAGGAAGAACAGCACCACGTAGTGCGGAATGACCAGGATCCACTTCACCAGCCACAGCCACCGGGACAGCGGCGCGTCGAGCACGGCGTTCACCTGCACAGGACGGTCAGGTGTTCCCGCCAGGGTCGTCATGGCGATCAGCTCCTTCGGCCCGTGGCGCCGCCGCGGCGACCTGGGCCCAATTCCAGCGTGGGCGCCGAACCCGGCCCGGGCGAGGGCCGTTGGGGTCGATGCGGGGGCCGTCGGTCCCGGTCGTGGGGGCCCGCCTCAGCCGGCGTCCTCCCGGCTTGCCCAGGTGTCCGTGAGACGGATGCCCGTGACCAGGTCAGGCCTGATGCGGACCGCGTAGTCCATGGTCTGCTGCACCCATGGATGCAGCAGTCGCTGATAGCGGGCCAGCTCCTCGGGGTCGGTCACCAGCTGGGCGTAGCCCGTGGCGACCACGCTCCAGCCGAGGTGCGTGGCCGGGTCGATGGTGTCGGCCTCGTAGGCCACGACCACGCCCGACGGGGCGGACTCGCGTGCTCGGGAGGTCAGGGCCGCGCCCTCATGGGTGCGGATGACGATGTCACCGTGATCCAGGATGTGGTTGACCGGCCGGATGGTCGGCAGGGCGTGCCGTGTGAAGACGATCCGGCCCACGGACACGCTTCCGAGCAGCCGCAGCGCTTCGCCGCTGTCCAGCTCGATGCTCAGGCGCGGCCCCACGGGAACCGGGTGGGAGTTGTCGAGGCGCATGGCGGGTTTCCGTACGGGTCGGCGGCTCATTGCTGACCGTCCATGGAACCGCCCTGCCGCACCAGGGGTAAGGGCCGTTCGGCCCTCTTCCATGCCCGGTGGGCCCCGAGGCCGGGGGAACGGGCCTGACAGCGGGCCGAACGGGTACCGGGGGAGGCAGACAGGCGCAGGGATCGGGGCCGACCGGCCCTGGTCCTGCGGACGGTCAGAGGCGAACATCTCGGAAACCGGCGCAGACACTCCGGCGCGGAGCGCAGGACAAGGAGCATGCGATGGCGGACGCCGAGCGGCCGGGCCCCGACGGCCCGATCCGGGTCTTCCTGCTGGACGACCACGAAGTGGTACGCCGCGGGGTGCGCGACCTCCTCGACGACGAGCCGGACATCGCCGTGGTCGGTGAGGGCTCCACCGCCGAGCAGGCCATGGTCCGTGTTCCGGCGCTCCGCCCGCAGGTGGCGGTACTGGACGTGCGGCTGCCCGACGGCGACGGCGTGACGGTCTGCCGGGAGCTGCGCTCACGCCTGCCCGAGCTGGCCTGCCTCATGCTGACCTCGTTCGACGACGAGGAGGCCCTGCTCGACTCGATCATGGCGGGCGCGTCCGGATACGTCCTCAAGCAGATCCAGGGCTCCGACCTGGTCTCCGCGGTGCGTACCGTCGCCGCCGGCCAGTCCCTGCTCGATCCGAGCGCCACCACCAGGCTGATGGCCCGTCTGCGTGGCGGGCGGCAGCAGGAGGAAGCGGACCCGTTGCCGGGCCTGACCGACCGGGAGCGGGAGATCCTCTCCCTCATCGGCGAAGGCCTGACCAACCGGCAGATCGGCCAGCGGCTCTTCCTCGCCGAGAAGACGGTGAAGAACCACATCTCCCGCCTGCTGGCCAAGCTGGGTGTGGAGCGGCGCATCCAGGCCGCCGTCATCGCCACCCAGGCCCAGGACCGGCTCCGGCAGCAAGGCCCCTGAAACCCAGGGCCGAACGTCCCCTGCTCGCCCCCGTCCGGCCCAAGCCCCGCCCGGCCCGCCGTCAGCAGGCTGGCGGCAGACCCGGACACAGCCGGGCAACCACCGGGAGGGCGACGGACATGAGCGTACGCGTGGGCATCAACGGCTTCGGCCGCATCGGACGCAACTACCTGCGGCTGGTGCTGGAGCGCGCCGAGAGCGGCACCGGCACACCCGTCGAGGTCGTGGCGGTCAACGACATCACCTCACCTGCGGCGCTGGCCCATCTGCTGGAGTACGACTCCACGTACGGCCGGCTGCACCGCACCGTCGAGCACGACGACAGCTCCCTGACGGTCGACGGCCACCGCATCGCCGTGACCGCCGAACGCGACCCGGCCGCCCTCGCCTGGAGCGAGCACGGCGTGGACGTCGTCATCGAGTCCACCGGCCGCTTCCGCACCCGCGAGCAGGCCGGAGCGCACCTGAGGGCGGGCGCCCGCAAGGTGCTGCTGTCCGTGCCGGGCAAGGGCGTGGACGCCACCCTCGTGATGGGTGTCAACGAAGGCACCTACGACCCCGACAGCGACCACGTCGTCTCCAACGCCTCCTGCACCACCAACTGCGTGGCCCCCATGGTGAAGGTGCTCGACGAGCACTTCGGCATCGTCAAGGGCCTGATGACCACCATCCACGGCTACACCAACGACCAGGTGGTCCTGGACGGCCCGCACAAGGACCTGCGCCGCGGCCGCAGCGCCGCCGTCAACATCATCCCCACCAGCACCGGGGCCGCACGGGCCGTCGGCCTCGTCCTGCCGGAGCTGGCCGGCACCCTGGACGGCATCGCCGTACGCGTGCCCGTGGAGGACGGCTCGCTGACCGACCTGAGCGTGGTCCTGGAACGGCCGGTGACCGCGGACGAGATCAACGCCGCATACCGGGAGGCCGCGGACGGCCCCCTGAAGGGCGTCCTGCGGGTCTCCGACGCGCCGATCGTCTCCCGCGACGTCGTCGGCGACCCCGCCTCGTGCATCCTGGACGCCCCGCTGACCCAGGCGAACGGCGAGCTGGTCAAGGTCTTCGGCTGGTACGACAACGAGTGGGGTTACACCAACCGGCTCCTCGACCTGACCGAGTACGTCGCCGCCCGCCTGCCGCGCGCCTGACCGGCGACGGCGCCCGCCAACCTGGCCGATGCCGTACCGTCCGCTGCCCTGGACCGTTACCGTGGCACATGACCGGGCGGTCTGCCGCCGGTGCGGCAAGGGGAGCTGGAGGAGCTGGTGGGAAGCCCTGAGGAGTCCCGGACTGCGCGGGTACGGCTGCCGCAGCTGAGGCTGGACGAGCTCCTGGAGGAGTTGCAGGCACGCCTGGACGCGGCGCGCGGGACCCGCGACCGGGTGCACAGCCTCCTGGAGGCCGTGCTCTCGGTGGGCCGGGAGCTCGACCTGGAGCAGGCGCTGCGCAGCATCGTGGAGGCCGCGGCGACGCTGGTCGACGCGGAGTACGCCGCCCTCGGCGTGATCGGCCCGGACGGCAAGCGCTTGTCGGCCTTCCACACGATCGGGGTCACCGAGGAGCAGATCGCCAGGATCGGCCCGTTCCCCGAGGGCCACGGCATCCTCGGGGAGCTCATCCGCCACCCCGAGCCGCTGCGGCTGGCCAAGATCTCCCAGCATCCCGAGTCCTACGGCTTCCCGGCCCACCACCCGCCGATGAACACCTTCGTCGGGGTTCCCATCCGGGTGCGCGACCAGGTGTTCGGCAACCTGTACCTGACCGAGAAGCGTGGGGGCGTGCAGTTCGACGAGGAGGACGAGTCGGTCCTGGCGACGCTGGCCGTGGCGGCCGGTGTCGCCATCGACAACGCCCGCCTGTACGAGGAGTCCCGGCTGCGCGAGCGCTGGCTGCAGGCCAACGCGGAGATCACCCACGACCTGATGTCCGGCCGAGTGCGCTCCGACGTCCTGCGTCTCATCGCGGAGCGGGCCGGGGAGATCACGGGGTCGGCCCTGGCGGTCGTCGCACTGCCCATGGAGGACACCGCTTCGCTCGCCGTGGAGATCGCCGTCGGGATGGATGCCGAGGCGCATCGCGGCCTTGTACTGCCCCTGAACCGGAGCCTGATGGGTCTGGCGTTCGCCGAGGTCGCCCCGGTGACCAGCGAGGATGCCGCTCATGACGAAAGGATCTCGCGGGAGCCGCCGCGTTTCGAGGGGCTGGGCCCCGCTGTGGCCGTGCCCATCGGCACGGGCGAGCCAGGACCGCGCGGCGTGGTCCTGCTGGCGCGCAAGGCCGGCCAGCCGATGTTCACGGACATGGAGACCGTGCCCCTGCAGGCCTTCGCCGCGCAGGCCGCCATCGCGATGGAACTGGCCGAACGCCGACAGGACGCCGAGCAGATCGCGGTGCTCGAGGATCGTGACCGGATCGCCCGCGACCTGCACGACCTGGCGATCCAGCGGCTGTTCGCCACCGGCATGACCCTGCAGAGCGCGGGCCGCTTCATCGAGCACCAGGAGGCCGCCGAACGCGTGGTCCGGGCGGTGGACGACCTGGACGAGACCATCAAGATCATCAGGTCGACGATCTTCGGTCTGCGGGCCCGCGAGGGCGGTGCCGGAACCGGGCTGCGGGCGCGGGTGGTGCGTGTGGCCGGCGAGGCGGCCCCGGTGCTGGGCTTCGCGCCCAGCGTGCGGATGGAAGGCCTGCTGGACACGGACGTGCCACAGGAAATCGCCGCCCATGTCGAGGCCGTCCTCTCCGAGGCCCTGACCAACATCGCCCGGCACGCCGGCGCCGACCGTGCCGACGTCGTCCTGGAGACGGACGGCCGTGAGGTCCGGCTGACGGTCACGGACAACGGCGTGGGCATCCCGCCCGGGGGCCGCCGCAGCGGTCTGCGGAACATGGCCGAACGGGCCGAGCAGCTGGGCGGAGCGCTGGACCTGGGCACCGGGCACGGAAGCGGCACCGTACTGGCCTGGCACGTACCGCTGTCCCGGGAATAGCGGCCCGCACCTCCTCGCGATGACTGCCTCCTGACGTGAGCCCAGCAGGCCCTGTCACAGGGGCCCTTCGGCCTCTGCACCCCTGCCCGCCGCGCGGGTGAGGCTGGTGGGGCCGGACCGGGAGGACGGCATACAGGAGGTGGCATGGACGCTTCCACCGTGGCCTCGGTGCCCGCGCTGCGCGCCGCGCACGAGCGATTCGTCACCGCGCCCCAGGCGCCGCCGGGCGTGCGCGGTCTGGTGGCCGAGTCATGGCGGCGCTGCGCCGCCACCGACGTACGGGCCGACGGCGGCCGGCTCCCGTCCCTGCGCACCACATCCGAGGAACTCGCCGCCTACCGCCGCACCCACCCGCTGGCCGGGGTGCTGCCCCTGTTCCGGGAGCTGCTGGGGACCGGGGCCGCGGACGACGGGCACATCTTCGCGGTCGGGGACGCGGACGGGACCCTGCTGTGGGTCGAGGGCGACCGCGCCACCCTCGGGCGCGCCGAGACCATGCACTTCGCCGAGGGCGCCCTGTGGTCCGAGCCACAGGCGGGGACGAACGCCCCGGGCACCGCGCTGGAGTTGGCGCGCCCCGTGCAGATCGTCACCGGCGAGCACTACAGCGCCGCCGCACACGCCTGGTCGTGCGCCGCAGCGCCCGTGCGGGACCCCGCCACCGGCCGCGTCCTCGGCGTCGTCGACCTCACCGGCGGCGCGAGCATCGCCACCCCGCCCGCGTTCGCCGCGGTGCGCGCGGCCGCGCTGGCGGCACAGGCGGAGCTCGCGCACCGGCCGTCGGCGCTGCTCGGCACCGACGCAGGGATGCCCGGGGCCCGCCTGAGAGCTCTCGGCCGGGACAGCGCCGTGCTCGAGACCGACGGACGCGTGCTCCAGCTCAGTCCGCGGCACAGCGAGATCGTCGTCGCGCTCGCCCTGGCGGGTCACGGCGTCAGCGGGGAACGGCTCGCCGTCGACCTGTCCGAGCACGAGGTGCCCGCCTCCACGCTGCGCGCCGAGATGACCCGGCTGCGCGCGGTCCTCGGCCCCGACCTGCTCGGCTCACGCCCGTACGCGCTCCTGTGCACCGCTCACACCGACTTCGGCGACGTCGCCGACCTGCTCGCGGCGGGACGGGTCGCCGAGGCCCTGACCCGCTACCCCGGTCCGCTCCTGCCGCGTTCCGACGCACCCGTCGTGGTGGAGCAACGGCGGTGCCTGGAACAGCAGTTGCGTGGTGCCGTGCTGGCCGCGGGCGACACGGCGCTGCTGCGCCGCTGGGTGGGCGCCGAATGGGGAGCCGCCGACGCCCGCGCATGGCTGACCCTCGCCCACCGGCTGCCGGGCGGCTCGGCACAGCGTGCGGCCGCCGCGGCCCGCGCCCGTGCGCTGGACTCCCGCCTGGCCGTCCCGCCGCAGGTCGCGCCGCATGCAGCGTGGTTGCAGCGTTCCCGCTCCTAGCGTTCGAGCATGACCCGATCGTCGTGTCCGGAAAGGGGACGATCATGAAGTACGAGCCTCCCGGCAGGCCCGGCAGTCCCGTGGACGTCGCGCCCCGGTACGAGAACTTCATCGGCGGCAAGTGGCAGGCGCCCAGCACCGGCCAGTACTCCGTCAACCTGTGCCCCGCGACCGCGAAGCCGGTCTGCGAGGTCCCGAAGTCGGGCGCCGAGGACATCGAACTCGCCCTGGACGCCGCCCACGCCGCCAAGGACGCCTGGGGAGAGGCCTCCACGGCCGAGCGCGCCGCCGTCCTGAACAAGGTGGCCGACGCCATCGACGCCCACCGCGAGGAACTCGCCGTCGCCGAGAGCTGGGACAACGGCAAGCCGGTCCGCGAGACCCTGGCCGCCGACATCCCCCTGGCCGCCGACCACTTCCGCTACTTCGCGTCCGCGATCCGCGCCGAGGAGAGCGAGATCACCGAGATCGACAAGGACCTGATCGCCTACCACTTCCACGAGCCGCTGGGCGTGGTCGGCCAGATCATCCCCTTCAACTTCCCGCTGCTGATGGCCGCGTGGAAGCTGGCCCCGGCGCTCGCCGCGGGCAACACCTCGGTGCTCAAGCCCGCCTCGCCGACCCCGTGGTCGATCCTGAAGCTGATGGAGGTCGTCGGCGACATCCTGCCGCCCGGCGCGGTCAACGTCGTGAACGGGCCCGGAGCCGAGATCGGCAAGGCGCTCGCCACCAACAAGCGCATCGCCAAGGTCGCCTTCACCGGCGAGACCACCACGGGCCGCCTGATCATGCAGTACGCGTCCCAGAACATCATCCCGGTCACCCTGGAGCTGGGCGGCAAGTCGCCGAACATCTTCTTCAACGACGTGGCCGCCAAGGACGACGACTTCCTGAACAAGGCCGTCGAGGGACTCGTCCTGTACGCGTTCAACAAGGGCGAGGTCTGCACCTGCCCCTCCCGCGCACTCATCCAGGAGGACATCTACGAGGAGTTCATGGGCCGCTGCCTGGAGCGCATCCGCGCCATCCAGCAGGGCGACCCGCTCGACACCGCGACCATGATCGGTCCCCAGGTGTCGAAGCAGCAGATCGAGAAGATCGCCTCGTACGTCGAGATCGGCCTGAAGGAGGGCGCCGAACTGCTGGCCGGCGGCCACCGGCCCGCCCTGGGCGGCGAGTTCACGGACGGCTACTTCTACGAGCCGACCGTCCTCAAGGGCCACAACAAGATGCGGGTCTTCCAGGAGGAGATCTTCGGACCCGTTCTCGCCGTCACCACGTTCAAGGACGAGGCGGAGGCACTGGAGATCGCCAACGACACGCTCTACGGCCTCGGAGCCGGCGTGTGGAGCCGCGACGGCGCCCTCGCCTACCGCATGGGCCGCGCGATCAAGGCGGGCCGGGTCTGGACGAACTGCTACCACCAGTACCCGGCAGGCGCGGCGTTCGGCGGCTACAAGGTCTCCGGCATCGGCCGCGAGACGCACAAGATGATGCTCGAGCACTACAGCCAGACCAAGAACCTCCTGGTCAGCTACGGCACCAAGCCGCTCGGGCTGTTCTAGAGGAGTGCGGCGACATGTCCGAGAAGGTCGAATACGGCACCGTCGGGCGCGTCACCGCCACGCGGGCGGCACGCAGGGCCATCGCGGCCCTGTGCGCCGCCCAGGGCGGGCCGGTGATGTTCGTCCAGTCGGGCGGCTGCTGCGACGGAAGCGACCCGATGTGCTTCCGCGGCGGCGAATTCGCCCTGGGAAACGGCGACATGCTCGTCGGCGTCGTGGACGGCTGCACGTTCCACATGGACGCCGAACAGTACGAGGCGTTCGGCCGCCCCTTCTACGTCCTGGACGTCGAAGAGGGCACACCGGGCGGATTCTCCCTCGCAGCCGGGGACGGGCTGCACTTCGTGACCCGGGTCAAGGCGCCCGGGAACAGGACGAGTTGAGGAGCAGATCGATGAAGGCAGCAGTGGTCACCGACTTCGGCAAGCCCCTGGAGATCCAGGACCTGCCCGTCCCCGAGCCCGGCCCCGGCCAGGTGCTCGTCAAGATGGAGGCCTCCGGCCTCTGCCACACCGACATCCACGCCGCCCACGGCGACTGGCCCGTCAAGCCGCAGCCGCCGTTCGTTCCCGGCCACGAGGGCATCGGCACCGTACAGGCCGTCGGCGCCGGTGTGTCGGCCGACCTGGCCGGCAAGCGGGTCGCCATACCGTGGCTCGGCTCGTCCTGCGGCACCTGCCGCTACTGCGTCTCGGGCTGGGAGACCCTGTGCGAGAGCCAGGTCAACTCCGGCTACTCCGTGGACGGTTGCTACGCCGAGTACGCTCTCGCGAACGCGGGCGCGGTGGTCCAGGTGCCCGAGGGTGTCAGCTCCTTCGACGCGGCACCGCTGACCTGCGCGGGCGTCACCACGTACAAGGCGATCAAGGTCGCGAAGGTGGTCCCGGCCGAACGGGTCGCGGTCTTCGGCATCGGCGGCCTCGGCCACCTGGCCCTGCAGTACGCGCGCCTGGTCGGCGGCCTGGTCACCGCCGTCGACGTGGAACCCGAGAAGCTGGGCCTGGCCCACCGGCTCGGCGCCGACCAGACCGTCAACGCCCGCACACACGACCCGGTCGAGGAGATCAAGAAGGCCGGCGGAGCGGACGTCGCGGTCGTACTCGCCGCCGCCCCGAAGGCGTTCGAGCAGGCGTACAGGTCACTCAACCGCGGCGGACGCCTGGTCATGGTCGCCCTGCCCGCCGACAACGCCGCGATCAACGTGCCGATCTTCGAGACCGTCCTCGGCGGCATCTCCGTCATCGGCTCCATCGTCGGCACCCGCCAGGACCTCGCCGAAGTGTTCGCGCTGCATGCGGCCGGACGCACCCAGGTCATCGCCGAAACGCGCCGCCTGGACGAGGTCAACGACTCCTTCGACGAGGTCCTCGGCGGACGGGCCGAAGCCCGGCTCGTCTTCGAGTTCTGAGGTCCGCGACCCAGCGGACCACAGGGAGAGGCAGCAGATCATGCCCACCGTCACCGTAGGCGCCGTACGGGAGCGGGCGCCCGGCGAACGCCGTGTCGCCCTCGTCCCCGAGGCGGTAACGCTCCTGATCCGAGCCGGACTTGACGTCCTGATCGAAACCGGGGCAGGCTCCGGTGCCTGGTTCACCGACGCCGACTACACCGCCGCCGGCGCGACCGTCGTGCCCCCGGAAGAGCTGTACGCACGCGCGGACGCCGTCCTGTGCGTCGGCCCGCCGGACCCGGAGACCGCCGAGTCGCTGCGTGCCGGGCAGGCCCTGATCGGCCTGCTCGAACTGCCGCGCCACCCCGCCCTGGCCGGACAACTGGCCGAGCGCGGAGTGCGCACCGTGAGCCTCGACCTGCTGCCGCGCACCCTCAGCCGCGCCCAGTCCATGGACGCGCTGACCTCCCAGGCCAACGTCGCCGGCTACAAGGCGGCCGTGCTCGCGGCCGACTCGTACGACCGGTTCTTCCCGATGCTGACCACCGCGGCGGGCACCATGCGCCCCGCGCAGGTCCTCGTCCTCGGCGCCGGAGTGGCCGGACTGCAGGCGATCGCCACCGCCCGCCGCCTCGGCGCCGTGGTCACGGCCTACGACGTACGCCCCGCAGCACGGGAGGAGGTGGAGTCGCTCGGCGCCCGATTCCTCGACATCCAGCACCCGCCAGGCACCGGATCGGGCGCCGGACAGGGCGGCTACGCACGGGAGTTGACCGAGGCGGAGCAGCAGGCCCAGCGAGCGGCGCTGGACGCGCACATCGGCCGTACCGACATCGTGATCACCACGGCCCAGGTGCCGGGCCGCAAGCCGCCGTTGCTGGTCACCGCCGACGCCGTCGAGGCCATGAAGCCCGGTTCGGTGGTCGTCGACCTCGCCGCGAGCGAACTCGGCGGAAACGTCGAGGTCTCCGAACCCGACAAGACGCAGGTCCTGGCGGGCGGCGTCACCGTCATCGGCGCCGGACGCCTGCCGTCCGCGATGGCGACCGCCGCCTCCACGGCCTACGCCCGCAACCTGGTCGCGCTGCTGCGCCACCTCGTGCACGACGGCGAACTGCTCTTCGACCCGGCCGACGAGATCACGGCCGCGCTCACGGGAGGAGCCCTCTCATGAACAACCTCGATCTCCTCACCGCGATCACCGTCTTCGTGCTGAGCGTCCTGGTCGGCGTCGAGGTCATCAGCAAGGTCCCCGCGACCCTGCACACCCCCCTGATGTCCGGTTCCAACTCGGTGCACGGCATCGTCGTCATCGGCGCCATGCTGATCGCGGCCGAGTCGCACACCTGGCTCGGCTACGTCCTCGCCTTCGCGGCGATGGTGTTCGGAGCGATGAACGTCGTCGGTGGATACGTCGTCACCGACCGCATGCTGGAGATGTTCAAGGCCAGGCCCGCCCCTTCCGGCACGCGTGACAAGGCGGAGGTGTGAGCACCATGGACACCGTCTCCAACGCCGTCCACTACGTCTTCCTGGCCACGGCCGCCTGTTTCGTCCTCGGCCTGCACCTGATGAACCACCCGCGCACGGCCCGCCGCGGCAACACCCTGTCCGCCGGGGCCATGGCCGTCGCGATCGCCGCCACGGTGTGGCTGGTGGCCCACGAGGGCACCATCAGCACGACCGGCTGGCTGGTGCTGGCCTCCGGCGGCCTCGTCGGCGCCGCGCTCGGTCTGTACGCGGCACGCGAGGTCAAGATGACCGCCATGCCCCAACTGGTCAGCCTCTTCAACGCGGTCGGCGGCGGGGCGGCCGCGCTCATCGCGGTCAACGACCTCCTCCAGGCCGACCAGCCGGCCGCACTCGGGGCACGGGTCTCCCTGCCGGGCGCCCTGGACATCGTCATCGGCGCGGTCACCTTCTCCGGATCGCTGATCGCGGCAGGCAAGCTCCAGGGCGTCGTCTCCGGGGCGCCGGCGGTCTTCCCGGGAGCCCGGCTGCTGAACGTGGTGCTGCCGGCCTCCTTCGTCATCGGCACCATCTGGCTGGTGCTCGCTCCGGACTCCCTTGTCGCCCTGTATGGACTGGTGGCCGTCGCCCTGCTCTTCGGCGTGACGATGGTGCTGCCCATCGGCGGCGCGGACATGCCCGTGGTCATCGCCCTGCTGAACGCCTTCACCGGCTCCGCGGTCGCCATGGCGGGCTTCGTCCTGAACGAGACCGCGCTGATCATCGCGGGCATGCTGGTCAGTGCGTCGGGGGGCATCCTCACCAAGCTGATGGCCGACGCCATGAACCGGTCGATCGCGGGCATCATGGTCGGCGGCTTCGGGACCGGCGACAGCGCCCCGGTCGCTGTCGATGGAGCTCCCGCCCAGGTGCGGTCGGTCTCCGCGGACGACGTGGCGATCCAGCTGGCGTACGCGAGCAAGGTCATCTTCGTCCCCGGTTACGGCCTCGCCGCGGCCCAGGCCCAGCACGAACTCGGCGACCTCGCCAAGATGCTCACCGACCACGGCGTCGACGTCAGTTACGCCGTCCACCCGGTCGCGGGCCGCATGCCCGGACACATGAACGTGCTTCTGGCCGAGGCCAACGTCCCCTACCCCCAGCTGAAGGAGATGGACGAGGTCAACCCCGAGTTCCCGCAGGCGGACGTCGCTCTCGTCATCGGCGCCAACGACGTGACCAACCCGATCGCCCGCCGTCCCGGCAACGCGATCTCGGGCATGCCGATCCTCGACGTCGACCGGGCCAAGAGCGTCGTCGTCATCAAACGCTCGATGGGCCACGGCTACGCCGGCATCGACAACGAGCTCTACACCGACCCGAAGACCGGGATGTTCTTCACCGACGCGAAGAAGGGACTGAGCGAACTGAAGACGGCCGTGGGCGAGTTCGTCGGCTGACCCACGGTCCGCACGCCGGGGCCGCTCTGCGGGCGGCCCCGGCCGGCATGCCCGGTCACGGTGCCCGCAGCAGCGGGATCAGGTCGGCGATCGTCCAGGGCGCGCAGGAGATGACGACCGTGACGACCCTCGCCGGCGCCGTGGAGGTGACGCTCGCGGAGCTGCGACGGGAGGCGTTCCCGCCGGCCGATCCGGTGACCGTCGAAACCGCTCTCGGCGGACCGGTGCGGACCACCTCGCCGGCCACGGCGCACACGACCTCCAGCCGAGCCTGACCAGTTCGACCAGTTCGTCGAGGCGCACGGCTGCCACGCCGCGATCTCGTGCTGCGTGAGTAATCCGGTGTGTCCGGCTCACTCCTCCGGCACCATGTCGATCGCCCCGCAAGGGCACTCCGCCGCGCACAGCCCGCACCCCTTGCAGTAGTCGAGGTCGATGGTGAACCCCTTGCCCGGCCCCAGCTTGATGATCGCGTTGTCGGGGCAGACGCCGTAGCAGTTGTCGCACTCGAAGCAGTTGCCGCAGGACATGCAGCGCCGGGCCTCGAACAGTGCGGTGGACTCGTCGAGTCCCTGCACCACCTCGTCGAACGTCGAGACGCGGCGGGCGAGTTCGAGTGTCGGCCGTACGGAGGCCGGGGCGTCGGAGTAGTACCAGGTGTTGAGCCGGTCGGCCGACGCGAGGCCGTGCTTGGGGGCGGGGTCGTACGCTGTGCCGCGCAGATACGCGTCGATGTGCCGGGCAGCCTTCTTGCCGTGTCCCACGGCCACCGTGACCGTGCGCTCGGCGGGCACCATGTCGCCGCCCGCGAAGATGCCCTCGTGGCCGGTCATGAGCCCGTCGGCCACCTGCACCATGCCGTGGTCCACAGTCAGCTCCGGCACGTCCCGCAGCAGGGACAGGTCCGAGTCCTGGCCGAGCGCCAGCACCACGCTGTCCGCCTCCAGCTCCTCGAACTCGCCGGTGGGCTGCGGGAATCCGGTCTCGTCGAGCTCCATCCGCTCGATGGTCAGCCGTCCCTCGTCGGCGTGCTTGATCGTGGAGAGCCACTTCATCCGCACGCCCTCCTCCAGCGCCTCCTCGACCTCGATGTCGTGCGCGGGCATACGGTCGCGGGTACGCCGGTAGACCACCACGGCGTCGGTCGCGCCGAGCCTGCGGGCGGTGCGGGCCGCGTCCATGGCCGTGTTGCCGCCGCCGTAGACGGCGACCCTGCGGCCCAGCAGCGGCCGGTCCTCGCCCTCCATGCTGCCCAGCAGCGTCACCGCGTCGAGGATGCGGGCGCTGTCACCGGCCGGGATGTAGGCACGCTTGCCGATGCCCGCACCCACCGCCAGGAACACGGCGTCGAAACCGCCGTCCCGCTGCGCGGCGAGCACGTCGTCGACCTTCGTGCCGAGCTCCAGCCCGACGCCCAGCGCCGTGATCCGGCCGATCTCGGCGTCCAGTACCTCACGCGGCAGCCGGTAGCGCGGGATGCCGTAGCGCATCATCCCGCCGGGCTGCTCCTGTGCCTCGCGGATCGTCACCTCGTGGCCGAGCAGCCGCAGGTGGTACGCGGCCGACAGCCCGGCGGGGCCGGAGCCGACGACCAGGACTCGCTTGCCCGAGGTCGTCTCCGGCACGGGCACCCTCCAGCCCCGCCTGATCGCCTCGTCGCCCAGGAACCGCTCGATCGAGTTGATGCCGACCGCGTTGTCGACCTGGACCCGGTTGCAGGCGGTCTCGCAGGGGTGGTAGCAGACGCGTCCCATCACGGCGGGCAGCGGATTGTCCCGCATCAGCTGCCGCCACGCGGACTCGTAGTCGCCGCTCTCCGCGTGGAACAGCCACTGCTGGATGTTCTCCCCGGCGGGGCAGGCCTGGTTGCACGGCGGCATCCGGTCGACGTAGACGGGACGTTCGGTGCGCCAGGCACCGGTGTGGTTGGCCAGGCTGGAGCCGACATTGAGAGTGATCGCGAACGGTTTGTCCTTCACGACGACACCTCCTCAGGGGCCAGCAGCCCGAAGCGGGCGATGTTGCGGTCGGCGGTCCGCTGCAGGCGGGCGATGACATCCGTACGCAGCTCGGGCCGGAAGAGGTGCGCGTAGCGCTTCTGCGGGCGCAGGTACTCCTCGACCGGCAGGCGCCGCCGGATCGGTGTGACGTCGGTGACCTCGCCGTCGAGGGCCTCGAACACCGGGAACAGCCCGGTCTGTTTGGCCAGCCGGGCGATGCGTACCGTGTCGTGGGACGCCGTGCCCCAGCCCAGCGGGCAGGGCACCAGCACATGCAGATAGCGGGCGCCGCGCATCCCCATCGCCCGGTGCACCTTGGCCTCCAGGTCGCGCAGCCCCGCGACGGTGGCCGTGGCGACGTACGGGATCTCGTGCGCCATCGCGATCAGCGGCAGGTTCTTGCCCTGCCCGAAGGGGGCGCCGGGCTCCTCGCCCACCGCCTGGGTGGTGGCGGTGCGCGCGGTCGGGGGAGTGGCTCCGGAGCGCTGCACACCGGTGTTCATGTAGGCCTCGTTGTCGTAACAGACATACAGGACGTCGTCATTGCGCTCGAACATGCCGGACAGACAGCCGAGGCCGATGTCGACGGTGCCGCCGTCGCCGCCCTGCCCGACCACGCGGATGTCGGTGCGGCCCTTGGCGCGCAGTGCGGCGGCGACACCCGCGGCGACCGCGGGCGCGTTGCCGAACAGCGAGTGCAGCCAGGGCAGTTGCCATGACGTCTCCGGATACGGCGTCGAGAACACCTCCAGGCAGCCCGTCGCGTTCACCGCGATCACCTTGCCGCCGGCCGCCCGCTGGGCCGCATCCAGGATGTAACGGGCGCCGAGCGCCTCGCCGCAGCCCTGGCAGGCGCGGTGGCCGCAGGTCAGCGCGTTGGCGCGACCCGGATCGGCCTGGTCGGACTGCTGCTCGGGCCCCAGCAGCCGGTTCCCGGCCGCGAAGCTGCCCACCTGGTAGAACTTGACCTGCGGCGCGGCACTCATCGGTTGCTCCCCACATCACGCAGGATGTTCTCCGCGGACGGCCCGGACCGCCTGGTCTGCGCCATCCGCGCCAACTCCCGCTCCACCAGCTCGGTGTTGAGGTCGAGGAAGGTCAACTGCCCCAGCCGCCCGGCGATCGCGTCGTCGAACAACCGGTGCAGGGACTCCTTGGTGATCGCGCGACCGCCGAGCCCGGCGACCACGGTGTGCCCGTCCAACTGGATGCCGGACAGCGCGGTGCGCACGTTCGCCGACACGATCCCGCCGATACCGACCGCCAACGCCCGCTCGAGAACGACGACTTGGCGTGCCCTGCCGAGCACGGTGCGCACCGCGTTGAGCGGGAAGGGCCGGAACGACGTGATGGCCAGAGCCCCGATGCGGACCCCGCACTCACGCATCTCGTCGACCACGTCGCACACCGTTCCGAACACCGAGCCCAGGGCCACGACGATCGTGTCGGCGTCCTCACAGGCGTACGGGTGGACCAGGCCACCGCTGGCCCGCCCGAAGACCGCCCGGAACTCGTCGGCCACCCGCGGAATCGTGTCCAGCGCCTGCATCTGTTTGGCGTGCGCCAGATAGCGCACCTCGGTGAAGGCGTCCGGGCCGACCATCGCACCGATCGACACCGGCTCGTCCGGGTCCAGGACCTGCCGGGGTTCGTACGGCGGCAGAAACGCGTCGACCTGCGCCTGCTCCGGTACCTCGATCCGTTCCCAGGCGTGGGTGAGCACGAAGCCGTCCATGCACACCATCACCGGCAGCGACAGCTCCTCGGCCAGCCGGAACGCCTGCGGATGCAGGTCGGCGGCCTCCTGGTTGTCGCGCGCGTACAGCTGGATCCAGCCGGAGTCGCGCTGCGACATGGTGTCGCTGTGGTCGTTCCAGATGTTGATGGGCGCGCCGATGGCCCGGTTGGCGACCGTCATCACGATCGGCAGACCCAGCCCGGAGGCGTTGTAGAGCGCCTCCACCATGTACAGCAGGCCCTGGCTCGCGGTCGCCGTGTAGGTGCGGGCGCCCGCGGCCGAGGCCCCGATGCACATCGACATCGCGGCGAACTCCGACTCGACGTTGACGTACTCGCACGGCTTCAGCACACCGGACTTCACCAGGCGGCTGAGCTCCTCGACGATGTGCGTCTGCGGCGAGATCGGATACGCGGCGATCACTTCGGGCCGGCAGCAGGCGACGGTTTCGGCGACCGCACGCGACCCCTCAGTCTGCTTGAGCATGCGCCCGCTCCTCCCGCTGGGCCTTGTGGACGTGGTCGTACGCTTCCCGGGCCGCGGCAGCGTTGGCCTGCCCCAGCTCTCCGGGGAAACGCTCGCGGACGGCGGCGGTGAGCGAGTCGATGCCCACGCAGCCGGTGAGCGCGGCGAGCCCGCCGAGCAGGACGGCGTTCGGCACGGGTCGGCCGAAGTGGCGCACGGCCAGTGCGGTGGCCGGGACGGTGAGGGCATGGCCGGCAAGCTCGCCGAGGCCCAGCTCGGCGACGGACCGCGGCGAGTTGATCAGCACGGCGCCGCCGGCCCGCAGCCCTTCGAAGACGTTCACCTGGTGCAGCAGCGTGGGATCCTGGACCACCAGCGCATCGGGCCGCATGACCGGCTCCCGCACCCGGATCGGCCGGTCGTCGATCCGGCAGAACGCCACCACCGGCGCCCCCGTCCGCTCCGACCCGAAGCTCGGGAACGCCTGCGCGTGGCGGTCCTCCATGAACGCCGCCACCGACAACAGCTCGGCGGCCGTGACGGCTCCCTGGCCGCCACGGCCGTGGATGCGAACCTGGAACACGGCACCTTCCCTTCCACACGGGCCCTCGTGTCTTCGGGCGAGTCAGTCGTGCGGGACGATCACCACCGGGCAGCGCACGTGGTGCATCACCGCGTGCGTGACCGGCCCGGTGTGCGCGCCCAGCCTGGCCGGACGGTTCCTGCGGCCCACGACCAGCAGCCCGGCGTCCTGTGTGGCGTGCAACAGTTGCTGGGCCGGGCGGCCGTTCTCCAGCAGCGTCCGGACCTTCACCGCCGGGTACTTCTCCCGCCATGGCTGAAGGGCGCCGTCCAGTGCGGTTTCGGCGGCCTGCTGTGCGGCGGCACTCATCGTGGCCGCCGCGGCGGGCGGGGCGTACGGCACGTGCCAGGCGTGCAGCACCTGCAGCTGCGCGGAACGCAGGGCCGCGCTCTCGAAGGCGAACGCGAGCAGTTCCTCGCACGGGTGCGCGATGTCCACACCGACCACGACGTCGCGATACGGCGTGCGCAGCGACGGCCCGCCCTCCGCGTCCGGCAGATGGTCGTCCTCTGCGGTCCGGTCGGCCCGCACGAGCACCACGGGCCGTGCCACGCGGGCCACCGTCGCGAGCGCCACCGAACCGGCCATGAAGCCGCCGAACCCGCTGAACGCCCGGCTGCCCAGGACCAGCAGCTCGGCCTCGGCGCCCGCCTCGACGAGTGCGTCCGCCGCGGGACGGGCGATCTGCTCGGCGCTGAGATACACCTGCGGGTGACGCTCATTGAGCTGGTCCATGGCTCCGCGCAGGATCCGCCGCGCCCAGTAACGGGGCGCCTCCAGCTCGGGCAACTGCGACGTGCCGGGCTCCAGTCCCTCCCACGCGTGCACCAGGCGCAGCGGAAGGCCGCGCCGCAATGCCTCCCCGGCCGCCCACTCGGCGGCGGCGAGGCTCTCACGTGAACCGTCCAGGCCCACGACCACGGGGCGAAGCACGGTCACCACCTCCCCGGCTCGTCGGCCGCCTGGCTCCGGGCGGCCCTCTGCATCTCCAGCGTCTCCGGGAAGCCGCCCGCCCGGGCAGGGGCTGCGTGGCCTGCGGAACGGGCCGAACGGCCCTGGGATGTGCTGCTCGGGCCGGGCGGGCCCGCAGCACAAACAGAGCCCACCGGAACTCGGTACGGGGCCACTCGGCCCATGTCGAGATCGGGCAGGTGCCCGACGCTGAAGGTGTCGTGCGACACGAGCACGTCGCGCGCCGCGAGCACCAGGGAGGACGCCATGCACGGCACTCCGCACATCGTCAGCGATGTGATGACCCGCACCGTCGTCGCCCTCGGCCGCGGAGCGACGTTCAAGGAGATCGTGAAGACCATGCAGCAGTGGAAGGTCAGCGCCATGCCCGTGGTGGAGGGCGAGGGCCGGGTGGTCGGTGTCGTCTCCGAGGCCGATCTGCTGCCCAAGGAGGAGTTCCGCGACGGCGACCCGGACCGCTACACCCAACTGCGCCGGCTGGCCGACCTGGTCAAGGCCGGTGCCGTGACCGCCGAGGAACTGATGAGCGCACCGGCCGTCACCGTCCCGGCACACGCCTCGCTCGCACAGGCCGCCCGGATCATGGCGCTCCACAAGGTGAAACGGCTGCCGGTCGTCGACGACGAAGACATGCTGCGGGGCATCGTCAGCAGGGCCGACCTGCTGAAGGTCTTCCTGCGCAGCGACGAGGACATCGCCGGGGAGGTGCGACGCGACGTCGTGGAGCACCTGTTCCCCGACGAGGCCGAAGCGATCCGGGTCGAGGTGCGCGAAGGCGTCGTGAGGCTCACCGGAAGGACCGGCGACACCGCCCTGGTGCCCATCGCCGCACGGCTGGTGCGGGCCGTCGAGGGCGTCGTGGACGTGGACTGCGCGCTGCTTGGACCGCGCCGGCGTCCGGACCTCGACCCGGACCTGCCGGACACCGAGACGGCCTCGCCGCCGTCGGGAGTGGGCGGCGCGCCTTGAGGCGGCTCCCCAACCGGCGAGTGCCGGGGGGACGTTGAAGCGCCAGGGCCGACCGGGCCCGGTACGGGTCCGGTCGGCCCACGCGCGTCCCGCCCCGGCGCGGGACGCTGGAAGCGGCGAAGAAAAGGAGGAGGGAGACATGACTGGCATGATCGAACGGCTGCCGGGCTGGCCGACCCTGCCCGACCTGTTCGGCTGGGTCGAATCCGGCTTCCCCGGGGCGCACACGCTCCCCGGACTGCACGCCATACGCATCGAAGAACACCTGGCGGACGAGAAGTACGTGCTGCGGGCGGAGCTCCCGGGCATCGACCCCGCCAAGGATGTCGAAATCACCGTCGCGGAAGGCGTTCTGACCCTGCGAGCGGAGCGCAGTGAGGAGACGACACAGAAGCACCGCACGGAGTTCCGCTACGGCACCTTCGCCCGCTCCGTCCGGCTGCCGGCCGGGGCCAAGGGCGAGGAGGCCGCTGCCGAGTACAAGGACGGCGTCCTGACCGTCACGATCCCGGTGCCCGAGACCAAGACGGGCACGAAGACCATCCCGGTGCGGCAAGGCTGAGTGCGGGTTCCACTCGGCCACACCCGCGGTGCGCGGCCGGTGCGCCGGCCGCGCACACCTTTGGCACCCGCAGTGGAGGGAGAGGAACCATGACGGTCTCCACCCGTATCGCGATCATCGCCATCGGCGACCCGGACCGGCACGACGACGGTGTGCCCCGAGCGGTGCTCTCCCGGCTGCGGGAGCGGGCCACTGAAAGGCCACTGCCTCCGGGCACGCTGCTCGCGGCATGCGACCCCGACCCGGCACGTCTGATCCGGCTGTGGGAGAACACGGAGCTGGCCGTCGTGCTGGAGCCCGCCCACGCCCGACCGAGCCACCCCGGCCGCATCTACCGCCTCGAACTGGACACCGCGGCGCTGTGGCGGCCCGGCACGATGCGCTCGCACGGCCTGGGCGAAGCCGTCAACGTGGGCAGGGCGCTCGGGCGACTGCCCGGCCACCTGGTGGCGTACGCCGTGGACGGTGCGGACACCTCGCTCGGCCAGGGGCTTTCCGAACCCGTCACGGCGACGGTCGGGCAGCTCGTCACCTGCGTCGAGGGGGAGATCACTCGCCATCGTGCGGAGGCCGCACAGAAGCTGGCCGGCACATCCGGCAGCAAGGGCGGGCCCGGCCATGAAGGACGGGAAGGCCCATCCGCTTCTCGCGGATCCTGATTGCACGGTGCGCGGCCACCGGCCGCTTCCCCGCGTCTTGTCGGGGGGCTCTTCCCGTCACCTCCAGCACACCACGTGCACACCGGACACAACAGGGCCGATCGGCCCCGAATCCCGGCCCATGCCGATGAGGAGAAGGACGCCATGACCGCCGACGAACCGCGCCCGGCCGACACCACCCCGGGCCACCCCCGGCCCGCACTGCTGACCTTCCTGGGCGGCGCGGGAACCGTCACCGGCAGCAAGTTCCTCGTCGAGAGCGACCACGCCCGCGTCCTCGTCGACTGCGGGCTCTTCCAGGGCCTGGCCGACCTGCGCCGGCTCAACTGGCGCGGCCTACCGTGCGACGCCGCCGACATCGAGGCGGTGGTGGTCACTCACGCACATCTGGACCACTGCGGGTACCTGCCGCGGCTGTTGCGCCACGGGTTCCGGGGACGGATCGTGACGACCGAGTTCACCGCACGACTCATGGAGATCGTGCTGCGGGACAGCGCAAAACTCCAACTCGAGGCGGCTCAGCACGCCAACGAGCACGGCTGGTCCAAACACCGGCCCGCGCAACCGCTGTACGACGACGCGGAGGTCGACCGCACACTCAAACTCGTCGACACCGTACCCGTGGGCACACCCGCCGAGATCGCCACCGGCACCACCCTGACACTGCACCCGGCCGGCCACATCCTCGGCTCGGCCTGGGCCAGGCTCACCCTGGAGGACGGCCGCACCCTCGCCGTCAGCGGCGACCTGGGCCGACCGGGGCACCCGCTGCTGCGCCCCGCGGAGCCGTTCTCCGGGGCGGACGTGCTGCTGATGGAATCGACGTACGGCAACCGGCGCCACGAGGAACAGGCAGGACGGACCCACTTCGCGGACGTGCTGACCCGCACGCTCGCCCGTGGCGGCACCGTCGTGATCCCCGCGTTCGCCCTCGACCGCACCGAGGTCGTCCTGCACGAACTCGCCGAACTCCGCCGGCAGGGCCGCCTGCCCGCCGCGGTGCCGGTGTACGTCGACAGCCCGATGGCGCTGGCGGCCCTGGACGTCTACCGGGACGCCGTGCGGGCCGGAGCAGCCGAACTGCGCCCCGAGGTCACGGCCGCAGGCACGGCCGCGCTGAGCCCCGAGCCGTTCCTGACGGCTCGCTCCATCCAGGAGTCCGTCGAGATCGGCCGGTCCGGTGGCCCGGCCGTCATCGTCTCCGCCTCCGGTATGGCCACCGGCGGCCGCGTCATGCACCACCTCAGGCGCCTGCTGCCCGATCCGCGCAACGCCGTGGTCGTGGTCGGCTTCGCTGCCCGGGGCACACGTGCCCGGGACCTCGTCGACGGCGCCAAGGCCCTGAAGATGTTCGGCGAATACGTCCCGGTGCGTGCCCAGGTGGCCGACGTACCCCACTTCTCGGCACACGCCGATGCCGCCCAGATCATCGACTGGCTGCACGGCGCCCCCGCCCCGCACACCACCTACCTGGTGCACGGCGAACCCGACGCGGCGAACGCCCTGCGTGACCGCATCGACCGCACCCTGGGCTGGAGCGCCGTCGTGCCTCGCGCCGGGGAGCGCGTACTCGTCCGGTGACAGGCCGCGGGGCCGACCGGCCCATGCGCATCCCATGAACTCCGGCCAAGCTGGAGCTGTGGGGTGTTTCCGGCAATTCGAAGATCCTTGCATCAAGAGGGTGAGGTCGGTCATGAAGGGCTACGTGTTCCACGGCCCAGGACAGGCGGCCTGGGAAGAGGTCGCAGACCCGGGCCTGGAGGAGGCCACCGACGCGATCGTGCGGGTCGACGCCGTCACCATCTGCGGCACGGATCTGCACATCCTCAAGGGCGATGTGCCCGAGGTGCGCCCGGGCACGGTGCTGGGGCACGAGGCGGTCGGTGAGATCGTCGAGGTCGGCGGCGACGTGCGGACCGTACGGCCCGGGGACCGGGTCCTGATCTCCTGCATCAGCGCCTGCGGACGCTGCCGCTACTGCCGCGAGGCCATGTACGGCCAGTGCCGGGGCGGCGGAGGCTGGATCCTCGGCCACTTGGTCAACGGCACCCAGGCCGAGTACGTCCGGGTCCCCTACGCAGACCTCTCCGTACACCCGCTGCCGAGCGCCGTGGACAACGAGGACGCCGTGCTGCTGGCCGACATCTTCCCGACGGCCTACGAGGTGGGCGTGCTCAACGGCCGGGTACGTCCCGGAGACACCGTCGCCGTGGTCGGGGCGGGGCCGATCGGCCTGGCTGCGATCGCCACGGCCCGGCTGTTCGCCCCGGAGCGCATCCTCGCCGTGGACCTGGCCGCCTCCCGCCTGGAGGCGGCCAGGAAACTCGGTGCCGAAGCGGTGGCCGACGCGAGCGAGGCCCCGGAGCAGCTGATCGCCGACCTCACCGACGGGCTCGGTGCTGACGTGGTCATCGAGGCGGTCGGCGTGCCGGAGAGCTTCGAGCTGTGCACGCGCATGGTGCGCCCCGGCGGGCACGTGGCCAACGTCGGTGTGCACGGCAAGCCCGCGACCCTGCACCTGGAAGACCTGTGGATCAAGAACGTGACCATCACCACGGGGCTCGTCGACACACGCTCCACCCCCACGCTGCTGCGGATGGCGGCAGCCGGACGACTGCCCACCTCACAACTGGTCACGCACGGCTTCCCGCTCGACCGCATGGAGGAGGCGTACGAGGTCTTCGCCCGCGCCGGTGAGACCGGCGCGCTCAAGGTGGTACTCGGCGGGCCGCAGCGCGAGGTCGTCCCCGTGCAGGCGGCATGACGGAGCCCCGGCCGGAGCCGCCCCGGCCGGGGCAACGCTGTTCATGGTTCACGTCCGGTAGTGCCGGTGGTGATCGGCATCGCCCATGAAGTGCTTTTCGATGATCGTCTCGCCTTCACCGGGCCGACTGACCGCCCCGGGCGTGTTCATGAAGACGATCAGGCCCAGGATACCGGCCGCCAACAGGACGAAGCCGACGACGAACGAGCTGTACCCGAAGATCAGGCACGCGCCCAGTACGGCCGCACCGATCAGTATGAGAGGGACCATGACTGCCTTCCTTCGGTCGGCGGTGCACCTCGGCCGGACCCGGAGACACGGTCCGGTCACTCTCAGTGTCCGTGAGGGGCGGTGACCGGCCCAGAGGCTGAGAGGGCACGGGCCTGGGCCGAGTGGCCCCGAGCGGGGGCCGAACCACCCCTGCTGAGGCCGGGCTGCCAGTGCCACGGTGGGAGTGGAGCTCCGCGCCGAGCTTCCGCACAGACCGACGAAAGGCGGTGGGGAAGATGGAGCTGCCCCTGGTCGTGGGCGTCGACGGATCCGACGGGAGCCTCGCCGCGGTCGACTGGGCCGTGGACGAAGCGGCCCGGCACGGGCTGCCGTTGCGTCTGGTGTACGCCTCGCTGTGGGAACGCTACGAGGGCACCGTGCCGTCCAACAGCCTGGAACGTCCGTCCGAGCAAGTGATGGCGGAACATATCGTCGCTTCCGCCGCGGAGCGTGCCGGGCGGCGTAACCCCGACGTGAAGGTCACCACCGAGGTGTACCCCGAGGATGCGGTCGCAGCGCTCCTGCACGAGGGCAACAACGCCTCCGTACTGGTGACCGGCTCGCGCGGGCGCGGTGAGCTGGCGGGCCTGCTGCTCGGCTCGGTGGGACTGGCCGTGGCCGCCCGCGCCCACGGCCCGGTGATCGTCGTCCGCGGCGACAAGGCCGGCCTCGCGGGCACCCATGAGCGGATCCTGCTCGGCGCGGGGGAGCCGGCGACCGGCGGCGCGGCCGTGCGGTTCGCCTTCCGCGAGGCCGAGGCGCGCGGATGCCCCCTCGACGTCGTGCGCACCTGGCGCTGCCCCGCACACGAGACCGCCGACGACCCCCGGCTGGCGGCGGACCCCGCGCACCGCCACGAGGAGCAGGCGGCCGCGCTGCTCGACGCCCTGCTCGCCGACGCGATCGCCGACCACCCGAGGGTCCTGGTGCGCCGCGTCACGGTCGAGGGGCCGGCCCGCAAGGTGCTGCTGCACCGCTCGGCCGCCGCGGACCTCGTGATCGTCGGAGCGCGGCGCCGCACCGGCCACGGCGGCCTCCAACTCGGCAGGGTGGCACACACGTTGCTGCACCACGCCAACTGCCCGGTGGCGGTCGTGCCCCAGCAGGTATGACCGTGCACCGGTCCCTCGGCGACCTCAACGAGGTCCGCGCCGGCTCGACAGCGCCCCACAGGGGTGCGGGTAACGGCGCGACCAGCCACGACGACGCCGCGGACGACCGACGGCACAGGGCCCCGCGACGGAGCCGCACATCGCCGCACCCCGCGGAGCGCCCCGCACCGGTGCTGCGCGACGTGCGCGCCGTCGTCTTCGACACCGACGGCGTCATCACCGACTCGGCGCGGGTGCACGCCGCCGCCTGGAAGACGGCCTTCGACGCCTTCCTGCGCGCCCACCCGCCCCGGGATCCGGCGCTGCGCCGCCCCTTCGACGTGCGCGAGGACTACCTGCGCCACGTGGACGGCAAGTCCCGGCTCGACGGCGCCGCGGCCTTCCTCCGCGCACGCGGCGTCGACCCGTCGGAGGAGACCGTGCGTGCCGTCGCCGCGGACAAGGAGCGCCTGTTCACCGAGCGGCTGCGCGCCCACGGCGTCGACGCGTACCCGGGAACGGTACGGCTGGTGCAGGCCCTCCGCCGCGCCGGGATACCCCGGGCCGCGGCCTCCGCGTCCCGCCACGCCGGTGAGCTGCTCGACCGGGCGGGGGTGCTCGATCTCTTCGACGTGCTCGTGGACGGCGGCGAGGCGGCCCGGCTGGGGCTGCCCGGCAAACCACGGCCGGACCTCTTCCTCGAAGCGGCCCGCCGGCTCGGCGTTCCCGCAGCACGCGCCGCCGTCGTGGAGGACGCCCTGGCGGGCGTGGAGGCGGGCCGCCGGGGCGGGTTCGCCCTGGTGATCGGTGTGGACCGCACGGACGGCCCGGACACCGAGCAGCGGCTGCTGCAGCACGGCGCCGACATCGTCGTGTCCGACCTCGCCGAACTGGTCGTACAAGGAGAGCCGAAGTGACGGGCTGGACCTGGGAGTACGAGGGCTACGAGCCGGCCGACGCACGCCTGAGGGAGGCGCTGTGCACGCTGGGCAACGGCTACTTCGCCACCCGTGGAGCGCTGCCCGAATGCGCCGCCGACGAAGTGCACTACCCGGGCACGTATGTGGCGGGCTGCTACAACCGGCTCATCTCCGACGTGGCGGGCCGCCAGGTCGAGAACGAGGACATGGTCAACCTGCCGAACTGGCTGCCGCTGCGCTTCCGCCTCCCCGGCGGGCGGTGGCTCACCCCTGACAGCGCGACCGTGCTCGACCATCGGGAGACCCTGCACCTGTCCTCCGGGCTGTTGGAGCGCCGGACGACGTACGACCTCGGCGAGGACCGGTCACTGACGGTGCGTCAGCAGAGGTTGGTGCACATGGCCGACCCCCATCTGGCCACCCTGCGCACCGAGTTCACCGCCCAAGGACGGGTCGGCCGCCTCGACGTGGAGGCGGCCCTCGACGGCGGCGTCACCAACAGCGGCGTGCCCCGCTACCGGGACCTCGACGGCCACCACCTCACCCATGTCCACACGGGAACCGCCGCCCCCGACACCGTGTGGCTGCGCTGCCGTACCCGCACGTCGGACATCCGCATCGGCATGGCGGCCCGCCTCACCGCCGACACACCCGCCACGATCAGCCACGAAATGCCGCGCGCCATCCAGCGGTTGACCCTGGACCTGGCCACCGGCCACACCGCCGTCGTCGACAAGACGGTCGCTCTGCACACCTCGCGCGACCCGGCGATCAGCGACCCGCTGTTCGCCGCCGTCGACCGGGTGAGCCGGGCGCCCGGCTTCGACGAACTCCTCGAATCGCACCTGACGGTATGGGACCAGCTCTGGCGCCGCGCCGACCTGGAGGTCGACGGGGACGCGGGTCGCATCCTGCGGCTGCACCTCTTCCACGTCCTGCAGACGCTCTCTCCGCACACCGCCGATCTCGACGTCGGCGTACCCGCCCGCGGACTGCACGGTGAGGCCTACCGCGGACACGTCTTCTGGGACGAACTGTTCGTCCTGCCCTACCTCAACCTGCACTTCCCCGAGGTCTCCCGCGCCCTGCTCCGCTACCGCCACCGCCGCCTCGAACAGGCCTGCACCGCCGCGCGGTCGGTGGGTCGCCGGGGTGCGCTGTACCCCTGGCAGAGCGGGAGCGACGGACGCGAGGAGACGCAGCAGTTGCACCTCAACCCCCGCTCGGGACGCTGGCTGCCCGACCACTCCCGGCTCCAGCACCATGTCGGCTCGGCCATCGCGTACAACGTGTGGCAGTACTGCGAGGCCAGCGGGGACGCCGAGTTCCGCACCACCAAGGGCGCCGAGATGCTGCTGCAGATCGCCCGGTTCTGGGCCGACTCGGCCGTCTACGACGAGAGGCTCGGACGGCACCGCATCAAGGGCGTGGTCGGCCCCGACGAGTACCACGACGCCTACCCCGGCGCCTCGCAGCCCGGCCTCGACGACAACGCCTACACGAACGTCACGGCCGCCTGGGTGCTCGCGCGCACGCTCGAACTGATGCAGTCACTGCCCGAGCCGCGGCGGCGCGAACTCGTCGAACGCACCGGGCTCGACGGTGGCGAACTCGAACAGTGGGAGGACGTCTCCCGCACCCTTCACGTGCCCTTCCACGACGGTGTCATCAGCCAGTTCGAGGGCTACGGCGACCTCGCCGAACTCGACTGGGACGGCTACCGCGAGCGCTACGGCGACATCCGGCGCCTCGACCGGATCCTGGAGGCGGAGGGCGACACCGTCAACCGCTACCGGGCCTCCAAGCAGGCCGACGTCCTGATGCTCGGCTACCTCTTCGCACCGGCCGAACTGCGGGGCCTGTTCCGCCGGCTGGGCCTGCGGCTCGACGAGGACATGTGGCGGCGCACCGTCGACCACTACCTGCAGCGCACCAGCCACGGCTCCACGCTCAGCGGGCTGGTCCACGGCTGGGTCCTGGCCCGGGCCCGGCGGGCGGAGGCGTGGAAGTTCTGCCTGGAAGCCCTCCGCGGCGACGTCGCCGACGTCCAGGGCGGCACCACCGGTGAGGGGATCCACCTGGGCGCCATGGCGGGCACCCTCGACCTCGTCCAGCGCGGACTGACCGGCCTGGAGACGCGGGGCGGCGCGCTGTGGCTCGATCCGGTGCCGCTGCCCGAGCTGTCCTCGTACGGGTTCGCGCTGCGCTACCACGAGCACTGGGGCGTACGGCTGAGGCTGGAGCGCGGGCTGCTGGAGATCGCGGTGCCGTCGTCCGACGGCACGCCCATCGACGTCCGGCTGCCGGACCGGGCGGTCTGCCTGCAGCCGGGGGAGACGGCCCGGCTGCTGCTCGGGGACTGAGGGCGAACGGGGCCCGGGCTTGGGCCGGATGGTCCCGGGTCGTCACCGGGCGGCCCATACCCGCTGGTCGTGCGGGGTGGGAGGGTGGCCGTGAGAAGCAGTCCGAGACAACGGAAGCGGTCCGCGATGTACTGGAACGGTCACGACATGAACGGGTGGGGCTGGTTCGCGATGTCGATCGGCACGGTCCTGCTGTGGGCCCTGCTCATCACCGTGGCCGTGCTGCTCTACCGCACCCTGAACCAGGTCCCGGAGCCCCCGCGCACCTCGACCGCCGCCTCGCCCGAGCGACTGCTTGCCGAACGCTTCGCCCGGGGCGAGATCGACGAGGAGCAGTACCGCCGAGGCCTGGCCGTGCTGCGTGGCGACGGCCCCACCCTCGCCAAACACTGACCGAACTGCCCCGCCCGTCCCAGGGAGGCGCGCCCCATGCCGGCCCAACCCCTCGACACGACGAACATCACGGCCCTGGTGGCCGCCGCCACGGCCGCGCCCTCCCTGCACAACGCGCAGCCGTGGCGATTCCGCCACCACACCGGAGTCGGCACGGTCGAACTGCGTGCCGACTTCGAGCGCGCCATGCCGCACACCGACCCGGACAACCGCGGCTTGCACATCGGCTGCGGCGCGGCGCTGTTCAACCTCCGTGTCGCCGCGGCCGACGGCGGCCTGCACGTCGATGTGCGTCTGCTGCCCGATCCCGCCGACCGGGAGCTGCTCGCCGTCGTGCATCTCAACGACAGCGACCGGCCCGACCCTGACCTGGCGACGCTGTTCCCGGCGATCGCCCGTCGGCACACCAGCCGCCATCCGTTCCAGGACAAGCCGATCCCGGCCGCAGTCCGGGACGCCCTGCGCGAGGCCGCCCTCAGGGAGGGCGCCCAGCTGGTCTTCCCCGAGGCCTGGCACGTGGAGTCGCTGCTGGAACACGTCCGCGACGTCGAGGGGCGCGACAGCCTGCACCCCGAGCGTCTCGAGGACGTGCAGCGGTGGACCCGCATCGGGGCGGAGAGTGCCGGCACGGCCGTGGACGGCATTCCCGAGGGGGCCTTCGGGCCGCGCAAGCAGGGCGGTCGCGCTCCGGTCCGTGACTTCGCCGGCCGTCGCGCCGTGCCCGGCCGTCCGGCGGCTGTCTTCGAGACCACGCCGCACCTGGCACTGCTGGGCACGCACAATGACCACCCCGACGACTGGCTGCGCGCGGGACAGGCGCTCGAGCGGGTCCTCCTGCTGGCCACGCTCGACGGCCTGGCCACCTCCCTCACCTCGCACGCACTGGAGCAGGCGGACCTGCGGGAGCTGGCCCGCGATCCACGCTCGGCCATGGGCTTCGTCCACATGGTGCTGCGCCTCGGCTACGGGCCCGCGGGGACGGGGACGCCCCGCCGTCCCGTGCACGAGGTACTGGAGATCGGCTGAGGGTCCGTACGGGCCCCCGCGAGGGGCCGGTCGGTGCGCCCCCGGGGCCTGTCGGCCCAGTGCGGCCGAGGCCCGGGGCACCATGAACGGTCCGGTCGTGGTGGGAGTGGACGGTTCGCCGTCGGGCCTGGCGGCCGTGGAAGCCGCGGCGCGGGCCTGGAGCCGGCGCACGCCCTGACCTGGTCCCAGGAGCTGGTCCCTGGGATCCGGACGGCGGCGGGCTGCGGGACCGGGTGAACGAGGCGCCGGCCGATGCCGAGTGGCGGGCTCGCCGGGGGGCGCCCGACCTGGCGATCACGCGTGAAGTCCTGGTCGGCGAGCCGGTGACGTGCTCGGGTCGGCCTCGCGCACGGCACGCGCGGCCGCCTGCACGGCTCGGTCGTCTGACGGCCCGTGCGGGCTGCCCGGTGCTGGTGGTGTGCGGCAGGCAGAGCCGGACCGGTCCCGTCGTCCTGGCGCAGGACGAGCCACCAGAGGGCCGCGAAGCCGCCGAGCTTGCCTTCGCCGAGGCCTCGGAGCCGCCCGCACCGCTCCCTGGTCGAGGCGAGCGTCGGCGCGCAACTCGTCGTGGCCGGCGTACGACGGCGCAACGGCCGCGCGGCCGCGCTGACCGGCCCCGACGGCCGGGCGATCCTGCGGCACGCGCACTGCCCCGTCGCCCTGGTCCCGTACGGCAAGGTGTGATCAGTGCGCGGAGCGGTCGCCCGTCTCCGGCTGGTCCAGGTGCGTGGCCAGGACCGCGGCCTGCACACGGCGTTGCACGCCCAGTTTGGCCAGCAGCCGGGAGATGTGGTTCTTGACGGTCTTCTCCGACAGATAGAGCTGCTTGCCGATCTCACGGTTGGTGAGTCCGTCCCCGATCAGCGCGAGGATCTCCCGCTCGCGCGGCGACAGGCCCGCCAACTCGGGTGCCACCGAGGGTGTTTCGGCGGGTTCGGTGCGCAGGGAGCGCATGAGCCGGGCGGTGGTGGCCGGGTCCAGCATGGACTGGCCGGAGGCGACGGTGCGGACCGCCGAGATCAGGTCGGAGCCCTTGATCTGCTTGAGGACATAGCCGGACGCGCCGGCCATGATGGCGTCGAGGAGCGCGTCCTCGTCGTCGAACGAGGTGAGCATCAGCACGGCGAGTTCGGGCATGCGGCTGCGCAGGTCCCGGCAGACGGAGATGCCGTCGCCGTCGGGCAGTCGGACGTCCAGGACGGCGACATGGGGGCGCACGGCGGGTGCGCGGACGAGGGCGTGCTCGACGTTCTCGGCATCGCCGACGACGCTGATGTCGGGTTCGCCGTCCAGCAGGTCTGCCAGTCCGCGTCGGACGACCTCGTGGTCGTCGAGCAGGAAGACGCGGATCGGGTCCTGCGCCGTGAAGGTACGTGCCTCGGTCATGTCGACCCCTTGTTCCCCGGAGGTATGACGCACGGGCTGCGGGCCGCACGTCACGACGATCATCACCCGCGGGGACCGGGCGCACTAGGGCCGACCGGCCCCACTCGCCGCCACGCCACCCGATCCGCCGCACCGTGCAAAGGGCCTGCTGCCCCTCCCGAAGACGGTGATCTGGTGAGACCTTTTAGGTGTGCCCGTCCTTATTGCGCCCGTAAGGGGGTGTGACCGATGCGAAAGGTCAGACGCGCGAAGGTCCTGGGGTGGCGCTGGCGGAGCAACCCGCTGCGGAGGCGCAGCGATGTGGTGGAGGCGTGGATCGTGCTGGCCGCCTGGACGGCCGCGACGGCCGGAGCGGTTGCCGCCGGGATGGTCGGGGCGCAGGCCGCGCAGCGCGTGGTGAACGAGGACCGGGCGGACCGTCGGCCGGTGTCGGCGGTGGTTGTGAAGACCGTGGCCGGAAGCGGGCGGGACGTCGTCACCGGTGTGCGGTACGACCGGGTGCTGGCGACGGTGCACTGGAGCGACGGTAAGGGAACGGTCCGTACGGGCACGGTGGACGTGAAGCCCACGGCGAAGCGGGGCAGTGAGGTGCGGGCCTGGACGGACGGACGCGGCCGCCTGGTGTCGGCGCCCGTGAATGCCGAGGAGGCGGCGACACGTGTCGTGCTGGCCGGCACCGGAGTCGGGCTGGCGACGGGGCTGATGGTTCTCGGCGGCGGGCGGCTGGTGCGGCTGCGCGTGCAGCGGCGGGCCACCGAGCGGTGGGGAGCCGAATGGGAGCGGGTCGGACGGGAGTGGGGGCACAGGACAGGCTGAGACCGAAGCGACCGGCCGACCACCGGGACACCGGGATGGTGACGTCGATCAGCTTGCCGGCCGGTCCAGTCCGTCGAGCGCGAACTCCACGTCCACGACCCCCTCGACCGCCCGGACCAGGCGCGCGGCCACCGGCACCAGGGAGGTGTCGCGGACCCGGCCGGTGAGCGTCACGACCCCGTCGCGGACCTCGACCCGCACCTTCGAGAGCGGCGTGGTGAACAGATACGAGACGATCTCCCGCCGCACCTCCTCGGCGATCTCCTCGTCGTCCCGCAGGAACACCTTGAGCAGGTCCGCACGGCTGACGACGCCCTCAAGACGCCCACCGTCGTCGACCACCGGCAGACGCTTGACCCGGGCCCGGGCCATCTCCCGCGCGGCCTGCGCGAGCGTGGCGTCCGGCCGGACGGTGAGGGCGGGCGAGGTCATCAGCTCGCCGGCGGTGACCGAGCCCGCCTTCGCGAGGTCCGACAGCCGCCGCAGCTGCGTGTACCGGTCGGGGTCGCTGTCGCGGAACTCCTCCTTGGGCAGGAGATCGGCCTCGGAGACGACCCCCACGACCCGGTTCCCGCCGTCCACCACGGGTACCGCACTGACCTTCCGGTCCTGCATGGTCCGCACGATGTCCTTGAAGGCTGCCTCGCGGCCGACCGCGGCGACGGTACGGGTCATCACATCACTCACGATGTGCGGGAATGCGTGCACGACGCCTCCTTGATCGTTCGGGTTCAGCGGAGCGTCCCGCTGCCGTAGGGGGCGTACAGGTCGAGCAGCCGCACCCGGGCCGCCTGCAGCCGGTCGGCCACGACCTCGCCCACCCAGCGGGCGACGGTCCGTCCGAACGCGGGATCCTCCTGGCAGATCGTCCGCACGGTCGCGGCGTCGAACTCGTACGCCCGCAGCGGCGAAGCCGCCTGGGCGCCGAGGTGCCAGATGTACGGGGCGAACAACCAGGACCAACCGACCAGTTCGTTGTGCCCGAGCGACTCGATGACGGCGGCCCGGCGGCCGGGCACGCGCATGTCGAGATCGATCGTGCCGGTGCGGATGATCCAGAACCGGTCGGCGTGACCGCCCTCCTCGAAGAGCCGAGTGCCCTCGGGGAACGACACCTCCCGGGCGATCCGCATCAGCCTCTGCCGGTGCTCGGCAGGCAGCGCCCGCGGCATGCTCGTGGTGACGGGAGCGTTCATGGCGTGCCTCCACTCAGGCGTACGGACTACCACTCCCAGCGTGGGCGCGCGGCCCGGACCGGACCAGGGGCCACCCGGCCCCACGATCGGGCCGACCGGCGGTGCGTCCCACCCCACTGGCACCCTGTGCCATGCGCCCGTCCGCAGTTCGATGGTGATGAGAGAGCCAACCGACAGTGCAGAACGACAGAGCGGAAAGGGGGGAACACCATGGGTACGAGCCTGACTCCGGAATTCTGGCGGCAGTTCGCCGTTCTCCTCGTGATCGCCATGGCCGTCACCTTCGTGCTCAGCGCGGCACTCGACGCGCTGGTCCTGCGGGCGCAGCAGCGCCGTGCCGCCCGGCGGCCGTCGGGCCCAGGGACGTCCGTGACAACCGGGATGACCGGGACGACGACGCGCCGGCCTGTCGTGCGCACGCCCGTGAAGAACTGACCGGCCTAACTCTCGCGGCACCAGGTCCGATACGCGGCCACGGCGGTCGGCAGGGTGGGGAAGATCAGGTCCCTGCCCACTGTCTCGGCCAGCCCGTACGCCTCCAGGTCGTCCAGCAGGTCCTGCTTGACCCGTGCGAGGGCGAACACGATCCCACGGCGGACGAGTTCGCGGCGCACCTCGTCGACCGCGTCGAGGGCGGTGATGTCCACCTCCACGTTCGCCTCGGTGTTGAGGACGAACCAGCGGACCGGGGTGGTCTGTTCGTCCACCGCGGCCAGCGCCCGGCGGTGGAAGTCCTGTGCGTTGGCGAAGAAGAGCGGGGAGTCGTAGCGGTAGACGAGCAGGCCCGGGATGGTGCGGGCCTGCGGGTAGTCGTCCACGTCGTGCATGCCGGCCACACCCGGTACCAGCCCCTCGACGGCGTCGTGCGGGCGCGCCACCCGGCTCAGCAGCTCCGCCACGGACAGACCGACGGCGACGATCACGCCGTAGAGGATGTCCAGGGTCAGCACCCCGGCCAGGCAGCCCAGCGCCAGCAGCAGTTCGCGCCGCCTGAAGGAGGCCAGCCGGCGAAAGCCCACGAGATCGATCATGCGGACGGCGGCGTACACCACGATCGCGCCCAGCACGGCCGACGGCGTGTGGGTCAGCAGCGGGCTGAGGAACAGCAGCACGGCGACCACCACCAGGCCCGCCACCAGCGAGTACGCCTGACTCCGCGCCCCCGTCGAGGAGGCGAGCGCGGTGCGGCTGGCGCTGCTGCTCACCGGGAAGCCGTGCAGACAGGCGGCCCCGAGATTGGCCGCACCGAGGGCCAGGAACTCCTGGTTGGCATCCAGCTCCGAGCCGGCGTCGTCGGGAGCGGTGAAGCCGCGGGCGGTGAGAATGAAGTCGGTGTACGCGACCAGGAGGACACCGAGGGCGGGCAGCACCAGGTGCGGCACTTCCGTCAGGTCCGGCAGGGCCACGTCGGGCAGGCCCGCCGGTACCGCGCCGATCACCTTGATGCCGTGCCGGCCGTCCAGATCGAAGGCGGCCACGGACGCGGTGCCCAGCACCAGGACCAGCAGCGGTCCGGGCGCCAGGGGGAGCCACCGCCGGACCGCGAACAGGAGCGCGAGCGTGACGGCAGAGAACACCAGCGTGGCCGGGTGGGCCTGCCCCAGGTGCCGCAGGAAGGACCACAGCTGCGGGAAGAACGTCGAACCCGTCGTCGGTACGCCGGTCAGCTTGGTCAGCTGGTCCACGACCATGATCAGGGCCACACCCGCCAGATAGCCGATCAGGACGGGACGGGACAGCAGGTCGGCGACGAAGCCCAGGCGCAGCAGCCGCGCGGCCAGACAGAGCAGGCCGACCGTGGCCGCGAGCGCGGTGGCCAGTGTGGCGTAGCGGCCCGGGTCGGAACCGGCGAGCGGAGCCACCACGGTGGCCGTCATCAACGCGGCCGTCGTCTCGGGGCCCACCGACAGCAGCCGTGAGGTGCCCAGGAGGGCGTACAGCGCGAGCGAGGGCAGGATCGCCCACAGTCCCGTGACCGGCGGCAGTCCGGCCACGCTTGCGTACGCCATCACCTGCGGCACGAGATAGGCGGCCACCGTCACCCCGGCCAGCAGGTCGCCGCGCAGCCACGCCCGCCGGTAACCGAGCAGCATGACCAGCCCCGGCAGCACCCGCCGCCAGGCCCCCGGGTGATCGGGGAGGCCGCCGACACCGGGCACTGCCCGCCACCCTGCGGATCTTCGCACCATGGCCCGCCTTTCGCCGTCCGGCCCCAGGATCCAACCACCGCGCGCACCGCCGCAGCGCTCTCGCCACGATGGGGCCGGTCGGCCCCCGCTCAGGACCAGCGGCCCCTGCCCCGCACCCCCTCCCGGAGCCGACGCTGGGAACGGATCAAACCGGGAGGTGGAGATCATGATGCCCCGTACCGTCACCGTGGGCCTGGACGGGTCGCCCGAGAGCCGCGCCGCGGCCGAATGGGCCGCGCGCGAGGCGGCTCTGCGCGGCCTGCCGCTGAAGCTGGTGCACGTCTGGGAGGCCGTACCCGACCCGATCGCGCAGGCACCGCTGCTCGGAGCCGAGACGCTCCAGCACTGGACCGAGCGCGTTCCTCGCGAGGCCGCCGAAGGACTGCGGCTGCGTCACCCCGGCATCGAGGTGATCACCGAGCACCTCAGCGGACGGCCCGCCGAGATTCTGGCCGGCCAGGCCAAGGAGGCCGAAGTGTTCGTCATGGGTTCCCGCGGCCTGAGCGGGATCGGCGGCTTCCTGATCGGCTCGGTCGGCTACGAGGTCGTCGCGCACGCCGACCGACCGGTGGTCCTGGTCCGCGCCGGGGAACAGGCCGCGGACGAGCACCAGCCGGATCCGGCGGGCATCCCGTCCGCCGCGACCCCCTACCGGCCCGTGCTGCTCGGCCTGGACACCGATTCCCCGGACGAGACACTGATCGAGTTCGCTCTCGACGAGGCCGTCCGCCGGTCCACCTCCCTGCGGGTCGTCCACGGCTGGAACCCGTCGCCGTACATCTCCTACGGCGTCCCCGCGGACTACGAACTCCACCGGTCGCTGGCCCGCCAGCACGCCGACGCCCTGACGGAAGCCATGCGCCCGTGGCGGCAGAAGTTCCCGGACCTCTCCATCACGGAGGAGTCCCGCTACGGCAGCCCCGCGAGCCTCCTGGTCGACGCCTCCGGCGATGCCTCCCTGGTCGTCGTCGGCCGGCGGCACCGCCAGGGCCGGTTCGGTCCGCACATCGGCCCGATCACGCACGCGGCCCTGCACCACGCCACCGCCCCCGTCGCCGTCGTCGCCCACGACTGACGCACCCCCTCAGACAGGAGCTCAACCACCATGAAGGCAGCAGTCGTACAAGCCTTCGGCGCCCCTCTGGTCATCGAGGACCGGCCCGATCCCGAGCCGGGGCCCGGCCAGGTCCGCATCCGTGTCGAGGCCTCGGGGCTGTGCCACACCGACATCCATGCCGCCCACGGCGACTGGCCCGTCAAGCCCGAACCGCCGTTCGTGCCCGGCCACGAAGGTGTGGGCCTCGTCGAGAAGCTCGGCGACGGCGTCAGCCATCTGAGCGTGGGGGACAGGGTCGCCGTGCCGTGGCTGGGGAAGGCCTGCGGGCGGTGCGAGCACTGCCTGTCCGGCTGGGAGACGCTGTGCGAGCAGCAGATCAACACCGGGTACGGCTGCGACGGCGCATACGCGGAGAAGATGCTGGCCTGGGCCGACTTCGCGCAACCAGTGCCCGAGGGCGTCGGCGCCGTCGAGGCCGCCCCGCTGACCTGTGCCGGCGTCACCACGTACAAGGCGCTCAAGGTCGCAGGCGTCCGGCCGGCCCAGCTCGTCGCGATCTCCGGCATCGGCGGCCTCGGCCATCTGGCCGTGCAGTACGCGAAGATCGCCGGAGCCACCGTCGCGGCCGTCGACGTCACCGACGAGAAGCTCGAACTGGCCGCGGAACTCGGCGCCGACCTCGTCATCGACGCCCGCAAGCAGGACGTCGGCGAGGTGCTGAGGCAGCACGGCGGCGCCCACGCGGCGATCGCCCTGGCCGTGAACGAGGCCGCGTTCACCGCCGTGAACTCCGGGTTGCGGCGCGGCGGGAAGCTGGTGATGGTGGCACTGCCGGCGCACGGCACCATCCAGGTCCCGATCTTCGACACCGTCCTGAACGGCACCTCGGTGATCGGCTCGATCGTGGGCACCCGTCAGGACCTCGCCGAGGTCTTTCGACTGCATGCGGCGGGGCGCACCAGGGTCATCCACGAGACCCGTCCGCTCACCGCGGTCAACGAAGCCATCGACGAGGTGCTGCGCGGCCAGGTCAAGGCCCGCATCGTCTTCGACCTCGGCACGGAAAGGTGAAAACGATGGAACTCCCTCTGGTCGTGGGCGTGGACGGCTCCGAACCGAGCCTGCGTGCCGTCGACTGGGCCGCCGACGAGGCCGTGCTGCGCGGGGTGGAGCTGCGGGTCGTGTACGCCTCGCTGTGGGAGCGCTACGAGGGCAGCGCCCTCGCCACGGACCTCGGGAAGCCGTCCGAGGCGGTGCTCGCCCAGGACGTCGTCGACCACGCGGCCCGGCGGGCGCACGAGCGCCATCCGGACCTGAAGGTGGCACCGGTGGCGCTGGCGGAGGAGCCCGAGTACGCCTTGGTGCACGAGGGGCGTCAGGCCTCCGCGCTGGTGGTGGGCAGCCGCGGCCGCAGCGGCATCGCGGAGTTCCTGCTCGGCTCCGTCAGCCTGTCCGTGGCGGCGCACGCCGACTGCCCGGTGATCGTGCTGCGCGGCAGCCACGACAATCAGGCGGTACCGGGCACCCACCAACGTGTCCTTCTGGGCGTCGGCGAGGACGGCGCCGAGTCCTCGGCCGTGCGCTTCGCCGTCGACGAGGCGCGCCGCCGCGGGGCGCGTCTGGAGGCCGTACGCGCCTGGCGGTGCCCCGCGCACGAGAGCACCGACCACCCGCTGATGGCCGGGGAACCCGCCCGGCTGCACGAGGAGCGGGCCGTTGCGGCGCTGGAGGGGGCGCTGCGCGACGTACCGGCGGACGCCGACGTGCACCGCCGCACCGTCGAGGGCCACGCCCGCAGGGTCCTGGCGGACCTCTCGTACGACGCCGACCTGCTGGTGGTGGGTGCCAAGCGACGCGAGGGACGCTTCGGGCTTCAGCTCGGCCGCGTCGCCCACGCGGTACTGCACCACTCCGCCTGCCCGGTCGCCGTCGTACCGCAGCGGGCGTGAGCGCCGTGACCGGATTACAGGGTCGCCGCGTGATCGGGGACGTACGTCTGCAGGTCACGCGGCGAGCGCTGGTAGCCGGTCGACTTCGGCCGGTCCGGCAGCTCCAGCACAGGCGGCGGCACGTCGTGATACGGCAGGGAATCCAGCAGATGGGCGATCATGTTCAGCCGTGCCCGGCGCTTGTCGTCGCTCTCCACGACGAACCACGGTGCCTCGGTGATGTCGGTGTGCACCATCATCTCGTCCTTGGCCCGGGAGTACGCCTCCCAGCGGGTGATCGACTCCAGGTCCATCGGCGAGAGCTTCCAGCGCCGCAGCGGGTCCTCCATACGGCTGCGGAAGCGCGCCTGCTGCTCGGTGTCGCTCACCGAGAACCAGTACTTGCGCAGCAGGATCCCGGCCTCCACCAGCATCCGCTCGAAGATCGGGCACTGCCGCAGGAAGAGCTGGTACTCCTCCTTGGTGCAGAAGCCCATCACATGCTCGACCCCGGCCCGGTTGTACCAGGACCGGTCGAACAACACGATCTCCCCGGCGGCCGGCAGATGCTCGATGTACCGCTGGAAGTACCACTGGGTGCGTTCGCGTTCGGTCGGCTTCGGGAGGGCCGCGATCCGGGCGACACGGGGGTTGAGGTGCTCGGTGACCCGCTTGATGGTGCCGCCCTTGCCGGCCGCGTCCCGCCCCTCGAAGACGATGACGAGGCGGGAGCCCTCCGCACGCACCCACTCCTGCAGCTTCACCAACTCCGTCTGCAGGCGCAGCAGTTCCTTCTCATACGCCTTGAGCGGCACCTTCGCCGCCTTCTTGCCGGCCATGCCGCCTCCACCGCCCCGTTTGACCACGCCGATGACTTCCGGAGTGCCCGATGACCAAGGTCGAACACCAGACCAGCAGCACCGTACTGACCGACGACGAACTGCGCACCCTGGACGCGCACTGGCGTGCCGCCAACTACCTGTCCGCCGGACAGATCTACCTCATGGCCAACCCGCTGCTGCGTGAACCGTTGCTCCCGGAGCACATCAAGCCGCGGCTGCTCGGCCACTGGGGCACCTCGCCCGGTCTGAATCTCGTCTACACCCACCTCAACCGCGTCATCAAGGCCCGCGGCATCGACGCCCTGGCCATCTGGGGCCCGGGCCACGGCGGACCGTCCGTACTGGCCAACTCCTGGCTGGAGGGCAGCTACAGCGAGACGTATCCGGACGTCGGCCGGGACGGGGCCGGCATGGAGCGTCTGTTCCGCCAGTTCTCCTTCCCCGGCGGTGTGCCGAGCCATGTGGCGCCCGAGACGCCCGGCTCCATCCACGAGGGCGGTGAACTGGGCTACTCGCTCTCGCACGCCTACGGGGCGGCCCTGGACAACCCGAACCTGCTGGTCACCTGTGTGATCGGCGACGGCGAGGCGGAGACCGGACCGCTGGCCGCCTCCTGGCACTCCAACAAGTTCCTCGACCCGGTCCACGACGGAGCCGTGCTGCCGATCCTCCACCTCAACGGCTACAAGATCGCCAACCCGACGGTGCTGTCCCGCCTGCCCGAGCACGAGCTCGACGAGCTGCTGCGCGGCTACGGCCATTCACCGATCCACGTCAGCGGCGACGACCCGGCCGCCGTGCACCGCGCCATGGCGCAGGCGATGGACGACGCGCTGGACCGCATCGCCGCGCTCCAGCACTCCGCCCGCGAGAACGGCGTGACGGAGCGCTCGCACTGGCCGGTCATCGTGCTGCGCACCCCCAAGGGCTGGACAGGCCCTGCGGAGGTCGACGGAGTGCCGGTCGAGGGCACCTGGCGCGCCCACCAGGTTCCGCTGGCCGGCGTGCGCGAGAACCCGGAACACCTGCGGCAGCTGGAGGCGTGGCTGCGCTCCTACCACCCGGAGGAGCTGTTCGACTCCGACGGCCGGCCGGTCGCCGACGTCCTCGCCTGCGTCCCCGAGGGGACCAGGCGTCCGGGCGCCACCCCCCACGCCAACGGCGGCCTGCTCCTGCGCGACCTGCCCGTCCCGTCCCTCGACCGGTTCGCCGTGCCCGTCGACAAGCCGGGAACGACCCTCCACGAGCCCACCCGCGTCCTCGGCGACCTCCTGGAAAAGGTCATGGAGGACACCTCGGCCCGCCGCGACTTCCGGGTCGTGGGCCCCGACGAGACCGCCTCCAACCGGCTGCAGGCCGTCTTCGACGCCAGCGGAAAGGCCTGGCAGGCCCAGCACCTGCCGGTCGACGAACACCTCGACCGGCACGGCCGTGTGATGGAGATCCTCTCCGAACACACCTGCCAGGGCTGGCTGGAGGGCTATCTGCTCACCGGCAGGCACGGCCTGTTCTCCTGCTACGAGGCCTTCGTGCACATCGTCGACTCGATGGTCAACCAGCACATCAAGTGGCTCAAGACCTCCAGGCAGCTGCCGTGGCGCGCACCGATCGCCTCCCTCAACTACCTGCTGACCTCGCACGTGTGGCGCCAGGACCACAACGGCTTCTCCCACCAGGACCCCGGCTTCGTCGACCACGTCCTCAACAAGAGCCCCGAGGTCGTACGGGTCTACCTGCCGCCGGACGCCAACACGCTGCTGTCCGTCGCGGACCACGCACTGCACAGCCGCGACTACGTCAACGTGATCGTGGCCGGCAAGCAGCCCTGCTTCGACTGGCTGTCCATGGACCAGGCCCGCGCCCACTGCGCCCGCGGAGCCGGCATCTGGGAGTGGGCGGGCACCGAGAACGGAGGCGAGCCGGACGTCGTCCTCGCCTGCGCGGGGGACGTCCCCACCCAGGAGGTGCTCGCCGCCGCCCAGCTGCTGCGCCGACACCTGCCCGGTCTCGCCGTCCGCGTGGTCAACGTCGTCGACATGGCCCGCCTGATGCCCCGCGAGGAGCACCCGCACGGCATGAGCGACTTCGAGTACGACGGCCTGTTCACCAAGGACAAGCCGGTGATCTTCGCCTACCACGGCTACCCGTGGCTGATCCACCGCCTCGCCTACCGGCGCACCGGCCACCAGAACCTGCACGTGCGCGGCTACAAGGAGTCCGGCACCACGACCACGCCGTTCGACATGGTCGTCCGCAACGACCTGGACCGCTACCGGCTGGTCATGGACGTCATCGACCGCGTGCCCGGGCTGGCGGTGCGCGCCGCGGCCGTACGCCAGCGCATGGAGGACGCGCGTCTGCGCCACCACGACTGGATCCGCCTCCACGGCACCGACCTGCCGGAGGTCGCGGAGTGGACCTGGGGCGGCTGAGCGGGGCCGCGCGTGTTCGGTTCTGTGGCGGTGGCCGTGGCGGCCCGGACCGTGACCGAGGGCACGAGGTGAACGCCGATCCGCCGGACGTGGCCCGGTGGGCTCCGCGACGGGGACCGATCGGCCCATGTGTTCGCGGCCTCTATGACCGAGCCTGAAGGCAGGCGACGTCCTCCGTGACGTCCGCCGCGTCGGCCCGGCGCACGAGGAGGCGCAGCCATGACCACCGCGACCACACCCCGATCGACCAGGAAACTCCCCGCCGAATACCGGGGCAGGCTCATGAGCATGGCGCACGACGTGAGCTACCCGTCGGACGCTCAGCTGTTCAACGAAGGCGGACGGGCCGACCACTTCTGGATCATCGAGTCGGGCACCGTCGCCCTCGACATGCGGGTGCCCGGACGCCGTGCGGCCGTGATCGAGACCCTGGGGGCAGGTGAACTCCTCGGCTGGTCCTGGCTCTACCCACCCCACGCGTGGCGGTTCGGCGCCAGGACGGTGGGCCCGGTACGCGCCTTCGAGTTCGACGCCGACGCCGTCCGGAGCATGTGCGAGGCCGATCCCCAGATGGGGCGGTCGATCGCGCTGTGGGTCGGCGAAGCCGTGGTCCGCAGGCTGAAGGCGGCGCGCACCCGGCTGCTCGACCTGTATGCGCCTTACGGCAGTGGAGCACGGGGATGAGGCCGCTTCCCGTCGCGGGCAGCGCGCACCGGGGCCCGGGTACGGTGGTGTCCGAGACGGGCGTGATGCCCATGGAGCGGTCCCGGAGGACGACGGCTCCCGATCCGCCCGAGCCGGTCCCGCTGCAGGTGCGCGGCGGAGTCGTGACGCCGATGCGGCGGGGACCGAGCGGGCCTGCCCGCCGGTCATACGGCCTGACTGGCCCGGTCGGCCCCGGCGGGTGCACCGGCAGACAAAGGGGTGTCCAGCCATGGCGCGGACGCGGCTCACGCGGGTGAGGAAGGTGCGGTTCTGGCGGTGGAGGCACAATCCACTGCGCCGGCGCAGCGACTCCGTGGAGGCCTGGATCATCCTCGCCACCTGGATCGTCGCCCTGGTGGGCGGCCTGCTCGCGGGCTCGGCGGCGGACGGCGCCATGCAGGACAGCCTTGCCGCACGACGCGCGACCGTGCACGCCGTACCGGCCGAGCTCACCGAGAACGCGGACAGGACCGAGACCGCGTCGACGGACGGTGGTGGCGGCGACACGGTGTGGGGCAAGGTCCGCTGGACCACCGCCGACGGATCCACCCACACGGGCCTGACTCGGGTCGACCCCAGCAGCACCGCGGGCACCTCGGTCACCGTGTGGATCGACAGCCGGGGCGAATTGGCGGGCCGGCCTCCCACCGAGGGGGCAGCACGTGTGCAGTCGGCGCTGACGGGTCTGCTGGGCGCGGCGGGTGCCGGCGGTGTGGCCCTGGGCTGCGGACGGGTGGCACGGCTCCGGCTGGACCGGTGGCGGATACGCGCCTGGGAGGCCGAGTGGGAGCGTGTCGGTCCCCAGTGGCGTAAGAAGATGAGCGGATGACAGGACGGCAGGCGCGCGAGGCGCGTGCGGAGCACAGGGCTGGTCGGCGTAGGACGGCTGGAGCTGCCGCCTGACGATCGTGCGGTCGGCGCCGGCGATGCCCTTGGCGTACAGGTGCGAGAGGTCGTACGCCCAGTCGTACTGGAGTGGGTAGTAGCAGCCCGGCTTGATCTGCCTGCGGTACTCGCCGGTGCTCACCGGGCTGCTGAACACGGGGATGGTTGCACAAGCGGCCCGACGGGCGATTCACCGCGCGTTCGTGACCGTGCAGGACGGGGCGTAACTTGCGGGCGTCCGACGGCGGTTGAGGTTGGCTGGCGTGAAGAAAGCCAACCACGTCGTCGAGGGCCCTGGCGGCCTTGCCTGCTCCGCCCGCCTGCCGCTGTCGAGCGCCACCTTGCACCAGCTCGCGGTCCTGATACGCGGTCGCCTGAAGAAGATCGGCTCACGGTGACGGGCATGCCCGCGGGAAGGAACGCCGCCATCGTGCTCGCCGTACTGCGCTGTGACCAGCGGCCGGGCCATCTGGCAGGCGGCAACGGGATACACCCACCACCGTCACCCGGTGGGTCTGCGAAGCCGTCGACCTGCCGGCACCCCGCGCCCCGGGTGCGCTTCGCTCCGGTGAGCCGGCTCGGCCGACGTGGCGGCGGTGGAGTGCAGTTGGGCCATGCAGGAGGGCACGACTCTGGGGACGACTCCGGCGGCCTGGACCTGGCGGGTCGCCGACCGGTCGGTGACGTCGACGACGATGCACCGGGAGGCGGCGTCGTAGTAGGAGCCGGCGGCGCGGTCGCCGAGCCGGCCGATACGGACGGAAGCCCGTTCGCGGATCCGGGGTACGCCGTCGTCACCGCGGAGCCCCGACGCCGCCACCGATCGGCCGGCGCGCCTTGGGCGCGTGGCATCGGCCGCCGGGTTTCGTACCCTGGCGCCATGCGCATGCGCCCCACCCTGAGCTGGACCCCCACCGAGAACCCGCCGCCGAGCACGACGGACCTGCGGTCGGTCGTCGACGCGCTGGCGGCCGGGCGCGTACTGGTGCTCAGCGGCGCGGGCATCTCCACCGAGTCGGGCATCCCCGACTACCGAGGTGAGGGCGGCAGCCTGAGCCGGCACACCCCGATGCTCTACCAGGACTTCACCGACAGCGCGCACGCGCGGCGGCGGTACTGGGCACGCAGTCACCTCGGCTGGCGGGCCTTCGGCCGGGCGCGGCCGAACGCCGGGCACCGGGCGGTGGCCGCGTTCGGGCGGCAGGGGCTGCTCTCCGGGGTGATCACCCAGAACGTTGACGGGCTGCACCAGGCCGCCGGCAGTGAGGGCGTTGTCGAACTCCACGGCAGCCTCGACCGGGTGGTCTGTCTCGGCTGCGGCGTCCTCATCGCGCGCAGGGAACTCGCCCGACGACTGGAGGAGGCCAATCCCGCTTTCGCGCCGGTCGCCGCCGGTATGAACCCCGATGGTGACGCCGACCTCACCGACGACCAGGTGGGGGACTTCCAGGTCGTGCCCTGCACAGTCTGTGGCGGGATCCTCAAGCCGGACGTGGTGTTCTTCGGCGAGGCAGTGTCGCGCCACCGGGTCGAACAGTGCCGCGACCTCGTCCACGCGGCCGACTCAGTGCTCGTCCTCGGATCCTCGCTGACGGTGATGTCCGGACTGCGGTTCGTCCGCCAGGCCGCGCAGGCAGGGAAACCGGTGCTCATCATCAACCGGGACGTGACCCGGGGCGACCGGCACGCCGTCACCCGGGTCGACCTTCCGCTCGGAGCGGCCCTCACCACGGTGGCGGGCCGTCTGGGCGTTCCCGTCGACGACGAGGCGGCGCTCGGGACCTGAGGTCGCGCCGCCGACAACCAGGTCCCCCGCTTCGTCGGGTGCGTCGCGGTGCCGGGCCCTGGCTCGGTGGGTGCTGTTGCAGGTGATACGGGCCGGCGATGCCCGTTGCGCGAGTGGACTGCGGGGCGCCGGCCCGAGTTCCGTCGCGATGTCGTTGCCGTGGCGGGTCCCGCCACGGCAACTTCCCCGGGTTGCTCCTGTTCCCACCGCGGTTCGGGCCCGGCGGGCGCGGCGTGGGCCGGAATGGCCCGGAGCGCTGTCCGTCCGGCCGTAAGGGATCGCTGTGCGGCCTCCTCGCGCTGTCCCGGGACGGCCGGCGTCAGCGGTTCACGGTCAGTGGCACGGTGTCGACGGTGACGGGCTTGCCGTCCTTGGCCGACAGGTAGTACGCGGTGAGCAGGCCGGGTCCGGTGCGGGCAGCCTTGCAGGGGAAGGTCACGTCGAAGGTGCCGCGGGTGCCGGTGCCGGAGGTGGCCTTGACACGCACGTCGGCTGCGGTGCGCCCCGTCGTGTCGGTGACCTTCAGACGGAACACGGCCTCGAACGTGTTGGCGCTGCCCCAGACCCGTAGCGGGGTGTGCACGGTGTCGCCGATCAGCGGGGCCTCCATCAGGACGGCCGGGGCCAGGTCCTCGAAGTCGGCCCGTCCCACGGGCCTGTTGAGGACGATGCCCTCGCCGCCGAAGTGCTTCACCGGCTTGCCGTCGAGCTCGAAGCGGACCGAGTGGATGGACGAGAAGCGGGTCACGGTGAACACGACCTGGGCGAGGCGTGCCTGCATGGACAGGCTGCCGCCGCCGTCGTCGTACCGGCCGGAAAGGTCCACGGTCGCCACGTGGTTGCGGACCACGACGGAGTGCAGTGTGGTGCCGGACGGGATGGCCGTGGTGCGCCCGTGGCTGCCTTCGTAGCGGTTGGGGCCGGCCAGCAGGGCGCGGACGGCTCCGGTGGCGGTGGACGGAGCGGTCACGGTGCGCGGGGCGGGCGAGACATGTTCGCCGTGCAGGAAGTACACCGCCGTGCGGATGTGCTTCGCGGTGGTGCCGGTGCCGCCACTTGTCGAGGGCGCGGGGTGTGTCGTGCCCGGGGCGGTGGATGTCGATGGCGTGGAGGGCGCGGGTGTTCCGGAGGTACTCCCCGAAGATGTCGTACCAGCCGGGGGCCGGGAGGATTCGGCGATCCCGCCCGGCGTACTCGAGCCGCCGCTCGTGCCGCATGCGGCGAGTGTGAGCAAGGGGAGCGTCAACACCGCGGTGAGTGCTCTGCGGTGGCATGGGCCGGTGTGGGCGCTCAGGGCCTCGTTGTTCATGGCAGCCTCCTGAGACACTTTCATTCAAGCCTTGTCACGGCCGGGCCTCCAGGGCTGATCGGCACCTGTCACCTGGCCGAACAGCATGCACCCAGGGGCCGTTCGGCCCTGCGCCGGCGACGATGCGGGTTGACGGGCCGTCAGGTGGCCGCGGCGGTGCCGGCAATGCCTGGCCCGGGGCGCTGCTGGTGTGCCGGAACCACGAGCGGGTGCACACCCGCACCGGCGCGCCGCGACGCGCCGGCATCAGCCCGCAGCCGGCATGACGGCCGCGACGGCGCATGCCCCCATCGCCGTCGATGGTCCAACACCAAAGCGACCGGCGCCGAGGAGGTCGACGGGCGCTCACCGGTCGACCTCGGCAAGCACGGCCTGAAGACGCGGGTATGACGGATGGTTACGGAATCTCGCTCGGCAGCGTTCTGGCCGGAGCGAACCGCCACGACTCGCCGCTGCTCGCGCTGACGCAGGACTTGTTGGACGGCCCGGAGCCACTGCCGAGGACATCCTGGTGCACGCCGGCTACGGCTGGGACAGGACCCGCGCCGAACTCGCCGCCCGCGATCTGCACGGCAGCACCGCGGACAAGGGTGAGAAGCCGCCGATCCGGGCCAGCCGGGGATGGCCCCGCACGACCGCCCCACCGGGACGACGATCGCGGCAGAACGGCCCCCGGAGCGTCAGCGAGCGGCGACCGGCTGACGCAGGACGGTCCTGAGCCGCTCGGGCGCCGTACGCCGGGGATCGCCCAGATAGATCTCGTGATGCTTCCCGGCCAGTGCGCGGCCCTGTTCCGCGATGAAGGCGTGCAGAGCCGCGACCGTGGGCCCCTCGGCCGTGTACGGTCCGACGTGCATGATCTGCGCCACGAGACCTTCGGTGAACGGCTCGAACCGCAGCCAGGGCAGGGCCTTGGCCTCCTTGCGGAGCTTGGGGTCGGAGAGGGTCCGGGCGACGAGGCCGGCCGTGACGACCGGCGGTTGGGCGATCATCATCGTCCAGAGCCAGTCCTGCTTGCGGTCGACGGAGAAGTCGGCCATGTCCGGCGTCCACCACAGCCCCTCCAGAGGCATCACCTTGTAGTCGAAGCCGGACGGACCGCGCTTCACCGCGAACTTCAAGGCGTACGACGCCGTGTACAGCGCCTCGACGGCCGCCCGGTAGCCGGTGGAGGTGTGGGGGTCGCCCGTGCCGTCGACCATCAGGAAGTTCTGCTCGGGAACCTCTGCGAGCACTGCCTTGCCGACGGGCGGCCGGTAGAGGTCCTTGAGCTCCTTGAGAAGGTCCAGTGCAGGCATGCGGGTCTCCTTCCGGGGACGATCAGTGCTCGGGCGGGCGCACCGGGGCCGGGGACTCGGCGGACGGCCGGGACGGCAGTGCCACGAATGCCAGGACCGCTCCGCCCACGGCGACCACGGCCCCGACCATGAGACCGAGGCTCATGCCGCTGACGAATGCCGACCGAGCCAGCTCCGCGAGCATGCGGCCGGAGACCCCGCCCACCCGTGCGGCGAGTTCGAGGGCACCGCCCAGCGAGCCGAGGACGCTGTCCGACACACTGTGCGGCAGATGGTACGGCGCCAACGGCGGGCCCATGCGGTCCTGATAACGGGACGTCAGCAGGCTGCCGATGACGGCGACTCCGAGCGCCCCGCCCAACTGGACGGAGACACCGTTGGACGCGGAACCGACGCCCGTGTCGCCCGGCGGCAGCGTGCCCATGAGGGAATCGAGGGCAGCGGGGACGACCAGGCCGGCGCCCAGGCCGAGCAGCAGCATGCCGCCGGCCACATCGCCGTACGTGGACGACACGTCCGCGCGGGACAGCTGCCACAGTCCGCCCGCGACGACCAGCAGACCCGTTCCGACGACCACCTTGGTGCCCGCCGCGCGCACCAGCACAGGCGACAGCGGTGCCACCACCGCCAGCAGCCCGGCGACCGGAAGCACGCGCACACCCGTGGCCAGGGCGGTGTAGCCGAGGCCGAACTGCAGATACTGGGTGAGCACGAACAGGGCGCCGAACAGCCCGAACATCGCCAGGGCCACGGACGTGGTGGCGAACGAGAAGCGCCGGTTGCCGAAGAAACCAAGATTCAGCATCGGGTGCGAGGTGGTCCCCTCCCACACGGCGAAGCACACCAGCACCGCGAGTCCGGCCCCGCCCGCGCCGAGCACGATCCCCGACGACCAGCCCCGCACCGGCGCCTCGATGATCGCCCAGAGCAGCAGCCCCAGGCCCGTGATCGACAGTGCCGACCCCGGCGGGTCCGGGCGCAGCGCCTCCGGGTTGTGGGACTCGGGCACCAGCAGGCGCGCGCACACCAGACCGGCCAGCGCGAAGGGGAGGTTGACCCAGAAGACCGACCCCCACCAGAAGTGCTCCAGCAACAGCCCGCCCGCCACCGTACCGATTGCGATCCCGAGCCCGCTGGTGGCGGCCCAGACGCCGATCGCCCGCCGCCGCTCGCCGGGATCCCGGAACACGTCAGTGATGATCGAGAGAGTGGCCGGCATCATCATCGCCGCCCCCACGCCCATGCCGGCGCGAGCCGCGATCAACATCCCCACCGAGCCCGAGTACGCCGCCCAAGCCGACGCGACCCCGAACACCGCGAGCCCAGCCATGAAGACGCGTCGGCGACCGAACCGGCCCGCGCCGCTGCCCGCCACCAGCATCAGTCCGGCGAACGCGAGCGCGTAGGCGTCCACGATCCACTGCAACTGGGTCGTCGTCGCCCCGAGTTCCTTCACCAGGGTGGGCAGGGCGACGTTCAGGATGGTGTTGTCCAGGGTCACGATCAGCAGCGACACACAGAGCACCACGAGGGCGGTCCAACGACTCCTCGCGCTGCCCGAATCCGGAGCCGGCGCTGCCTGCGGGATGTCACGCAGATTCGTCATGGTCTCCATGGAGCGCCCGGAGCCACCCGCACCGGCAGGGACCGAAGGTCCCGGGGAGGGGGCCCACGGGCCATCAGCCACGGCTCGCAGTGTGCGGACAAGGTGCTCGACCGGGCGTGCAGGAGACGTCTGTCAGGGGCCGGTCCGCTCTCCCCAGGGCATACCCATGCCTTACCTGGTATGTCATTGCGCAGTGATCGCGGGCAAGTGGGGCCGTTCGGTCCCGTGGTGAGCCGTTCGGCCCCTGCTCCAGCGGGGCCTGTGGTGTGAGGGTGATGGGTGAGCCCGCGAGGCGAGCGGTGACGAGGTCCTTCCTGAGACCTCGCCTTCGTGGCCCCTGGCCGTTCAGGGTGGCGGCCAAGGCTGGAAGTCCTGTGGGCGGCGCCGGATTGGGGACCGGCGCAGGCCGCTACGGCGGTTCCTCGGGAAAGGGGTGGGCCGGGGCGTCCCGCCTCGGGTGCCGGGCCTGCGTGAGGCAGGCAGGCGACGACATCGTCGTCGGAGGGGGTTCCTGCCGGTCGGCGGGCCCGGCACCTGCCTGTCCGGCCGACCATGCTGGGGGCCGGACATGGATGCGTCACCGAAGCGACCGATTCCCTCGGACACTCCTGAGCGGGACATTGCCCTCCCGCGAGCTGGGACCCTGCTGTGGGCCGCTACACGGTGGCCGAGCACGGCGAGGACGGCGTGGCGGCAGGCTGCGGACACGGCGTCGGCGGGGACGTCCTCCAGACAGATCTCCTCCACGCGGACGTCCCGGAACTGCTGCCGCCACGGCAACAAGCCTCGGGGCTGCGGCTCGGCGTGGCGCGCCTGGGCGCACGGCCCCCGGCGTGGACCGACCGGCTCCGCGGCGGCCTTCGTCGCGGTTCCACAAAACCCTGCCGAAGTCGCCGTGAGCCCCGACCAGCCCTTGGACCGCACCCCGACGGGTCGGACGAGGACGCGCGCGCCTGGGCATCAGCATCATCCGCGCTCCCGTACTGGGAAACGACCTGGCCTTCTCCAGCTGGTCACCGGCGACGAGCACGGCGTGCATCGGACCCAGGCGGCCCCGGTCGCTTCGCAAGTCCCCGCGTGGCGGCGCGGGCGAGTCGGCCGCCGGGACAATCGGACCCGGCGCAGGGCTGACCGGCCCTCGCGCGAGCCGTTCCACACCCGATATGCAGAGATGAAGCGACAGGCTCCACGCCGAGGCCCCGTCGTGCGGAGCGCCGACCGTTGGCACGGAGAAGGCCGGTCAACCGCATCGAGGGCCGCCGCGCCACGTAGTCCGGCACCCTGTGTACGACCACCGGTGCGCGGCCCGTCCGATCCCCGCCCCGGTGCCCTGCCACACGGCTTGGAGGCCTGTCGCACCAGGCCCGTTTCCCGGTGACCAGGGAGGACACGATGTCCGAGCAGAAATCATGCCGACGGCGACCGCGAGCCGGTCTGCTCCCCTTCATGGCGGCCTCCGCCGCGCTGGCGCTCTACGCACTGCGGTTCCGGCCGCGACTGCTGACCTGGGGCGCCACACAGGCCGAGACCGTCCGTGCCTACCCCGGCGACGAGCTCTTCCCCGACGCCGACGGCACATCGACCATGGCGACCACCCTCCCAGCGCCACCCGAGAAGGTCTGGCCCTGGCTGGTGCAGATGGGAGTCGACCGTGGTGGCTGGTACAGCTGGGACCTGCTGGACCGCTACGGCGAACCCAGCGCGGACCGCATCGCGCCCGAGTGGCAGAAACTGGAGGAGGGGCAGCGGCTGCAGGCGACGCGGGACGGCCGGTCATGGTTCACCGTGGCCCGCCTGGAGCCGTACCGGACCCTGGTGCTGCGCTCGGACCTCAGCCTGCCCTCCGGCCACTCCTTCGACCCGGAATGGGACGTTCTCCCGCTGGCGCGCATGGACGGGGTCTGGGGCTTCCATCTGCGGCCGACCGCCGACGGGAAGACCCGCCTGGTGGTCCGCACCCGCGGACAGGGCCGCCCACGTCGGCTCACGCGGCCGTTCGACCTGCTGCTGGGCGAACCCGCCCACTTCATCATGCAGACCCGCCAGTTCCACAACCTGCGTAACCGGGTCGCTGCGGCAGCCTGACACGTCGCCGAGGCTCCGGGGTCGGCCCGCGGTCTCCGGGGCGCCGTGGTCCAGGGCCTCTCCAAGCGCGGTCGCATCCAGCCCCGCACCCCACAGCCGCGTCGGCCCCGTACGCCGCCCGCACCTCGTGCGAGACCTGACTCGTGGTCCGCCGTCACCAGGGCCTTCGCCGATGCTTTCCGAGGAGGACCTGGAACAGGCCGCGTGCTCCTGGGCCAGGTTTCGGGGCGCCGCGCGGTCGACTCGGCGACGTCCCCCTGCAACTACGCTGTGACCAGCGCCCCCAACGGCGAGGAGATGACTGCCTATTGCGCCGGGCACCTCCAGATCGTCCCCGGACTTACCGAGCCCGCCAGGTTCGAACTCGGCACCGGCATCGCGGTCACTCCCGTCTTGCAAGAACGGGCTGCCGCTCTTCTGCGCCGGGTCGCGCACCGCCCGTACCTCAGACGGCCGCCGCGTCGACCTGTGACTGCTCCCGGACGCGGGATCGCCCGGTCGGCAGGCGACTATGAAGGCGAGCAGTGACGTGAGCGACCTTCCCGCACGACCGGACAACGGCCGTCCGGCAGCGGAGCCGTCGGCGGAGCCGGTCGCCGGGCCGGAAGGGGACGGCCGGCCCAGGTGGCAGGTGTGGGTCTGGTGGACCGGCACGGCCGGCGTCGTCGCCCTCGCGGTGGCCGCAGGTGTCTCCCACCGTCGCGAACTGGTCGGCAGCGCCCACCTCCTCACCCACGTCAGCGTCCCCAAACTGGTCCTCGCCCTCGCGTTCGAGGCGGCGTCGTTCGTCTCCCTTGCCGCACTGCAGTGGCGGCTGCTGCGCGGGGTGCGGACGCGGCCGGGCCTGGGGACCATGACCCGCCTCGTGTTCGCCGCAAACGCGATGGCCGGGGCGCTCCCCGGAGGCAGCGCCCTGTCCGTCGCGTGGGCGATCCGCCAGCTCCGCCGCCGGGGCATCGTCCTGGCACTCGCCGCGGCGATGCTGGTCGTCGCCGGGGCCCTGTCCGCACTGGCTCTCGCGCTGGTGCTGACACTCGGTGCGTTGCCGGCCGATCCCGATGCACCGGGCGCGGGGCTGCGGACCGTGGTTCTCGTGTCGGCGGCCGCGCTGGTCGCCACGATCACGGTGGCCGTCTGCCTCACCCGCTCATCGGGCCTGCGCCGCGCGATGCAGCACGTCACCGCGCGATGGCGGGCCGGAAGACGGCTCGGCCGCCTGCTCGCCGACGTCCTGCACCAGGCCGAGACCCTCCAGCCCGGCCTGCGCGGCTGGGCCCACCCCTTCGGGTGGGCGCTGCTGAACTGGGTGTGCGACGCCGCCGCGCTCACCGCCTGCCTGTGGGCGCTGAGGGGCGATGTGCCCTGGCGCGGCATTCTGATCACATACGGGTTGACGCAGATCTCCATCAGCCTGCGCCTGACACCGGGCAGCCTCGGCATCGCCGAGGCCAGCCTGAGCACCCTGCTCGTCGTCCAAGGGCTGCCCGCGGACCAAGCCGTCGCCGCCGCGCTGCTCTATCGCGCCGTCAGCTTCTGGGCGGTTCAGCCGATCGGCTGGGCCAGCTGGCTTCGCCTCACTCTCCGCGACACCCACCCGCCACCGGACACCGGCTCCCCGCGCCCGGGGTCACCCGCCGCCGACGGGTCCGTGACATCGAACACGCGCGAGCAGACCGGGGCCATTCGACACCGCGGAGTTCACCTCAACCGACGCGGCACCCCACGAGACAGGTGACGTTGCTACTGAACGAGGTCGAGTCCCCCTGGAATCCATGGGCGCGCTCATCGACCCGGACGTCCCCCTCCTCGACGTCACCCGTACGGTGCTGCCCGACCTCAAGCGCATCATGCTCGCAACCCTCTTGCACCGCGCCACGCGTACGCACCGCCGCGCGACCGCGAATCGGCTGCGCCAGCGGCGCACGGTGTTCACGTGCAGGTGGATTTCGGCGGCGATCCGGGCCCAGCCGCGGCCTCCTGCTGCCAGGAGCACGATCGTCGCCCGCCGGCGTGCCTGGGGCGGGTGCTGGGGCCATGGGCCGACTTCTTGAGCGGTGGCACTCGGCAGCGGTCAGTTCCAAGGGCACGGCGGGGCACACAGGCAGGGAAGGAGGGCGGCCCATCCATCCGTGGTGGAGAACGAAGTGGCGGTGCCGGGTTCCCGCACGGGCCATCGGCTCGCCAGGGCCGCAGCCGGAGCGTCGGATCCCGGACGAGTAATTCGGCTCTGCCCTGAAAGGTTCAGGCGTTGGCGTGAACACCGATGCCGCCGGAGACGGTGAGGTTGTCGCCGGTGATGTAGCCGGCGGCGTCCGAGGCGAGGAAGGCCACGGCTTCGGCGATCTCGGCGGGAGCGCCGACGCGGCCGAGCGGGACGCCCCCGGCCCAGGAGTCGATCATTTCCTGGGAGATCCCCATCTTGCTGTAGGCGGGGGTGTTGACCATTCCTGGGCTGACCGCGTTCACGCGGATGCGGCGGGGGGCGAGTTCGAGCGCGAGGGACCGCATGAGGGGCAGCAGTGCGCCCTTGGCGGCTGTCATCGCGGCCCCGAGCCCTTCAGCGGCCCCCACGGTGAACACGACCGAGGCGCCCTCGTTGAGGAGAGGCAGCGCCTTTTGCAGGGTGAAGAAGTTCCCCTTGACGTTGACGTCGAACAGGGCGTCGAAGGCGTCTTCGTCGGTTGATTCGATCGGGCCGGGACGGGAGATGCCCGCGTTGAGGAAGAGCAGGTCGAGGGAGCCGAGTTGGCGGCGCGCGTGGTCCATCGCCTGGTCGATGTCCGGCAGGGACCGCGCATCGGCCCGGACAGCCGTGACGCCTTCGGGAAGTCCGGTGTCGGAGACATGGCCGAGGCCGGTGACCATGACGCGGTAGCCGCGGGAGTGGAGTAGCTCGGCGGTCGCCTTGCCGATGCCGCTGGTTCCACCGGTGATCAAAGCTGTGGGTGCAGGCATGATGCGCTCCTTTGTGTACTTCTGGCCGGAGGGTGAGCGGCTCTTCCGGTGGGGCAGTGGGCTGTGCTGCGCCGTCACTCGTGGCAGCGTACGACAACCTGGCAGTTACTGCCAAAGTGCATGGGGCTGTCGACCTGGCAGTGCTGGGTTAGTCTGGTGACATGAAGCAGGAAGCCAAGTCAGCGATGGGGACACCGACCACGCTGTGGGACCGGACACGGCAGCTGGCTTCCCAAGAGATCCTTGAGACGGCGTTGCGCCTGTTCACCGAGCAGGGCTACGACGAGACGACCATCGCCCAGATCGCCCGAGAGGCCGGGGTCTCTCAGCGCACCCTCTTTCGCTACTTCGGCTCCAAGGAGGACCTTCTCGGCGGCGGCCAGGACCGGTTCGGCGAGGTCCTGATGGACACGATCAGTGAACAGCCCGCCGATGCCGGTGCCTGGGAGGCCCTGCGTGCAGGGGTTGCTGCCGTACTGGCCTTGCACGACAGCCGAGAACAGGCCCTGGAGCGGTTCCGCCTCCTGCACAACACCGCCTCGCTGCGTGCCGGTTGGCTCGAGAAGCGACTGCGGTTCCAGGAGAACCTGCTGCCGCTCATCGAGACCCGTATGGACGCAGCTACCGGCACAGAGGGCGCGAGGGCCCGCGCGGTGATTGCGGCGGCGTTCGCATGCCTGGATGCCGCGTCGATGACTTGGGTCGCCAACGATGGCGACGGCGACATCATGGACCTGTACGACGAGTGCATGGCTGCGGTCCGCGGCTGACCCGCAGCGGTCAACCAGCCCGGAAACCGTGGACTTTCGGCATGTGCCGGCAGTCGGCCGATGTGGAGGTTCAGTACAGCGGCTCCTCCCAGTGGCTCACGCTGACCGGAAGTCCGGCGCGCTGCTCTTCCCAGCAGGACAGCCGGCGCCCGCACCGGCCGCTGGTGGAAGCTGTGTGGGCCGGCGGCGGCGCGATCAGCCTGCCACGCCTCGGTGCCCCCCTCAGTGATCGGCTGCTGTGCCCTCCAGCCGCCCCGGCTGGGATCGCACCTGCCGGGGCGTCCGGGCCCTGCCTGCGTCAGGCGACGGCGACGCTCTCGTCGAGGTAGACGTCCTGGACGGCGTTGAGGAGCTCGATCCCTTCGCCGGTGGGCCGTTGAAAGGCTTTGCGGCCGGTGATGAGGCCGGTGCCGCCGGCCCGTTTGTTGATCACTGCCGTTCGGACGGCCTGGGCGAGGTCGTTCTGCCCGGCCGAGGCGCCGCCGCTGTTGATCAGCCCGACCCGGCCCATGTAGCAGTTGGCCACCTGCCAGCGGGTGAGGTCGATCGGGTGGTCCGTGGTGAGCGTCCCGTACAGCCGCTGGTCGGTCCTGCCGAAGCCCAGTGCGCGGTAACCGCCGTTGTTCTCGGCCTGCTTCTGCTTGACGATGTCGGCCTCGATGGTCACGCCGAGATGGTTGGCCTGCCCGGTGAGGTCGGCCGATGCCGAGTAGTCCACGGCGTCCTTCTTGAACGCCGAGTTGCGCAGGTAGCACCACAGCACGGTGAACATGCCCAGTTCGTGGGCGCGCGCGAAAGCCTCGCTGACCTCCTGCAACTGGCGATCGGACTGTTCCGAGCCGAAGTAGACCGTGGCGCCGACGCCGACCGCGCCGAGGTCGAAGCACTGCTCGACCCTGCCGAACATGATCTGGTCGTAGTGGTTGGGGTAGGTCAGCAGCTCGTTGTGGTTGAGCTTGACGATGAAGGGGATCTTGTGTGCGTAGCGCCGCGACACGGCTCCGAGTACGCCGAGTGTGCTGGCGACCGCGTTGCACCCGCCCTCGACTGCGAGCTCGACGATGTTCTTGGGGTCGAGGTAGCGAGGGTTGGGCGCGAACGCGGACGCGGCCGAGTGCTCGATGCCCTGGTCGACCGGCAGGATGGACACGTAGCCGGTGCCGGCCAGACGGCCGTGGTCGAAGAGGGACTGCAGGTTGCGCAGTACCCGGGGCGAGCGGTCGGTCGCGGCCACGGTCCGGTCCACGAAGTCGGGCCCCGGGAGCACCAAGTCCTCCTTGGGAATTCCCTGAACGGCGTAGGTCAGCAGGTCCTTGGCCTCATCGCCCAGCAAACCTTGGATGTCGGTCACCATTCCGCCTCTCCTGTTGCCCGGAATTCCGATGGAGGGAGCCGCACGCGGAGCTTCGACGGGCCCACCGGATGGGTGTGGTGCGTGAACCGTGGTGCCTACGGTCGGCTCACGGGCACTGTCCACGATGCTGTGCGGTGCCGGTCGCCCGGCAGAGCCCGTTGGGCCCTTGCACAGGACGAATGGCCCTGTCCGCCGTACTTCCGAGCGGGGCATGGGCCCGGACGGCACTTTCGCCGGGACCTGTGGGGGCCGTGTGGAAGGGGCGCGGTTGCGGGCGGTACAAGCCTGGGCCTCTCCCGCCGAGGCCGTGTTTCCGCGGATGCCGGCTTCAGCCGAAGAACACCTGGAACTCGTCGTACAGCGCCGGATCGACCGTCTTGGTCCTTCCGCGGGTGTCATCGAGGGGGATACGGATGATCTCGGTGCCGCGCAGGGCCACCATCTTGCCGAAGTCACCGTCGTGGACCGCGTCGACGGCGTGCAGCCCGAAGCGCGTGGCCAGCCAGCGGTCGAAGGCGCTCGGGGTGCCGCCGCGCTGGATGTGACCGAGGACGGTGGTGCGGGCATCCGTGCCCGTGCGCTTTTCGATCTCCTGGGCCAGCCACTCGCCGATGCCCGACAGCCGCACATGGCCGAACTCGTCGAGCGTCCGGTCCTTGAGGATCATCTGGCCCTCTTTGGGGACGGCCCCCTCGGCCGCCACGACGATCGGCGCGTAGTTGATTCTGAACCTGCTCTTCACCCACGCACAGACCTGGTCGATGTCGAACGGCCGCTCCGGCACGAGGATCACGTTGGCCCCGCCCGCGACACCGGCCTGCAGGGCGATCCATCCGGAGTGCCGGCCCATCACCTCCACCACCAGGGTGCGCATGTGCGACTCGGCGGTGGTGTGCAGACGGTCGATGGCCTCCGTCGCGATGCCGACGGCGGTGTCGAAGCCGAAGGTGTAGTCCGTACCGGACACGTCGTTGTCGATGGTCTTCGGCACGCCCACCAGACGGATCCCCTGACGGCTGAGCTCGGTGGCCACACCGAGCGTGTCCTCTCCGCCGATCACGACGAGCGCGTCCACCTCGTGCGCGGCCAGCGTGTCCCGGATGCGCTGCACCCCGTCCTCGTGCTTGAACGGGTTGGTGCGGGAGGAGCCGAGGATGGTTCCGCCGCGGGGAAGGATTCCCCGCACCTCGGCAATGCCCAGCGGCACGACAGTGCCCCGGAGCGCACCGAGCCAGCCGTCCCGCAGACCCACGAAGTCGAAGCCGTACTCCTGGACGCCCTTGCGGACCACGCTGCGGATCACGGCATTGAGACCGGGACAGTCACCGCCACCGGTCAGCACTCCCACCTTCATGGCTTCGCGCACCTCCGTGGACGTGAACTCGAAGTGCCGTTCGACTCCCTTTCCATCATGAGCGACGGCGGTCCGCCGGGCGACCTTGCGCCCCACGCGGAGCAGGATCCCGCGGCGAGGCTCAGGTTCCGAGGGGGAGGTTCCGGGAGTCGTCGGTCCGGTACGCGATGTGCTCCGAGACCGAGACCACACCGTCGACGCTCCGGCACAGCCGCTCGATGACGGGGATCAGGCTCTTCGCCTCGACGGACCCGCCGAGGGTCACCTGCCCTTGGCGTACCTGGACGGTCACCTCCGAGGGAGCAAGGCCCAGGGTCCCGTGCAGTACGTCCCGGGTGATCTCGTCGTGGACGGCGTCGTCACGGCGCAGGAAGATCCGCAGCAGGTCACCGCGGCTGACGATGCCCAGCAGCCGGTCCGCCTCGTCCACCACGGGCAGCCGTTTGACGTTGTGAGCAGCCATCCGGCGGGCCGCCTCCACCACGGTCCACTCCGGGTGTGCACACACCGCTGGAGCCGACATCAGCTCCTCGGCGCTGACGCCCTCGGCCTTGGCGCGCTCCCATGCCTCCGGGTGAGGTATCGGCATGCGGCCGGACGTGTCGGCCTGCGTGGAGGTCTTGCGCAGCAGGTCGGCCTCGGAGACGACCCCGATGGGGTGGTCCCACTCGTCCACCACGGGTACGGCGGTGATGTCGTTGTCCGCCAGGAGCTTGATGATCTCCTTGAACGGCATGTCGCGCCGGGCGCGGACGACGGACCGGGTCATCAGGTCTGCGACGGTGCGGTGACGCATGGCGCTCCTCCCTTCCCGCGGGTCACAACTGGCGACGATCACATGTCAAGCCTGGCAGCACAGAACCGTCGGCAGGAGAGCCACTCAGGCCCCGTTCAGGGCCGGATGGCCCGGCGACCGGGCTGTTCGTCCCTGAACGCGCCGACGATGCCGGCACAGTGTCTGGCGATGTCGATCGACGGCAGTGGTCCGGACACCTGACTCGACGGACCGTGCTCACGCCGCGCGTCGGGCAGGCGTCTCGCACGCCGGGTCGCCGCCCACGACCGGTGCCGGGGTCGCTGCGCGCCGTCGGTGGACCAGGTACGGCCGGACGAGGTAGCCCACCGGGACGCCCCACACGTGGACGAGGCGGGGAACGGCCAGCCGGCGAAGAGGAGGCAGGCGGTCAGGGCGTGCAGCTGGAGGAGCAGCGGGGCGTCGGCGATGGCCGCCGGGTGCGGCTGGAGGGCGAAGATGCCGCGGAACCACACCGAGACGGTCTGCCGGTAGTCGTGCTGCCGCCGAAGACGTTGTGCGCGGCGGTGGAGGAGATGCCCCAGCAGGACCGTGGCGGACAGCAGCGGGAAGAGGAGCTTGTCGCTGCGGTCGGTGCCGAGCCGGATCCGGCGGGTCAGCAGCCGCCGCGCCGCGCCGGGCCGGAGCCGCACGCACCATGGGCGGCTCTTGCCGTCGGCCAGGCGGCCTCCGGATGCCTCACGCCCGCGGCCGTGTCGTGGCCGTCAGCCAGGACACCGCGCGGCTGACGTCGGCGAGCGTGACGATGCCGACGACGCGTCCCGCGTCGAGGACCAGGGCCCTGCGGTCCGCGCTCGTCTCGAGGCGCGGCAGCAGGTTGACGACCGGCTCGTCGGGTGCCGCGGTCGCGACATCGGCGAGAGGGCGCATCACGTCGGCGATCGTGGTCGCCGCACGGGCCTGCAGGGGAACCCGGTTGACGAGCCTGACCGTGACCAGCCCGGCCGGTGCGCCGTCCGGTGCCAGCACAGGGAATGCGGAGTGCCGGTAGGTCCCGAACGGGCCCTCGCCCAGGAATCCGGCGACGGTCGCCGTGGCGGACACCGTCACCGGGTCGCGGGTCATCACCTGACGGACGGGAAGGCCGGCCAGGACACCGCCCAGTTCGGCATGGCGGGCCTCCTCGGTGGCGGCGGCGATCAGGAACCAGCCGACCAGCGCGGGCCACAGCCCCGACATGTTGCCGCCGAACAGCACCGCGGCGAAGCCGGTGACCACCATGAACCAGCCGAGGGCCCGCCCCGCCGCCGAGGCGCTGCGGGTGGCTCGGACGGGGTCGCCGGTGCGGTGCCACAGGAAGGCCCGCAGCAGACGGCCGCCGTCCAGCGGAGCGGCGGGCACGGAGTTGAACACCGCCAGGACGAGGTTGATCGCGGCCAGCCAGGCGACCGCCTCCACGACGAGACCGGAGACACCGAGCGCGTCCAGCCACAGGGTCAGGCCCGTGAGCGCCGCGCCGAGCACCGCACTGGTCAGCGGGCCCACTGCGGCGATACGCAGCTCCGCCGCCGGTGTGGGCGCCTCGCTGCGCAGCCGCGCGACACCGCCGAGCATCCACAGGGTGATGCCCTCGACCTGGACGCCGTTGCGACGGGCGACGACCGCGTGCGCGAGTTCGTGGGCCAGCAGCGAGGCGAGGAAGACCAGCGCCGTCAGCAGCGCCAGCGCCGAATACGCCCATGCGGAGTGGCCCGGGTGGGCGTCGGGGAACCGGCCGCCCGCGAGCATCGCGGTGACGAGTGCGACGATGACCAGCACACTCCAGTGCAGCCCGACCCGGACACCGGCGATCCGCCCCAGCGGCAGGGTCTCCTTCACCGCACCTCCTCGGTCAGTCGGGAGCGTCCAGGCTCTGCGCGGCGAGCTCCCTCACCCGTAGCTCCTTGGCCCGCAGCCGCCGGCCCTCCGCGCGCCGGCGACGGCGGGCCCACGGACGCCAGTGGGACGGTTCGCGCCGCTCCCAGTCCCGCAGGGCGATCACGGTGCACGCGTCCTCGACCACCAGCACCACCACGGTGGGCAGCCGCAGCGCCGCCTCCACACCCACGGTGCGCCGGGCACAGGGCAGATGCAGAACGGTGGCAGGACGCCTGGACGACTGACGTGAGGGCACCGTGCTCATGGGCCACCTCCGGCACCTTCTCGGTGCCCCTGCCCTGCCGTTCCGGGCGGGGCCATACGGACATCGTGGGCATGGGGCGCCCGCCCCGGCATGGGCCGACCGGTCCTTGCGGCGGCCGACAGGACCCTTCGGCCCCTTCCGGGCCGGGTCAGGCGTCCACGCGGATGCCGGAGATCAGCTGCGTTTCGAGGTCGGACTGGACCATGAGGTGGGTGTGACGGACCGGGCCGGCGGAGTCCTGCCAGGTGAGCGTGACCCTGGTCCAGCAGTGCCCCATGCCGCTGTCGTTGTAGACGACCTCCCAGGCGATCGGCACGCCCTTGGCGCGCAGCACACCGTCCTTGTGGTGGGCCGACTCCCACCGCGCCAGGTCCGTGCGCAGGGGTTTGGTCAGATAGTGGGCGCGCAGGGCGTCGGCCAACCGGCCCCGACCGGAGTCGTACAGGACGTCGATGTAGGCGCCGTAGAAGTCGGCGACCCGGTCGACGGCGGAGCGCGGGCTGCCCTTGCGGGCCGGAGCGGCCGCGGCCGTGGACGGGCCGGCGCCCGTACGGATGCCGGTCGCGGACGCTGGTGCCGACGCCGCGAGGGTCAGCAGTACGCCGCCCAGCGCGACACGGCGCAGGGCGCGAGGTGTCATCATGTCGTTCCCCTCCTGCAGCGGTGCAAAGCGTGTGTTCCTCAACTCCAGTACACCGCCGTGAAGTTGACGCGATCGCGGGCCGACCGGACCGATGTGGGGGGCCGGCCGGTCACATCCCGGAACCGGCGGTCAACCGGTGCCGCAGGGCCAGTGACGCGCAGCTGAGGAGCACCACGGCGAAGCCCCCGAGGACGGCCAGGTCCCGCATGATCGCCGAGAGGTCCCCGTTCCGGGACAGCAGCGTCGTCCACGCGTCGACGGCCCAGGCGTGCGGCACGGAATGCCCTGCGGCGCGCAGCCAGCCGGGCACCAGCGCCAGCGGCCACATGCAGCCGCCCAGCATGCCCATCCCGATCCCGAGAGCCGGTCCGATCGCGTGCACTTGCTCCGGCGTACGGAAGACGGCCCCGGCCAGCACCCCCGCACCGGTGCCAACCAGCGCCCACACGGCGATCAATGCTCCGGCGGCGAGCGGATCACCCCAGGCGACGTCGAAGGCCAGCGCTCCGATACCGACGATCAGCAGGGACTGCAGGAGGGCCAGCGCCAGATAGGCGACCGTCTCCCCGAACACCAGCGTTCGGGCGGCGACCGGCGCAGCGAGCGCCCGCGCGTACACGCCGGTTCGACGGGTCTGCACGATGGCCGCGCCGCCCGCCAGGGCGTTGATGAACACGAACAGCACCAGCATGGTCGGCGTGCTGTAGCTGTAGCCGAGCGGCAGGTAGTCGCTCTGGCCGTTGACGGTCTCGGCCCGTACGGCGATGGGGGACGAGGCCCGCTCCGCGTCATGCGCGAGCGCGAAGGCGCCGTCGAAGGAGCCGCCCGTCTCGTCCCGGGCGAAGTGTGCGGCCTGCAGGCGTGCCGCGTGCCCGGCCACCACGGCCGACACCGAGGTCACGGCCGAGTGCCCGGCACTGCCCGAGGGCTCCACCAGAACCGGGACCGTGACACTGCGGCCCGCCCGTACCTGCGCGTCGAGCCCGGACGGCACCACGACGACCGCGTCCAGCTCGGCACGGCGCAGCGCGGTGCGGGCATCGGCCGCGGTGTCGTAGGTGCGGGTACGCAGCCCGGGCGCGTGCTGCAGCTCCGTTGCCAACTCCTGTGCCACCGGGCCCGCTTGAGGAGAGGAGACGAGTCCGATCCGGAACTTGTCGAAGCCGCTGACGGTGACACCGATGACGACGATGATCGCGACCGGGAGCAGCACCATGAAGAACAGCGCCGTGCGGTCGCGCAGCACCCGCGTGAGGGTGGCCCGGGTCACGGCGAGCGCGGTCATGACGTCCTCCTCAGCCGAAGGAGCAGTACCGTCAGCGCGGTCACGGCCGCCGAGAACACGGCGATGCCGAGCAGCGGGGCGCCGACCGCGTCCCAGCCGCGCACCCCGGTGCCCAGATCGGTGAACCCGCGCAGGGCCCAGCCGTTGGGCGTGAACAGGGCGAGGCGGCGGATCAGCGGCGTCGTCCCGGAAGCGAAGACGAAGTTGCCGCCGAGCAGGACGAGTGCGAAGACCAGGATCGAGGCGAGCCCCTGGGCCTGCTGTTCGGTGCGCACGAGCGCGATGACCAGAGCCGTCAGGCACACCACGGACACCGCCATGGCCACGCTGAGCGCCGCGACCCCCAGCGGGTCGGCCCACTGGGCGTCGAAGGCGAGCCACGACACCAGCGTCACGGTGGCGAGACCGGCCAGGCTGTAGACGAACGTCGAGACCGACTTTCCGATCAGCAGCGCGCCCCGCCCCACGGGCGCGGCGGCGATCCGGTCGAGGGTGCCCTGCTGCTGCTCGACGAAATAGCCGCGCGCCGCGAAACCCACCGTGAACAGCACGAAGAACATGCCCATGCTCGGCCCGAAGTAGCTGATCACCTTCAGCGGGTCGTCGGGCAGCCCCTGCGCCCGCACCTGTTCCGGCAGCCTCAACAGGGCCGCCTTCGCGGCAGCCGGGGGATGTCACTGTGCGGGGCGCCCGCGGCGACGGCCGTGGCGACCGACAGCCGGTCGGCGTTGACCTGGGCGACGTACGACTCGGTGACCGCCCGGGCGAGCTGCGCCTGCAGACCGTAGTCGACGCTGTCCAGGACCCGCACCGGCGCGGCGCTGCCGCCGTGCAGCGAAGCGGTGAACCCCCGCGGCACCACGATCGCGGCGTGCACGTCGCCCGCGTCCACCGCTCGCCGGGCAGCGGCCTCGGCGCCGTAGGAGCGCACATGGACCGTGCCGCGAAGCTCCGGGCTCTTCAGCACCTCGGTGAGCCCGGCGGCGGCCGGACCCCGGTCCAGGTCCACGACGCCGAGGTTCGCGCGGAACGTGTCGTTGTTGTTGAACGCCAGGGCCATCAGCGCGGAGATCAGCACCGGCGCCAGGAACACGATCACCCAGGCCGACCGGTCGCGCAGCCGCTGCCGCAGGTCCTTGGCGGCGATGGCGAGCACCGCACGCACGACGCCTCACTCCCTCAGCGCGGTGCCGGTCAGATGCAGGAACACCGCCTCCAGGTCGGGCTCGTCGATCTCCACACTGCGGATGCCGACGGCCTGCTGGTGGGCGAGATCGAGCAGGTCCGGCAGGAGGCTCCGCGCATCCTTGACGACCAGCTCGACCACGTCGCCGCGATCCCCGCCGCGCGCCACGCCCTCGACCCGGGGCAGGCGGCGGCAGGCCTCCGCGTACGCCGCCAGGCCTCCGACGGCGGTGAGCCGGACCCGGTCACGCTCGGCCACCAACTGCACCAGCCGGCGCGGGCTGTCCTCGGCGATCAGACGGCCGCGGTCGATGATGCCGACGCGGTCGCACAGCCGCTCGGCCTCCTCCATGTAGTGCGTGGTGTAGAGCACGGCCATGCCCTCCTCGCCGAAGCGGGTGACGCTCTCCAGGATCGCGTGCCGGCTCTGCGGGTCGACGCCCACGGTGGGTTCGTCGAGTACCAGCAGGGTCGGCGAATGCACCAGCCCCGCGCCGATGTTGAGGCGCCTGCGCATGCCGCCCGACAGCGACTCGACGCGGTCGCCCGCCCGGGAGGCCAGGTCGACGAGATCCAGCACCTCGTCGACGCGCCGCTCCAGCCGCCGACGCGGCAACCGGTAGAGCCGGCCGAAGAAGCGAAGGTTCTCGCGGACGCTGAGGTCCGGGTAGAGCGCCACGTCCTGCGGGACGAAGCCGATCAGATGCTTGGCGGGCCCGGCCGCCGTGCTCACCGTACGGCCGGCCACGTGCACGGTCCCGGCGTCGGGGCGCAGCAGCCCGCAGACCATCCGGATCGTCGTCGTCTTGCCCGCGCCGTTGGGGCCGAGCAGCCCGTACGTCTCTCCGGGCGCGATGTGCAGGCTCACGTCGTCGACGGCCGTGCGCTCACCGAACCGCCGGACGAGACGGGCGCAGTCGAGGACCGGCTGCGCTGTGTCCGGGTTTCGCGGAGGATCGGTCATGTCGTCTCCTCGATGAGGGTGGCTCGCGGGAATTCTCAGGGTGCGAGGGAGAAGTAGCTCTCCTCCTCCTGCGTGAAGTGCAGGCGCAACACGGTGTGCAGGCCGTAGAGGCAGGCCCGCAGGTCGTCGAGCTGCTCCGGCGACAGGGAGTCGTCGCGGCGGGCCAGCGCCAGATGGGTGGCGATGCGGCGGGCGAGTCGTGCGATCTCCGCGTGCGCACGGCTCATGGTGACGGTCGCCTCGGGCCCGCCGAGGGTGGGGGCGAGCGCGGGATACAGCTGGTGCTCCTCGGCGTCCTCGTGCGGCAGCAGGCGCTCGGTGAGCAGCCGGTGCACTTCGCCCACCGCGGCGAGGGACTGCGGGCCCGCGCCGTCGGACAGCCGGTCCGCGGCGTCGCGGACGGCGTCCAGGACGTCCTGGAGGTCGTCGTGTTCCGCGGCGAAGCGGTGGATGAGGGCCTCGGCCGAGGGCGTGAGCTGCGGCCGGCCCCGCCGGTCGTCGCGCAGCACACGCAGCGCGTTGAGGATCACCGCGACATCGATGCCCTCCTGCAGCAGGGCGCCCACGGCCGGGGCCAGCAGGCCGAAGGCCGCCGCGACCATGGCGGCAAGCGACAGCAGCATGCCGCCGAGTGCGCTCTGCACGGCGATGCGCCGGGCCCGTACGGCGATGGTGACGGCGTCGGCCAGGCGGTCCACCCGGTCGGTGGTCAGGACGATGTCGGCGGCCTCGGAGGATGCCGTGGAGCCCCGGGCGCCCATCGCCACACCGATGTCGGCCGCCGCGAGGGCAGGGGCGTCGTTGACTCCGTCGCCGACCATCACGGTGACGGCACGCTCGTGCTCGGCGCGCACCGCGGCGACCTTGTCGGCGGGCGCGAGACCGGCCCGCACGTCGTCGAGGCCGAGGACGGCGCCCACCTCGCGTGCGGGCTCGGCACGGTCGCCGGTCAGCATCACGAGCCGCTCGATGCCCGCCGCGCGCAGGCGGCGCAGGGTGCGCGGGGCGTCCGGGCGCAGCGGATCGCGCAGGAGGACCGCGCCGACGGGGCTGCCGTCCACGCACAGCCAGGCCACGGCCGCCTCGTCCAGGACCGCCCGGTTGTCCACCGCCCTTGCCCAGGCGGGCACTTCGGCCACCTGGGCGCGGCGGCCGACCGTCATCCGCCGCCCGGCCACGGTGCCGGCCGCACCGCGACCCGGCTCCTCCGACACGTCCTCGGGCACGGACAGCCGAAGCCCCCGGTCGCGGGCCGCGTCGACCACGGCCTCGGCCAGGACATGCGGGGAGTACTGGTCGAGGGAGGCCGCCAGCCGCAGCACCTGAGCCGGCTGCCAGCGCGGCGCGGCGACCACGTCGAGAACGCGGGGGCGGCCGGCCGTGAGGGTGCCCGTCTTGTCGAGCAGCAGAGTCCGGGCCCGGCCGAGGTTCTCCAGCGCCCCTCCGTCGCGGATCACCACCCCGAGACGGGAGGCCCGGGACAGACCGGAGACGACCGCCACCGGCGCCGCCAGCAGCAGCGGACACGGCGTCGCCACCACCAGCACCGCCACCGCCCGCACGGCGGAACCGCTCAGCAGCCAGGCCAGCCCGGCGACCGCCAGGGACAGCGGCAGGAACCAGGCCGCATACCGGTCGGCCAGCCGCACCACGGGAGCCGACTCCGCGCCCGCCTGCCGGGCCAGCCGCACGATCCCCGCGTAGGTGCTGTCCTGCTCGGTCGCGGTGGCGCGCAGCTCGAAGGCACCGCCCGCGTTGACCACCCCGCTGCGCACCGACTCGCCCTGCACACGCCGCACGGTGAGCGGCTCGCCGGTCAGCGCGGACTCGTCCAGCACGGCCTCCGACCCGGCCACCCGGCCGTCGACGGCCACCACCTCGCCGGGCCCCACGACCAGCAGGTCACCGACGGCGACCTGCGCCGACGGCACCGTGCTCACCCCGTCGTCGGTGAGCAGCCGCGCGGTGCGCGGGGCGCGCTCCAGCAGGGCCCGCAGATCATGCGAGGCGCGCCGCTGCGCCGCCGCCTCGAGGGTGCGGCCGGTGGCGAGCATCAGCGCGATGAGCGCTCCGGCCAGGTACTCGTGCACCAGCAGGGTGCCGCCGAGCGCCAGCACAGCGATCACGTCGACGCCGGCGTGGCCGCGCCGCAGGGCGGCCAGCACCCAGCCGAGCGCCGGGCCCACGGCGGCGACGGTGCCCAGAGCCCAGCACAGATCGGCGAGACCCGAAGCCCCGGCGAGCCGCGCGACGCCGCCCGCGACGAGTGCGGCCGCCGTCACGGCCAACAGGACGGATTCGAGCCCCGGCGCCCTGAAGAGCCGGCGCCGCTGCTGTTTCCCCTTGGTGCTTCGGTCCATGACGAGCCTCGATCGGGTGGGCGGTCGCGGGTCAGTCGTGCGGGACCACGGCGACGGGACACGGCAGGTGGTGCAGGGCCGCGTGCGCGACGGGGCCGAGCTTCCAGGTGAGCGGCGAGGGATGACGCCGGCGGCCCACCACGGTCAGCCTGCTGCGCGCGGACGCCGCGAGCAGAACCTGTGACGCGGAACCCCGGGCGACGTGGTGGACGACCTCGACGCCGGGGAACTTCTCCTGCCACGGCGCGAGGTCGGCGGCGAGCCGCGCGCGTTCGTCCGTCTCGTAGCTCTCCCCGGCGCGGGACGCGTGCGGATGCGTCACCAGCGACGACGGCGGCAGTGCCCGGACCGCGCGCACCCTGGTTCCGTGCAACTCGGCTGCGGTGAAGGCGAACTCCAGCAGCGGATCGGCGACCGGCGGAGGTTCCTGGACACCGACGACGACCTCCTGCCGGCCGATCGCCGCCGGGTGGCCCCAGCCGTCCTCCACGGCGGGATCGCCGGCCCGCACGGTCACGGCGGGGCACTGGGCCAGGCCCAGGACGTGCAGGCTGACGGAGCCGAGCAGGAAGCCGGCCACGGAGCCGTGGCCGCGCGAGCCCAGCACCAGGAGCGTCGCCCCCTCGCCCGCGTCCACGAGAGCTTTCGAGGCGGACTCCGACACCAGTTCCGTGACCAGGGAGAGGTCGGCGTGCCGGTGCAGCAGCTCGGCCTCCAGCCGCTGCAGCACCCGCGCTCCGTAGCGCTGCTTGTCGAGGGCTTCCTGCGCGACGGGCACGTCGAGCGGCTGAGTGGTCCACGAGTGCAGCAGCAGCACGGGCAGGCGCCGGTCCACGGCCTCGCGTGCCGCCCACCACGCGGCTGTCACGCTCGCGGGAGAGCCGTCGACTCCGACGACGACGGGTCCGGCCATGGTGCACCTCCGGTGTCGGCACGGCGAATGCCGCGCATATGCCTCCCACCCTCCAGGCTGGCTGCCGCACGACTGGCCAGGGAGGGCCGGACGGTGCGTCCCTCGGGCCCGTATGGCCCTGCGGCACGATGCCGTGCCACGGACGCCGGCTTTCGAAGGCGAGGTGGGGGCCGCCCGGCCGATGGCGCCGGACCATGCACCGTCTCCGGGACCGAGGGCCGACCGGCCCCCTCATCACCGCCGGTCAGCCCCTGGGACCCCGCCCCGTTCCGCTGGACGCTCGAGGTGGAGAGAAACCTGGAGGAGACCGCGATGACGGACCACACGACCAGCGCGCCCCCGGTCCACGCCCTGCTCGCGGACGGCACCACGGTGTGCATCCGTCCCGTGGCGGCAGCCGACCACGAGCAACTGCAGGGGCTGTACGAGGAGATGTCCCCCGAGAACCTGCGGCTGAGGTTCTTCGGTGTCAGCCGGCGTTCCGCCGAGATGGCCGCCGACCGTGCCTGCGCCGCACCCCACCGCGGATATCGCGCGCTGCTCGCCGAACGGGCGGGCCAGGTGATCGGTCTCGCCGAATACGACACCGGCGGCCTCGGCACCGAGGCCGACATGTCCATCGCGGTCGCCGACGGGCTGCACCACCGCGGCGTCGGCACCCTCCTCGTCGAACACCTCGTCTCCGCCGCACGCGCGGAGGGCGTCACGACGTTCACCGCCGACGCGCTCAGCGAGAACCGCGAGGTGCTCCGGCTCTTCGCCGACCTCGGCCTGCACGTCGGCCGGCGCTTCGAGGGCCCCGAGGTGCGCTGCACCATCGCCCTCGACGAGGACGAGAGCTACTTCTCGGCGGTCGAGGAGCGCGGCCGGGCCGCCGACGTGCTCAGCCTGCGCCCCCTGCTGCGGCCGCAGGCGATCGCCGTCATCGGGGCCGGGCGCAAACCGGGCTCCGTGGGCCGGGCGATCCTGCACCATCTGAAGGCCGGCGGCTACACCCGCCGCATGTTCGCGGTGAACCCCGCCGCGACCTCCCTCCTCGGCGTGCCCTGCCACCCCTCGGTCAGCGCCCTGCCCCTGACCCCCGACCTCGCCGTCGTCGCCGTGCCCGCCGCCGCGGTCCCCGCCACCGCCGAGGAGTGCGGCAAGGCGGGCGTACGGGCCCTGCTCGTGGTCACCGCCGGGCTCGACGCCGACCAGGCGCAGGCGCTGCTGGCGGCCTGTCGCACCTATGGCATGCGGCTGGTCGGTCCCAACTGCCTGGGCCTGTCCAACACCGACCCGGAGCTGAGCCTGGACGCGACCTTCGCCGCGAGCCACCCGCGCCCCGGCACGGCCGGCGTGGCCGTGCAGTCCGGCGGGGTGGGAATCGCCCTCCTGGACGGGCTGTCCCGGCTGGGCATCGGCGTGTCGACCTTCGCGTCGCTCGGCGACAAGTACGACGTCAGCGGCAACGACATGCTCCAGTGGTGGGAGAGCGACGGCCGCACCCGCCTCGCGCTGCTGCACCTGGAGTCGTTCGGCAACCCGCGGGCCTTCTCCCACACCGCCCGTCGCGTCGCGCGCCGTATGCCCGTGCTGACCGTCGACGCGGGTCGCACCGACGCGGGCCGGCGCGCCGCCGCCTCGCACACCGCCGCGGCCGCCACCCGCACCATGACCCGCGCGGCGCTCTTCACCCAGGCCGGCATCACCGCCACCCGCTCCGTCGGCGAACTCCTGGACGCAGCGGCCCTGCTGCACTCCCAGCCGCTGCCCGCCGGACCCCGCATCGCGATCGTCACCAACGCCGGCGGAGCCGGAGTCCTCGCCGCGGACGCCTGCGCCGAGGCCGGCCTCACGGTGCCCGCGCCCACCCCGCACCTGGTCGACGACCTGCTCGCCCTGCTGCCCGACGGCGCCGCCGCAGGCAACCCCGTCGACGCCACCGCGGCCGTCACGGAGGACCAGCTCACGCAGTGCGTCGACCGCCTCATGCGGCACGGCGACGCCGACGCGGTCCTGGTCGCCCTGGTGCCCACGGCGGTGGCCGCGGCCACCGGCGACGACCTCGTACGGGCCGTGACCCGGCCGTCCGGACCCCGGCCGAAGCCGGTGGTCGCCGTACGGCTCGAACAGGCGCTGCCCGTGGAACTGCTGCCCGCAGCCGACGGCGGCACCGTCCCCTCGTACGCCGAACCCCAGGCGGCGGCACGGGCGTTGGCCCATGCCGTGCGCCGCACGGAATGGCTCGCCCGCCCCGCCGGGACGGTCCCCGCCCTCGACGGCGTCGACACGGCACGCGCCCGTTCCACCGTCGAGACCTACCTCGACGCCCACCTCGACGGCGGCTGGCTCGGTCCGCGGGAGTGCGCCGCACTCCTCGACTGCTACGGCATACCCCAGTTGCCGTGGGCCTGGGCCGAGACCGAGGACGACGCCGTCCTGGCTGCCGACCGGCTGCGCGGCGCCGACGGCCGGGTGGTCATGAAGGGCCACTGGCCGGGCCTGCTGCACAAGACCGCCGAACACGCCGTCCATCTCGACCTGCGCGGCGACTCCCAGGTGCGCGCCGCCTTCCGGGACCTGGAGACCCGGTTCGCCGGCCTGCTGACGGGCGTGGTGCTGCAACCGCTCGCCGACCGTGGCACCGAACTGTTCGCGGGCGTCGTCCAGGACGAGGTCTTCGGCCCGCTCGTGCTGTTCGGTCTCGGCGGCACCGCCACCGAGGTGCTCGCCGACCATGCCGCGCGCCTGGCCCCGCTCACCGACCACGACGTGCACGACCTGATCACGGCCCCGCGCTGTGCTCCGCTCCTGTTCGGTGCGAACGGCGCGCGGCCCGTCGACCTCGAAGGACTCGAACAGCTGCTGCTGCGTCTGTCCCGGATGGCGAGCGACCTGCCGCAGCTGGCCGAGGCCGACTTCAACCCCGTACTCGCGACACCGGGCGGAGTGACCGTGCTCGACGCACGGGTGCGCCTGCTGCCGCGCAGGCCCCACGACCCGTATCTGCGCCGCCTGCGCTGAGGAGGAACGTCATGAAGCACAACAAGGTCGGCTCCGTGATGACCACGGATGTCGTCCGCGCCGAGTACGGCACCCCGTTCAAGGAGGTCGCACGGCTGCTCGGTGAACACCGCATCAGCGGACTGCCGGTGGTCGACGAGGACGAGAAGGTCATCGGCGTCATCTCCGAGACGGATCTCATGGTCCGCCAGGCCGAGACGCCGGACCCGTACGAGCCGAAGAAGCGCCACTGGCCGGCTTCCGCGACCCGTGCGTCCCGACAGCGAGCCACGAAGGTCAGGGCCCGCACGGCCGGTCAGCTGATGACCCAGCCGCCCCTCACGGTGCACGCCGACAACACCATCGTCGAGGCGGCCCGCACCATGGCGCAGCACCACATCGAGCGGCTGCCCGTCCTCGACGAGGAGCACCGGCTGGTCGGCATCGTCACCCGCCGCGACCTGCTCCAGGTCTTCCTGCGGCCCGACGCGGACATCCGCACCGAGGTCGTCGAACAGGTGCTGGTGCGTGCGCTGTGGCTGCCGCCGCGCAGCATCGACGTCCAGGTGGTGGAGGGCGTGGTCACGCTCTCCGGTCAGATGGAGCGCAAGAGCGAGACGGAGATCGCCGTCTCCATGACCCGTCAGATCGACGGAGTGGTCGCCGTTGTCGACAAGCTCACCTACCGGCTGGACGACGCCAGGATCCAGCCCCAGGAGCAGGCCCTGCACGGCGTGGCCGACGACTGGCTGCGCAAGCTGTGAGAGGAGGCGGACCGCCATGTCAGGCAATGTGCTGGTCGCCTACGGGACGACGAACGGATCGACCGCGCAGATCGCCGAGACCGTGGCCGAGGTCCTGCGCAAGGAGGGACTGACGGCCACCGCACTGCCGGCCGGGGCCGTCGTCGACCTGACGGGATACGACGCCGTCGTGGTCGGCGGCGGGCTGTACGCCGGACGCTGGCACAAGGACGCCCGCCGGTTCGTGCGCCGGCACCGCCGCGCACTGGCCGAACGCCCGCTGTGGTTCTTCAGCAGCGGCCCGCTCGACGCCTCGGCCTCCGAGCGGGACATCCCGCCCGTGCCGGGTGTGCGCCGCGCGATGACCCGGCTCGACGCCAGGGGACACGTCACCTTCGGAGGCTGTCTGCAGGAGGGTGCCAAGGGCCGCATCGCCCAGATGATCGTACGCAAGGGAAAGGGCGGAGACTTCCGCGACTTCCCCGAGATCGAGGCATGGTCGGCGCGTGTCGCGGGCGAACTGGTGGCGGAACGGGCGAAGAACTGAACAGTGGCAGACGCACTGAATGCGGTGCGGGCAGCTGAGGGGCACGGCCCCGTGGCGCGTGGCCGGCGGAAGCCGCGCGCCATCAGGTCAAGCGTCCCGGACTCTTGACTCGGTAGGTGTCCGCACCCATCCTCGTCCCATATCTTGCGCTGGTCATGACAACCTCATGGGTTGGTCAACCGCGCGATCCCGCCGACCGAGGGACGTGGGCCGTGACGCCGACTCGACGCTCGCACCGCAGCCGCAAGAACGTCACCGTGGTGTCTCTGCTTCTCTTTCTCCTGGCTCTGACCTTCGGCCCCACGCCGAGTGCCGCGGCCGGCAACGACTGGTGGATCCCCACCTCGCGCCCTGCCCCGGATGCCCAGACCAATGTCACCGGTGAGCCCTTCACCGGCACCGATTCCGCGGGCGACGTGCGCGGATTCGTCGACGCGCACAACCACCTGTTCTCCAACGAGGCCTTCGGCGGGCGACTGATCTGCGGCAAGGTGTTCTCCGAGGCCGGGGTCGCGGACGCGCTCAAGGACTGTCCCGAGCACTACCCCGACGGCACCCTCGCGGTCTTCGACTACATCACCCACGGCGGCGACGGCAGGCACGACCCGGTCGGCTGGCCGACCTTCAAGGACTGGCCGGCGTACGACTCGATGACCCATCAGGCGAACTACTACGCCTGGCTGGAGCGGGCCTGGCGCGGCGGGCAGCGGGTGCTGGTCAACGACCTCGTCACCAACGGCATGATCTGCTCCGTCTACCCCTTCAAGGACCGCGGCTGTGACGAGATGACCTCCATCCGTCTGCAGGCGAAGCTGACGTACCAACTCCAGGACTACATCGACAGGATGTACGGCGGCCCCGGCAAGGGCTGGTTCCGGATCGTCACCGACAGCGCCCAGGCCCGTGAGGTGATCAAGCAGGGCAAGCTGGCCGTCGTCCTGGGCGTGGAGACCTCCGAGCCGTTCGGCTGCAAGCAGATCCTCGACATCCCGCAGTGCAGCAAGGCCGACATCGACAAGGGCCTCGACGAGCTGTACTCGCTGGGCGTGCGCTCGATGTTCCTGTGCCACAAGTTCGACAACGCCCTGTGCGGCGTCCGCTTCGACTCGGGCGGCCTCGGCACGGCCATCAACGTCGGGCAGTTCCTGTCCACCGGCACCTTCTGGCAGACCGAGAAGTGCACAGGCCCCCAGCACGACAACCCCATCGGCACCGCCTCCTCCGCCGCGGAGAAGGACCTGCCGGCGGGCGTGGACGTCCCCGCGTACGACTCCGACGCCCAGTGCAACAAGCGCGGCCTCACCGACCTCGGCGCCTACGCCGTGCGCGGCATGATGAAACGCAAGATGATGCTGGAGATCGACCACATGAGCGTCAAGGCGGTCGGTCAGGCCCTGGACATCTTCGAGGCCGCCTCCTACCCCGGAGTGCTCTCCTCGCACAGCTGGATGGACCTGAACTGGACCGAGCGCGTCTACTCCCTCGGCGGCTTCGTCGCCCAGTACATGCACGGCTCCCAGGGGTTCGTCGCAGAGGCCGCCCGCACCAAGGCACTGCGCGACAAGTACCACGTGGGCTACGGCTACGGCACCGACTTCAACGGCATCGGCGACCACCCCGCCCCGCGCGGCGCCGACGCCCCGAACAAGGTCACCTACCCCTTCAAGAGCGCCGACGGCGGCTCCGTCATCGACCGGCAGACCACCGGTGAGCGCACCTTCGACTTCAACACCGACGGCGCAGCCCACGTCGGCCTGATCCCCGACTGGATCGAGGACATCCGGCTCAACGGCGGCCAGGGCGTGGTGAACGACCTGATGCGGGGCGCCGAGTCCTACCTCGACACCTGGGGAGCGACCGAGCAGCACCAGGCCTCGGTCGACCTCGCCAAGGGCGCGGCGGCCACCGCCAGTTCCTCCGAGTGGAACCCGTTCACCAGCTACCAGCCGGGCCGCGCCGTCGACGGCGACGACGGCACCCGCTGGGCCGGCGACTGGAGCGACGACCAGTGGTGGCAGGTCGACCTCGGCGCCACCCACCGGGTCGGCCGGGTCACACTGGCCTGGGAGCGCGCCTACGGCAAGGCGTACCGCATCGAACTGTCCACCGACGGCACCGACTGGCAGACCGTCTGGTCCACCACGTCCGGCGACGGCGGCCTGGACACCGCCCGCTTCACCGGCACACCGGCCCGCTACGTCCGCATCCACGGCCTGCAGCGCGGCACCGACTGGGGATACTCCCTGTACGAAGTGGGCGTCCACAGCGCCTGAGGTCCCTCACCACCCCCGAGGACGCACATGGCACGCATGCCGTCGGCCGAGCGGCGCAGACAGCTGACGGAAGCGGCGATCAGGGCGATGGCCCGGGACGGCGTCGCCAGGACGACGACCCGGTCCATCGCCGCCGAGGCGGGCGTGTCCCTGAGCGTCTTCCACTACTGCTTCGACTCCAAGCAGGCCCTGGTCGAGGCCGTCATCACCACCCTCACCGACCACTCGGTGACGGTGGTGAAGCAGGCCCTGCGGCCCAGGGCCACGCTCGTGGAGACCGTCCGGGCCGGCTTCCAGGCGTACTGGGACCACGTCCGCGCCCACCCCGACGAGCACATGCTCACCTACGAACTCACCCAGTACGCCTTGCGCGAGCCGGGTTTCGAGCACCTGGCCCGTCGGCAGTACGAGCTGTACGGCGCCGCCTACACCGAGCTCATCGACGGGCTGCGCCGCACCATGGATCTTCAACTCGCCGTCCCGGCAAGCGTGCTGGCCCGCTACCTGGCCGCCATGACCGACGGGCTGACCCTCAACTACCTCGTCCTGGGCGACGAATCAGCCTGGGCCGACATCCTCGACACGGTCACCACCCACATCGCAGGCCTGGTCCACGACGTCCGCCGGGCCTAGCTTCAGAAGATCCGGCGTCAGCAGATACGGGGGAGCTGCTCGCCCAGCGGCATCTCCACGATGCGCCGGGCGCCGACCAGCGTCCGCAGGGTGACCCGCCCGCGCGGCCCCTCCTGCAGCACCTCGCCGATGCGCACCGCCTGCGCCCCCTCGGGCAGCGACCGCAGGGCGGCCAGCGTCCGGTCGGCCGCGCCGGCGTCCACGAAGGCGACGAGGCAGCCCTCGTTGGCGACGACCAGCGGGTCCAGACCGAGCAGGTCGCAGGCGGAGGCCACTGCCCGGGGCACCGGGACGGCACTCTCCTCGATCTCCACGGCGACGGACGAGTCCCGGGCGATCTCGTTGAGTGCGGCGGCCAGCCCGCCCCGGGTCGGGTCGCGCAGCACATGGACCGCGGCGCCCAGCGGCGCCAGGGCGCGCACCAGCCGGTGCAGCGGCCGTGTGTCGGAGGCGATGTCGCTCTCGAAGCCGAGCCCCTCACGGGTGCTCAGCACGGTCGTGCCGTGCAGTCCGACCGGCCCGGACAGCAGCACCGCATCGCCCGGCCGGGCCAACGCGGCTGACGGGCACAGCAGTTCGTGCCGCTGTCCGACGCCGGTGGTGTTGATGAACAGCCGGTCGGCCGCACCGCGGCCCACCACCTTGGTGTCCCCGGTGATCACGGGCACGCCCACGTCCTGCGCCGCCTTGCCCAACGAGGCCATGACGGAACGCAGTTCAGCGAGGGGAAGTCCTTCCTCGACGATGAGGGACACGGACAGGGCGAGCGGCCAGGCGCCCCGCATGGCGAGGTCGTTGACCGTGCCGTGCACGGCGAGGGATCCGATGTCCCCGCCGGGGAAGGACAGCGGGCTGACGACGAAGCTGTCGGTGCTCATCACCAGGCCGGGATGGCCGGGCAGCAGCGCCGCATCCTCCAGCGGGCCCGTGCCGTCGCCCACGGCGGGCAGGACGAGCCGGTCCAGCAGCTCCGCCGTCAGGCGTCCGCCGGCGCCGTGGCCCAGCAGGACGACCTCGTCCTCGTGGTTCGGGGTGGGGCATTGGATGCTCATGCCGTGCTCCTCGTCGGAGTGCGTCCGGCCGCGTGGAAGGCGGCGCAGGTGCCCTCGGACGACACCATCGGCGCGCCCAGGGGGTGGCGGGGGGTGCAGCGGGTGCCGTACGCGGTGCAGTCGGTGGGCAGCTTCGCCCCGGTGAGGATGGCGCCCGCGATGCACTCCGCGTCCTCGACGGGGCACAGCCCGCCCACGTCGAAGCGGCGGGCGGCGTCGAACTGCCGGTACCGCTCGGCGAGTTCGAGACCGCTGTCGGGCAGTGCCCCGATGCCCCGCCAGGCCCGGTCCGTGACCCGGAAGACCGTCCGGACGGCGTCCTGCGCGTCGGTGTTGCCGGACCGGCGCACGGCGCGCACGTACTGGTTCTCCACCTCGGCCCGGCCGTCCTCCAGCTGCCGTACGGCCATCAGGATGCCTTCCAGCAGGTCCAGCGGCTCGAAGCCGGTCACCACGATCGGCACCCGGTAGCGGGCGGCGATCGGCTCGTACTCGGTCCAGCCCATCACCGCGCACACATGCCCGGCCGCCAGGAACGCCTGCACCTCGCAGTCGGGGTCCTCCAGCAGCGCCGTCATGGCGGGCGGCACGAGGACATGGCTGACCAGCATCGAGAAGTTCGTCAGCCCGAGGCGGGCCGCATGCAGTACGGCCATCGCGTTGGCCGGCGCGGTCGTCTCGAAACCGACCGCCAGGAAGACCACCTCCCGGTCGGGCCGGTCGGCGGCCAGGCGCACGGCGTCCATCGGGGCGTAGACCACGCGGACGTCCGCGCCGCGCGCCCGCAGCGACAGCAGGTCGGTGTCCGTGCCGGGCACGCGCAGCATGTCGCCGAAGCTGGTGAGGATCACACCGGGCCGGGCGGCGATCGCCATGGCCCGGTCCAGGGTCTCCAGCGGGGTCACACAGACCGGACAGCCGGGCCCGTGGATCATCCGCATCCCGGCGGGCAGCAGTTCGTCGATGCCCTGGCGCACCAGCGTGTGGGTCTGCCCGCCGCACACCTCCATGATCCGCCAGGGCCGGGTGGCGGTCTGCCGCAGCTCCTCCAGCAGCCGCCGGGCGAGGACGGGATCGCGGTATTCGTCGAGGTACTTCATCGGCCCTCCGCGTGCGTCATCGATGCGTGAGATCGAGCCGGATGTCCACGACCCCCTCCACCGCCCGCACCGCCCGTGCCACCACGGGCACCAGCATCCGGTCGGGCAGGGAGCCGCCCAGCGTCACGACGCCCTCCTTCACGCCCACGGTCAGGGGAGTGGTGACCGGGAGCTGGCCCAGCACGCTGTGCCGGATCTCCTGGGCGATCTCCTCGTCGTCACGGAGGAAGACCTTCAGCAGATCACTGCGGCTGACCACGCCCTGCAGCAGACCGACCCCGTCCACGACCGGCAGCCGCTTGACGTGCCGGCGGGCCATGATGCGGGCGGCCTCGGCCAGCGAGGCGTCGGCGTGCACGGTCACGGCCGGGGCGCTCATCAGCTCGCCCGCGGTGATCGCGCCGGCCTTCCTCCGGGCTTCCGGATCACCCTCCTCGGTGTCTCGGAACTCCTCCTTGGCCATCAGGTCCGCCTCGGAGACCACCCCCACCACGCGGCCCTCGCCCGCCAGGACCGGCAAGGCGCTGACCTTCCACTGGTCGAGCAGTTCGACGATCTCCTTGAAGGGCGCCTCACTGCCGACGGCGACGACGGTGTGCGTCATCACGTCGCTCACGGTGTACGGAGATTCAGGCATCGCAGCCTCCCGAAATGTCGTGCGAGGTGTCCGATGAGGTACGGACGACCGTCAGGTCGAGGAAGTGGGTGGAGCACGAGATGCACGGGTCGTGGTTGCGGATCGCCCGCTCGCACAAAGCCGTCAACTCGGCGTCGTCCGGGTCGCGTTCGCCGATCGCACGCTGGGTCAGCCGGCGCAGGTCGTCCTCGATCGCACCCTGGTTCTGTGCCGTGGGCGGTACCAGCAGCGCGCTGGTCACGAGACCGTCGGCGTCCAGTTCGTAGCGGTGATAGAGCAGTCCGCGGGGCGCCTCGGTGGCGCCGTGGCCGACGCCCGCGACCGGGGGGACCTCGGTGTACGGGCGCGTCGGCGGCTCGTAGGCCTCGATGATCCGCAGTGCCTCCGCCACGGCGTACACGCTCTCCACCGCCCGCACCAGGATCGACCGGAACGGATTGCGGCACACCGCGCCCTCGCGCGGATCGCCGAGCCCCGCCTCGACGGCCGCCTCCAGCGCGACCGGCGACAGCCGTGCGCCGCCGATCGCGAACCTGGCGAGGGAGCCGGTGAGATGCAGCCGTCCGTCCAGCCGCGAGTGCAGCGCCGTGGAGTGCTCCACATGGGTCTCGGCGACATGCTCGGTGAACTCCCGCACGGGGAAGGAAGCGGTGGAGCCGTCCGTGCGCAGCACCGTCGGGGTGCCGCTCTCGATGGCGTACGTGTCCGGGGCGGCCAGCGCCAGCAGGTCGGCCTCGACCTCGGCATCCGGGAACTCGAATCCGGCCACCCAGCGCACGGTCTCCCACGCATCGTCCAGCGCCTGCTTCAACTGCTCGGCGAGCGGCCGCAGTTCGGCACGCGTCGGCACCCGGTGGAAGCCGCCGAGCCGGACGTTGACGGGGTGCACGGCCCGCCCGCCGATCAGCTCCATCAGGGAGTTGCCCGCCTTCTTGAGCCGGAGCCCGCGCTCGACCTCCGCCCGATGGGTGCGGGCCAGCTCGATCGCGCTCGCACGGCCCAGGAAGTCCGGGGCGTGCAGCAGATAGATGTGCAGGACCTGGCTCTCGATCCACTCCCCGCAGTACAGCAGGCGGCGCAGGTCCCGGATCACCGGGTCGACCGTTGCCCCGCACGCGTCCTCGATCGCCGCGCACGCGCTCATCTGGTACGCCACCGGGCAGATCCCGCACACCCGCGCCGTGATGTCCGGCGGCTCGGTGTACGAACGCCCACGCAAAAACGCCTCGAAGAAGCGCGGCGGTTCGTAGATCTCTAGCCGTGCGTCGGTGACCGTGCCGTCGTGCACCTTCAGACGCAGGGCGCCCTCGCCCTCGACCCGGGACAGCGAGCCGACGTGCAGGACACGGGATCCACGGTGCGTCACTTGCCCCACTCCTCTTCGAAAGCGGCGGTGTTGAAGGTGTGCAGGAACCGCTCCACGTCGTCCTCGTCGAGGCCGTCGCGGCGCAGCAGCGGGATCAGCGCGGGCAGGTTCACCGACCCGGACGGGCCGAAGCAGCCGAAGCAGCCGCGGTGGTAGGCCGGGCACAGCGCGCCGCACCCGGCGTGTGTGACCGGGCCGAGGCACGGCGTGCCGTGGGCGACCGTCACACAGACCGTGCCGCGCCGCTTGCACTCGAAGCACACGCTGTGGTTCGGCACGTCCGGCTTGCGGCCGGCGAGGAATGCCGTGATCACCTCGATGAGCTGCCTGCGGTCGATCGGGCAGCCGCGCAGCTCGAAGTCGACGTCCACATGGGCCGAGACGGGAGTGGAGGTGGCGAGGGTGGAGATGTACTCGGGGTGCGCGTAGACCGTGCGCCGGAACTCGTCGACGTCCGCGAAGTTCCTGAGGGCCTGGATGCCGCCGGCCGTGGCGCACGCCCCGATGGTCACCAGGTGGCGCGAGGCGGCGCGGATGGCCCGGATCCGCTCGGCGTCCTCGGCCGTGGTGATCGAACCCTCGACGAGGGAGAGGTCGTAGGGGCCCGCTTCCACCGCGCTGGAGGCCTCCAGGAAGTGCGAGATGTCCACCTCGCCCGCCAGCGCGAGGAGTTCGTCCTCGCAGTCCAGCAGGGTGAGCTGACAGCCGTCGCAGGAGGCCAGCTTGAACACCGCGAGCCGGGGCTTGGACTTCGTGGCGGTCATCTCACAACTCCCTTACGGAGAGCAGGGGTTCCGCGCATTCCCAGTCGACGACGGGGCCCGCCCGGCACACCAGCAGGGGACCGAGCTGGCAGTGCCCGCAGTGCCCGGTGGCGCAGCGCATGTTCCGCTCCAGCGACACCTGGATGCGGTCGCGGGGCACCCCGCGGTGGGCGAGTTCGCGGGACGTGGCCCGGATCATCGGCTCGGGACCGCACACATACGCCGTCGTCTCCTCCGGCTCGAACTGCGCCCGCCCGAGCAGCTGGGTGACCACGCCGACGTCGCCGCGCCAGTCGACCTCGGGCTGGTCCACCGTCACGCCGGTGTACGCGGTGGCCCAACTCGCCACCTCGGCCCGGGCGATCAGATCGCTCGGGGTGCGCGCACCGATCAGCACGTTCACCCGCCCGTACGCTGCCGGCTCGGCAAGCACCGCCAGGATCAGCGGCCGCAGCGGGGCGAAACCGATGCCGCCCGCCACGATCACCACGTCACGGCCGCGCGCCCGCCCCGACTCCCAGCTGGTGCCGTAAGGACCGCGGATGCCGACGACGTCTCCGACCCGGGCTGCGCACAGCCCGTCGGAGACCGCGCCCACGGAGCGAACCGTGTGCGCGAGACCGCCGGTGGCCTGCACGGAGCTGACGGACACCGGAATCTCGCCACGCCCGAAGGAGTGCACCATCGCGAACTGCCCCGGCAGGAAGTCGGGGAGCGCGGAGCCCACCGGTTCGAACCGGAGCGTGACCGTGTCGGCGGTCTCCGCCCGGCGGTCGACCACCCGGTGGGGCACCGGCAGCGCGGTCATCGCTCGTCCTTCGTGTCGTAGATGCCGTACAGGTCGACCAGCCGGGCGCGGGCCGCGTTCAGCCGGTGGGCCAGCACCCGGCCGACCCAGTGCTCCACGGCACGGCCGAACTCGGGGTCGTCCAGGCACATCAGCCGGACGGCGACGGCGTCGAACTCGTAGGCCTGCAAGGGCGTCACCGCCCCCGCGCCGAGCTGCCACACGAACGGCTCGTAGAGCCAGGACCAGCCGAGCAGATCGCCGACGCCGAGCGTCTCGACGACCGGCGGGCGGCGGCCGGGGACATGCATGTCCAGGGCGGCCGTCCCACTGCGGATGATCCAGAACCGGTTCGCGTGCCCGCCCTCCTCGAAGAGGCGGCTGCCCGGCGGGAAGGCGGTCTCGCGGCCGACCCGCAGCAGCCGCTCACGGTGCTCGGCGGGCAGCGCGTGGTTCATGCGCAGGGCGATCGAGGGAGGCATCAGTCCGACTCCGTTCCGCGTTCGGCCTGCAGTGCGGCCACTTCCTCCGTGATGTCGATGCCGACCGGACACCAGGTGATGCAGCGCCCGCAGCCCACGCATCCGGTGGTGTCGAACTGGTCGTGCCAGGTCGAGAGCTTGTGGGTGAGCCACTGCCGGTAGCGGCTGCGGGGCGAGTGGCGCACCGAGCCGCCGTGCAGGTACGAGAAGTCCAGGTCGAAGCAGGAGTCCCAGCGCTGCCAGCGCTCGGTGTGGTCACCGGTCAGGTCGGTGACCTCCTCCGTGGTGGTGCAGAAGCAGGTCGGGCAGACCATGGTGCAGTTGCCGCAGGTCAGACAGCGCTCGGCGACGTCGTTCCAGCGTTCGGCGTCCAGGCTCGCGCCCATCAGGGAGCGCAGGTCGACCGGGGGCAGCGAGCGGCCCATCCGGTCGCGGGCCGCGTCCACCGAGGCGCGCGCGGTGGCCTCTGTGGCCAGGTCTGCGCGGCGGTGCGGCACCTGCTCCAGCAGCCGGGCGCCTTCTTCGCTTCCCACGCGCACCAGGAACCGGTGCCCGTCCTCGTCGACCACCTCGGTGAGCGCGAGGTCGTAGCCGGGGTCGGCGGCGGGTCCGCCGCCGGTGGAGACGCAGAAGCAGGTCGCGCCGGGCTCGGTGCATTCGGCGGCGATCAGCAGGGCGCCGGACCGGCGCCTGCCGTAGCCGGTGTCCTCGTAGCGGCCGCCGGTCAGCACGCGGTCCTGGATGGCGATGGCCCGCAGGTCACAGGGCCGCACACCGAGGAAGGCGTAGGCCGGGGCCGCGGGCTCGTGCGCGGTGAACGTCACCTCGCCCTCCGCCGTCCGGTCGGCACTCCACAGCCGCTCCCGGGACGGGTGCAGGAAGTTCTTCCAGGACTGGGGGCCCGCGCTGTGCGCGAAGGCGGCGCCGTCCTCGCGTGGCACCAGCCGGTACCGCCCGGCCTCCAGCTCGACACCCCAGCCGTACGGCAGGGCATCCGCCGAGGTCAGCTCGGACAGCACGATCGCACCGTCGCGGACGGTCGGCCCGACGACGGTCCGTCCGTCCGCCACCAGCACCGTGACCAGGGCGCTGAGCCCGTCCCGATCGAGGACGGCCGGGGCTGTGCTCATGTCGCTCCTCCTCGTCGCCGGCTTCCACTCTCAGCTTCTGACGGCGTCCACCACCTGAGGCAGGGGCCAACTGGCCCAGCAGCACAAGCCGACCGGACCTGCAACGCCGCCAACCTGCGGCCTGCGGACATCGCTGTGCCGGCCGAGCGCTAGGGAAGGGGCTCGCCCAGTTCCCCCTCGACGGCCCCTGCCATGGCCCGCAGCACGTCGAGGGTCCGCTCGGCCTCCGCTTCGTCGACCAAGGTGATCGCGAACCCGACGTGCACGATCACGTACGACCCCACGTCCGCCTCGGGCGTGCAGCTCAGACAGACCTCGCGCCGTATCCCGCCGAAGTCCGCCGTGGCCATCCGCAGCCCCGCATCGTCGTGGATCTCCAGGACCCGTCCCGGGATGCCCAGGCACATGTGCGCTCACCTCTCCCCGGCCAGTCGTGCGGCAGCAACCGCCGCCTGGCCGTAGCTGATGCCGCCGTCCCCGACCGGGACCTGACCACCGACCAGCACCCGCAGCCCCTGCGCGTGCAGCCGCCGTCTCACCTCCGTCAGCAGACGGCGGTTGACGAAGCAGCCACCGCCGAGGCAGACCGTGCGCGGCGCGCCCTCGGCCACGGCCCGCGCGACGAGTTCCGCGGTGACGATCCCGAGCGTCAGATGGAAGGCAGCGGCCAGCCGGGCCACCGGCTCCCCGCCCAGCCGCCGCTCCAGCAGATCGGCCAGCGTCGGCGCGCAGTCGTACACCCACAGGCCCTGCGCCCGGACCACCCGATGGGAAAGGGGCGCGGCGTGCTCGGCGCCCGCGGCCGCTTCGAGCAGGACGGCCGCCTCGCCCTCGTAACTCGCCCGGTCGCACAGCCCCAGCAGCGCGGCGACCGTGTCGAAGAGCCGTCCGGCGCTGGAGGCGCGGGGGCAGTTCACGCCCCTGGCGATCATCGCGCGCACGGCCGTGACCTCGGCCGGATCGAGCCGGTCCGTGAAGGCCCGGGTGAGCCAGGGGTACGGGCGCGGGGAGCCCAGCGTCTCGGCGCCGAACAGCTGGCCCAGCGCCGTGCGGGAAGGATGGCGTACCGCCGCGTCGCCGCCGGGCAGGGGCGCGGTGGCGAACCGGCCCACGCGACGGTAGCCGCTCAGATCGGCGACGAGGATCTCGCCGCCCCACAGCGTGCCGTCGTCGCCCAGCCCCAGGCCGTCGTAGGCGACACCGAGGAAATGCCCCTGTACGCCGTGCTCGGCCGCGCACGCGGCCACGTGCGCGTGATGGTGCTGCACCGCAACGCGGCGCAGCGGCTGCGCCTCGGCCCACTGCGTGGACAGATAACCGGGGTGCAGGTCGTGGGCGAGGACTGCGGGTTCGATGCCGGTGAGCCGCTTGAGGTGCTCGTACGAGGCCAGGAACGCTTCGTTGACGGCCAGGTCGGCCAGGTCTCCGGTGTGCGGGCCGAGATGGGCCCGGCCGTCGGCGGCCAGGGTGAAGGTGTGCTTCAGCTGGGCACCGGCCCCGGCGACCGGTTCACGGACGGACAGCGGCAAGGGGGCGGGAGCGAGCCCGCGGGCCCGGCGCACCGTGATCCGGGTCCGCCCGGCGAACTGCACCACCGAGTCGTCGTAGCGGGAGCGGATGGGCCGGTCGTGGGTGAGGAAGCCGTCCGCGACACCGGCGAGCGCGCGCCGGGCCTCGGTGTCCTCGACGGCGATCGGCTCGTCGCTGAGGTTGCCGCTGGTGACCACGAGAGGGCGGGCCAGCTCGTCGAGGAGGAGGTGGTGCAGGCCGGTGGTGGGCAGGAACAGGCCGACGCGGGTCAGACCGGGGTGCACCTCGGGGGCGAGCGGGGCACTGCCGTGCCACGGGCGCCGGGCGAGCAGCACCACAGGGCGTTCCGGGGACGTCAGGGCCTGCCGCTCGGTGGCGCCGATCCGCGCCAGCCGGGCGGCCGAATCGAGGTCGCGGACCATGACGGCGAACGGCTTGGTAGGACGGTGCTTGCGGCGCCGCAGCTCCGACACGGCAGCCGGATCGCCCGCGTCGCACACGAGCTGATAGCCGCCGAGGCCTTTCAGCGCGACGATCCCGCCCGCCTCGACGGCCTTCACCGCCGCCCGCAGCGCCTCCTCGCCGCGCAGGTCCTCCCAGGCCAGCCGGGGACCGCACAGGGGGCAGGCGACGGGCTCGGCGTGGAAGCGCCGGTCGCCCGGATCGGCGTACTCGGCGGCACACCGGGCGCACAACGGGAAGCGGTGCATGGTGGTGCGGATCCGGTCGTAAGGCAGGTCCTCGATGATCGTGGCGCGCGGCCCGCAGTCCGTGCAGTTGATGAACGGGTAGCGGTGGCGGCGGTCCCGGGGGTCGTGCAACTCGGCCAGGCAGGCCTCGCAGATCGCCGCGTCGGGCGGGATCTCGCACGGCGCGGTGTCCCCACCGGCGGGCGCGCTGTGCCGTACCTGGAACCCCTGCCCATAAGCCTGCTCGGGCGTGCCGCCGGTCAGCCGGACGCGGCGCACCCGGGCGAGGGCCGGCGCGTCGCTGCGCAACCGGGCGGCGAACTCGTCGATCGTGCCGAGCGGTCCGGCGACCTCGCCCTCCACATGCCCGTTGACATTGGCCACCCAGCCGTCCAGGCCGAGCGCAGATGCGGTGCGGTACACGAACGGGCGGAAGCCGACGCCCTGGACGATCCCTTCCACGTGGAAGCGCCGCACGGTCATGCCGGCCTCCCGGCGGCGGTCTCCCGGTGCCGGGCGAGCTCGGACTCGACGGCCCGGGCGAGGGGTTCCACGGCGTCCTCGACGGCAGGGGAGAGGCCGGTGCCCAGCGCGCTCTCGGCGCCCTCCACCGCGTACACGACGAGGTGCTGGGGCAACACGCCCAGAGCGCGGGCGAGTTCGACGGCCTCGCCGAGACCGAGGCCGTGCGAGCTGGTCGTCTGCGGCTGTGCCTCAAGTCCGCCGGAGAGTTCGAGGCGGTGCACGCGGCCGGGCTCGCCCGGGTGCGCATGGGCGGCGTCCACGACCACCGCGAGATCCGCGTCCTCCCACAGCCCGATCAGCCGTCCGGGCTCACCGTCGCAGGTGGCGAGCACGGTGTCCGGCGGCAGCGGCCGCTGCGCGGCCCGCTCCCGCAGCCGGGCGAGGACGGCCCAGCCCACGCCGTCGTCGCGCCGGAACTCGTTGCCGACGCCGATGACGGCGATCCGAGTACGCGTCCTCATGGTCCTCACCCTGCGCCGAGGCCATCCGGCCCCACAGGGGCCGAACGACCCAACCGCCGGGGCCGACCCTCCCCCGATCATGCGGGGACGACGGCCACCGGGCAACGGGAGCGCTCCAGCAGCTCCCGGAGGGTGGCACCCGAGGCGGAACGCCGCCCGACCACCACCAGTTCGGCACCTTCCGAGGCATGGACCAGGGCCTCCACCGGGGGGAACAGCATGACGTCCTCGAGGACGTCGACATCGGGGTACTTCCTGCGCCACGGCCGCAGTACGTCGGACAGCAGCTGCACCTCGTGGTCCTCCCAGGTGGCGCGGTCCTCCTCCAGGACCGGGAAGGGCGAAGCGGCGGCGGACGCGGGCAGCTTCCAGGCGTACACCGCATGCAGACGTGCACCGCGCAGCCGGGCCGCGTCGAAGGCGAAGTCGAGCGCGCCGCCGACCGGGTCCCGGACGTCGACGCCGACGGTCACGCCGGCGGACGGGCGCGGCGGGCCCTGGCCGACGAGCGGGCCGGGCACCAGGACCACCGGCCCGGCGGACCCCTCCGCCAGGGCCGCGGCGGTGGCGCCCATCGTGCTCCCCGCGGTACCGCCCTCGCCGCGCAGGCCGAGCACGACCAGCTCCGCCTCTTCGCCCACGGCGCGCAGGACGGGGGCGGGCATCCCGGTGTGGCTCTCACCGCGCACATGCAACGCCGGGTGCCGTTCGACGAGTTCGGCCACCACATGGTCCGCCACGGCCGCCGGACGGTACGGCCACTGCTCCACCGGATCCAACGGGGCCGGCGGTACCACATGCACCACCCGTAGGGGCAGTCCGCGCAGCAGCGCCTCGCGTGTGGCCCAGTCCGCCGCGGCTCGACTGCGTGCCGACCGGTCGACACCGGCGATGATCACTCGTTGCATGGTGTGCCGCCTTCTGGCCGGGGTCCTTCCACGATCGCCGCCCGCCCCCGTCGTGCGCAGGGGCCGAACGGACCCGCTTGGAGACCTGGCGGCCCATACCTGCCGGTAGGCCGCGGTACGAAGCTGGTGGTGAGGAGCAGACCGAGCGCAGGAGGTGCGCACCATGCTTCCGCCCGTCATCGCCGGAGTCGACGGATCCGCCGAGAGTCTCGCAGCCGCCGAGTGGGCCGCCCGCGAGGCGGTACGCCGCGACCGGCCGCTACGGCTTGTGCACGCCTGGAACTGGCACCCTCGTCAGGAGGACGGCGAGATCGCCACGGCCGCCCAGCGCCACCTCGCCCGGCGGTCCCTGCGCCAGGCGGAGGACCGCATCCGGCGCACCTGCCCCGCCGTAAAGCTGGACCAGGAGCAGGTCGAGGGTCCCGCGACCGCCGCCCTGCTGAAGGCGGCCGAGCAGGCCGACCTGCTGGTGGTGGGATCGCGCGGCCTCAGCGGCTTCACCAGGTTCCTGGTCGGTTCGGTCGCCCTCGGCGTGGTGGCAGGGGCGGCCCGGCCGGTCGTCCTCGTCCGGTCCGGTGAAGAGGCCGCCGACGAGCATCTGCTGGACGACGACGGCGCCGAGTCCACCCGCACCGGGTACCGGGACGTCGTGCTCGGCATCGACCTCGCCGACCCCTGCGACGAGGTCATCGAGTTCGCCTTCGAGGAGGCCCGGCTGCGGCGCTCGCGGCTGAAGGTCGTGCACGCCTGGCAGCAGCCCTCACCCGTCGGGCTCGGCGCCGGGGACATCGGCCTGGTGAACCGCCCGGACCGGGCCGAGGAGTGGCTCGGCTTCCTGACCGCCGTCCTGCAGGTGTGGCGCGAGAAGTACCCCGAGGTCCGGGTCGTCGAGACCGTGACCGAGGGCCGCGCGACCTCCGTGCTGGTGCGGGCCGCGTCCGGCGCGAGCCTGCTCGTCGTGGGCCGCCGCAGGACCGGGCGGCCCACCGTCCCCCGTACCGGCCCCGTCGCCCACGCCGCCATCCACCACGTCGGCTGCCCCGTGGCCGTCGTACCCCATGACTGAGAGGCTGCGATGACCAAGCCGACGAAGTACGTGTACGGGTTCGCCGAGGGCGGCCGCGACATGGCAGCCCTGCTCGGCGGCAAGGGCGCCGGACTCGCCGAGATGACCCGGATCGGCCTGCCCGTCCCGCCCGGGTTCACCGTCACCACCGAGGCCTGCAAGGTCTACCTGGCCACGGGCGAGGAACCGCCCGAACTCGGTGTCGAGGCGGCCCGGGCCCTGGCCGGCCTGGAGCGGGCCATGGGGCGGACCCTCGGCGCCCCCGACGACCCGCTGCTGGTGTCCGTGCGCTCGGGCGCCCGCTTCTCCATGCCCGGCATGATGGACACCATCCTCGACATCGGGCTCAACGACCAGTCCGTCAACGGGCTCGCCAAGGCCTCCGGGCAGGAGCGCTTCGCCTGGGACTCCTACCGCAGGCTCATCCAGATGTTCGGGCACACCGTGATGGGCGTGGACGGCGACCTGTTCGAACAGGCCATCGCGGCGCACAAGTCGGACGACCACGACCTCGACGTCGGTGAACTCATGGCGCTCACCGAGGAGTTCAAGGCCATCATCCGCAAGGCAACCGGCGAGGACTTCCCGCAGGACCCGGCCGACCAGCTCGCCCGCGCCGTCCGCGCGGTCTTCGACTCCTGGAACACCGAACGCGCCCACGTCTACCGGCACCGCGAGCACATCCCGGAGGATCTCGGCACCGCCGTCAACGTGCAGGCCATGGTCTTCGGCAACCTCGGCAACGACTCCGGCACCGGTGTCGCCTTCACCCGCGACCCCGCCACCGGAGAACGCGGCATGTACGGCGACTATCTGCCCGACGCACAGGGCGAGGACGTGGTCGCAGGCGTGCGCGACGCCTTGCCCCTGCGCGAGCTCAGGGCGCTCGACCCCCGCGCCTACGTCGAGCTCGGCGACCATCTGCGCACCCTTGAGAAGCACTACCGCGACCTGTGCGACGTCGAGTTCACCGTCGAACGCGGCAAGCTGTGGATCCTGCAGACCAGGGTGGGCAAGCGCACCGCCGAGGCCTCCTTCCGCATCGCCCACGACCTGCGCGAGGAAGGGACGATCAGCGCCGACGAGGCGCTGGCCCGTGTGAACGGCGCCCAGCTGACCCGCCTGATGTTTCCCCGCTTCGACGTGAAGACCGCCGACGTGCCCCTCGCCCACGGCGTGCCCGCCTCGCCGGGCGCCGCGGTGGGCGCCGTCGTCTTCGACTCCGCCGAGGCCGTACGGCGTGCCGCGGCCGGCGAGCAGGTGGTCCTCGTCCGCCGTGAGACGACCCCCGACGACCTGCCCGGGATGATCGCCGCACAGGCCGTCCTGACCAGCCGGGGCGGCAAGACCAGCCATGCCGCGGTCGTCGCGCGTGGCATGGGCAAGGTGTGCGTGTGCGGCGCGGAGGAGCTGGCCGTGGACCCGCTCGCACGGCAGTTCACCGCTCCCTCCGGAGCCGTGGTCCGCGAGGGCGACGTCGTCTCCGTCGACGGCACGGCGGGCACCGTGCACCTCGGCGCCCTGCCGCTCACCGCGTCCCCCGTCGGACGCGCGCTGGAGACCGGAACCGCCACGGACACGCTCACCGAGGCCGTGCTGGGCGCTCTCGCCCGCGCCGACTCGGGGCGCCGCCTGCAGGTGCGGGCCAACGCCGACACACCCGAGGACGCCGTCCGCGCCCGCGCGCTGGGTGCGCAGGGGATCGGTCTGTGCCGCACCGAGCACATGTTCCTCGGTGAGCGCAGGGAACTGGTCGAGGCGATGATCCTGGCCCGTGACGACCTCGCACGCGAACGGGCCCTGGACGCCCTGCTGCCGCTGCAACGGGCCGACTTCACTGCCATCCTCAAGGCGATGGACGGGCTGCCGGTGACGATCCGGCTGATCGATCCGCCGCTGCACGAGTTCCTGCCCGACCGCACCGAACTGGCCGTCCGCCTGGCCCGCACCGAGCACCCTGCCCCGCACGACCGGGAACTGCTCGCCGCCGTCGAGCGGATGCACGAGCAGAACCCGATGCTGGGCCTGCGCGGGGTCCGCCTGGGCCTGGCCGTACCGGGCCTGATGGCCATGCAGGTGCAGGCTGTCGCCGAGGCCGTGGTCGAGCGACTGCGCGACGGCGGTACCCCGCGCGCCGAGATCATGATCCCGCTGGTCGGCACGGTCGAGGAACTGAGGCTCGCCCGCTCCGAGGCGGAACTGGTGCTCGGCGAGGTGGAGAGCGAGACCGGTCTGACCCTCGACTGCCCGATCGGCACGATGATCGAGCTGCCGCGCGCCGCGCTCACCGCCGCACGCATCGCCGAGGCGGCCGACTTCTTCTCCTTCGGCACCAACGACCTGACCCAGACCACCTGGGGTCTGTCCCGCGACGACGCGGAGGCGTCGTTCTTCCCGCTGTACCTGGAGAAGGGCGTCTTCGCCGTTTCGCCGTTCGACTCGATCGACCAAGAAGGCGTCGGGCGGCTCGTGGAGCTGGCCGTGGAGGCGGGCCGCGCGGTCAACTCCCGCCTGGAGACAGGCGTGTGCGGCGAACACGGCGGCGACCCGGACTCCATCCACTTCTTCCACCGCGTGGGACTGGACTACGTCTCCTGCTCGCCGTTCCGGATCCCGGCGGCCCGGCTCGAGGCGGGCCGTGCGGCCCTGATGAACACCACCGGTATCAGCGACAGCCGGTGACGCATCCGCCGGGGCTCCCGTGGGTGGTGACTGGCGTCGCCGCGGAACTCATGACGCATGCCGACACCGCCCACCCGAGCTTCGGCCGACGCACCGCCAATCGGTCGACCTCCGTGGCGGGTCGACGGCCGATCGCCACGGCCGTTGAGACGATACGCGCATGGCACCACGGGAAACCGGCTCTGAGAGTTCGGCAGCCACGCGGCTCGTCCTGCTGACACTCGCGTCCGGCCAGTTCCTGATGGCCCTGGACAGCTCTGTCATGAACGTCTCGATCGCAACGGTGGCCGATGACGTGGGCACGACGGTGACCGGCGTCCAGGGCGCGATCACCGCCTACACCCTTGTGATGGCGATGTTCATGATCCCCGGCGGCAAGGTCGGTGCGCTGATCGGTCACAAACGCGCCTTCATGATCGGCTGTGCCGTCTACGGGTGCGGATCCCTGACCACGGCCCTGGCCCCGAACCTGCCGGTGCTCCTGATCGGCTGGTCGCTCCTGGAAGGCCTCGGGGCGGCGCTGATCCTGCCCGCGATCGTGGCGCTCGTCGCCGGCAACTTCGGTGTCGAACGCCGCCCCGCCGCCTACGGGTTGGTCACAGCCGCAGGAGCCGTTGCGATCGCCCTCGGTCCGCTTGTCGGAGGTGTCGCGACCACATATTTCTCCTGGCGCTGGGTGTTCGCCGGTGAAGTCGCGATCGTTCTCGCCATCCTGGCCCTCGGCCGCCGTATCGCCGACGCACCGGCCGAAAGCCGCTCCCGCATCGATCTCGTCGGCACGGCGCTGTCCGCAGCCGGGCTCGGGATCTTCGTCTACGGCGTACTCCGCTCGGACGAATGGGGCTGGTTCCAGCCGAAGCCCGACGCGCCCACCTGGCTCGGAATCTCACTGGTCGTCTGGCTGATGCTGGCGGGACTGCTCCTGATCTGGCTGTTCCTCCGCTGGGAGGCACGCCTCGTGGAGCGGCGCAGGGAACCACTCGTGGACCCGGCCCTCCTTCAGAACCGGCAACTCACCGGCGGCCTGACGATGTTCTTCTTCCAGTACCTCGTGCAGATGGGGGTTTTCTTCGTCGTACCCCTCTATCTGTCGGTCGCCCTCGGCCTGTCCGCGCTCAAGACCGGCGCCCGCATCCTGCCGCTCTCGCTGACGCTGCTGGCCGCCGCGATCCTCATCCCGCGTTTCCTCCCGGATGTCTCGCCGCGGCGGGTGGTGCGGCTCGGGGTCCTCTCGCTGTTCGCGGGAGCGGTGGTCCTGATGGCCGCGCTCGACGCCGACGCCGGTGCGGAAGTCGTCACCATTCCCCTTCTGCTGATCGGGCTCGGCATGGGCGCGCTGGCGTCCCAGCTCGGCTCGGTCACCGTGTCCGCGGTGCCGGACGAGCGGAGCGCGGAAGTGGGCGGCGTCCAGAACGCGGTCACCAACCTGGGCTCCTCGATCGGTACGGCACTGGCCGGATCGGTCCTGATCGCCGCGCTGACCAGTTCGTTCCTCGCCAACGTCGAGCAGAACCCCGAGATCCCCGACCAGGTCAAGAGCGAGGCGAGCGTCGAACTCGAAAGCGGCGTGCCCTTCCTGTCGGACGCTCAGCTCAAGGCCGCCCTCGACGAGGCAGGCACGAGCACGAAGGTGACCCAGGCGGCACTCGACGCGAACGCCGACGCACGGCTGGACGGCCTGCGCGCCGCACTCGCGATCCTCGCCCTCACCTCGCTCCTCGCGATGTTCTTCACCCACCGGATCCCGGCGACTCAGCCCCGCTCGACGTAGCCCCCAGCGGGCGGACGTTCACCGAGTCCGTCACCCCTGGAGTGTCTTCAGTCGACGCAGGCCAAGTGACTACGCGGTCATGGGCCGCAGACGGCGCGTGCGACGTGCAGCGGACGCCGCTGCACGGGGCCTGACGGACAGATGGCCCCGACGCGTCGCCATCACAACTCGACCTCGGTCGCATCGAGCCGATTCTGGTCCCCATTAGCGTGGCGACGGGCAATGGACAACCGGCTGGATAAAATTGGCCCGTTATGGGTTGAATCACCTGTCGTGTCCTGACCTCGGGAGGACCCCATTACCGGGACGAGATCGGGAGCGGCCGTGTCCGCGCAGGCGAATCAGCCCCCTGAGGCCGACCAGCTGCAGAAGATGCTGCGCCGCCCCGAATACCGCAAGGCGCTGGTGTTCTGCGGGCTGATCGGTGTTCCGGTGGCACTGCTCGCCTTCTGGTTCCTCGTCGCGCTCCACCAGCTGGAGCAGCTGATCTGGACCGACTGGCCCAAGGACCTGGGCTGGAAGCAGGCTCCCTGGTGGTGGGCGCTGCCCCTGATGGCGGTGGCCGGGTTGGTCGTAGGTCTGGTGGTCGCCCGGCTTCCCGGGCGGGGCGGGCACATCCCGGCGGGCGGTCTGCATGCCGGCGGGGTCACCAAGGAAGCGCTGCCCGGTGTCCTCGTCGCCGCTCTGGTCGGTCTGCCGCTCGGGGTCGTACTGGGTCCCGAGGCGCCGCTGATCGCCCTGGGCGGCGGTCTGGCGCTGCTCTTCGCGAGCCTGGTCCGGGCGCCGCAGACCGAGGCGAGCACGGCGTTGCTCGGCGCGGCCGGGGCCGCGGCGGCCATCTCGGCGCTCTTCGGGAACCCCGTGGTGGGAGCCGTACTCCTGATGGAGGTGGCCGGGATGGGTGGGCCGCAGCTGTTCGCGGTGATGCTGCCGGCCCTGCTGGCCAGCGGAGTCGGGGATTTGATCTTCACCGGGTTCGTGCACTGGACCGGCCTGGAGACCGGGAGCCTGGACATCGGGCTGCCGAAGCCGCCGCCGCTCGACTGGGCAGACGTCCTGTGGGTCCTGCTGATCGCGCCGGCCCTCGCCTTCCTCATCCACTGGGTGTTCGTGGGCGGCAGGTTCGTGGCCGGCTTCGTGACGACCCGGACGGTACGGAACACCATTCTGTGCGCGCTGGGGGCGGCGGCCTCCATCAGCCTCTACGCGGTCGCCACCGGCCGTTCGCCGGCCGACGCCGCCATGTCGGGGGAGAACGCCCTGGCCGGCCTGGCGCAGCACCCGCACGCCTGGTCGGTGGGTGCCCTTGTCGCGGTGCTGGTGTTCAAGGCCCTCGCGTACACCTTCTGCCTGGGCAGCCTGCGCGGTGGCCCCGTCTTCCCCGCCCTGTTCCTGGGCGGGGCGGCCGGTGTCCTGCTGGCCCCACTGCCCGGTCTGGGGCTGGTGCCGGCGATGGCGGTCGGGATGGCGGCGTCGGTGACCGCCGCTCTGCGGGTGCCCGTGAGCAGCGTGGTCCTGGTCGTGCTCCTGCTGGGCAACGTGGACACGGTGGCGCTGGTGGTGCTGGCCGCCGTGGTGTCCTTCGTCGTGGTTCAGCTGCTTCCGCAGGGGCCGAGCATCCCCGCTTTCGGTGAGCCGGCGGCCGGTCGAGCGCCTCGTCCAGGCGCGTCCGAGCCCTCATGAGCGGGACTGGGTGAAGGTCTGCGGGACATCGCCCGGAGCCGGCCGGCTCGCGAGGGCATCGACGTATAGACGTATACGAGCGTGCAGAGGCTGAACGCGCCGTCCGAGCCGCGCAGCCTGTCAGCAGAAGCCGGCGGATCGCAGCGGTGAGCGAGGGCCGCCACCTTCCTGGACCACCGGCTCGTCTCCGCCAGCCCGGCCGCTGCGCTCCGGAGCGCCGTGCTTCGACCACCCCAGGGCCGAGCGCAAACTCGACGTCGACGTCATGTCCCGCGCACCCTCGGGCCGACGCGAAACACCGTGCGCCCCTCGGGAGCTGGCCGCGACTCGATGACCGGTATGGGGTCGATGACCTCGGGCGGGCGAGGGTTTCCCGCTGCTGGGGGCTCTCGAGCCCGCCGGTCGGCAGGTGGTCGTAGTCGGGCAGCGGCAGGGTGCCGCGGGCGGGGTCGGTCTTGACTCTCACGTCCTCCCGGCGTCGCCCGCGGACGTGCCCGGCGTCAGCGGCTCCCCGGCCCGCCGCTCCCGAACGACCCGCTGCTGCCCTCGCTCCAGCGCTTGGGCCGCTGCGACCCGCTCGTCCTGCTCGGCGTATTGCCGTGACCAGGCAGCTCGTGCGGGGTCAGCCGGTGGTCGCTGCGGGGTATCTCGGCGGGCTCACGGTTCTCCCGTACCTCGCGGACCGGGCCGTCGTCCGGCAGCCGCGGCTGATCCTCCGGGCGCGGCGGAGCGGGTTCGCGGCGACGGATGCGGGCGCCCAGCAAGAAGGCACCGATCAGCAGGGCCACGACCGCCACCCCCACGACGACCAGGCCGATTCCGAGTGCGCCGCGACCTGCGGCGATGTTCATGTCCATCCATGAGGTGCTCATGGGCTCGCGGGTACCCATGGGACCCGGTGCGAACCGACCCGGCCGAAGTCGGCCGGACCGCGGTTCCCGGTGTTTGAGGCGATCGACGACGGCAACCCGCCAGGTGTGACTTCGACGACCCAGCAGGAGCTCTTCCGGTTCCTGGAGGACCGCTTCGCCTGCGCGCAGGCCTGCACCGAGTGCGCACGCGCGTGTGCTCTGCGCGCAAGCCTCGTGGATCCGGACGGCACGGAGGAGCAGGAACTCGTACGACGCAAGGGCATCATGTGCGCGGAGGTGTGCGACGCGACCTGCCGTGTGCTGTCCGAGCAGAACCACCTGGACGAGGCCGCCATCCGCATCCAGGTGGAGTGGTGCCGCACCGTGTGCCTGGAGGGTGCGCACGCCTTCGACCGGCTGCCGGGCGCCGAGGACGGCGCCAAGGCCTGCCGGCAGTGCGCCGAGGCGTGCACGGAATTCCTCGTCACCCTGAACTGACGCTCACGGCGCGCCGACCGGCTGCCCGAGCCGCACGTTCCAGCGCCCGGACCTGCCGCTGAGCTCGATCGCCGTCAGCGGCGGGACATCCGCCCGCCAGAACGCCGACTCCGGCGCCCCGAGCGCCCGCACCACCGCGGCCCGTACGGCCTCGGGTTCGACCACGGCGAGCGTCCGGCCCGGTGTCCGCGCGACCGCCTCCAGCCAGCCCGCCACCCGGTCGCACAGCGCCGTCACCGACTCCCCACCGTGCGGCGCGGCCGCGGGGTCCGACAGCCAGCGGGCCAGCGCCTCCGGCTCGCGCTGGCTCACCTCCGCCAGCGTCGCACCGCGCCAGCGGCCCGCGTCCAGAGCCGCCAACTCCGGCGCGTCCACGGCGTCGAGACCGAGAGCCTGCGCCGTCTCGCGGCAGCGCACGGTGGGGGAGACCCGGACCCGTTCCGCCGCCGGGAGCGTGCCGGCGGCCGCCCGTGCCTGCCGCAGCCCCGAGGCGTCGAGCGGGCAGCCGTCGTCGAAGCGCGCCTCCCTGAGCGCCGCGGTGAGCGCAGGTGAGACCAAGATCACTCGGCTTGTCATACGTCCGTCCCCGCCCTCGACATTCCCTCAAATCCCTTGATCCGACGGCTGAAACGGCTCACCAGGGGCGCTCGCCGCCGATCCGTGCGCTCTTGGCCGCAACTCTGCTTCGCGGTACCTTCTCGTGGATATTGACGACGGCACAGCGGAAGCCGGTGGAAGTCCGGCACGGTCGCGCCACTGTAAGTCCGGTACGCACCCTGGGTGCGCACCGGGTGAGTCAGACCCGCCCCGTCGTCGCGTGCACCACCGAGACGGGACGCGAGTTCCCCCAGGAGGGCCTGCCATGGCGCAGTCTGTCGCTCAGCCGACCACCACCCCCACCGCCGTACCCGCAAAGCTGCCGATCGGCGCGATCGTCCCCTGGGCGGTCTTCTTCGGCATCCTGATGCTGGTACTGCTCTACTTCGTCGGCGCCGAGCAGGGCGCCACCTCCGTGATGAACGGATCTGACGTGCACGAGTGGGTGCACGACGCCCGTCACCTGCTCGGCTTCCCCTGCCACTGAGGGCGGCGAGAAAGCACAGCCGCTCATGAACTCGGCAACCGTCCGCAACCTCCTGGTGCGCGGCATGCTCGCGGGACTCGCCGCGGGCCTGCTCGCCCTGGTCGTCGCCTACTTCCTCGGTGAACCGCGCGTCGACGCGGCCATCGCCTACGAGGAGGCTCACTCGCACGAGCACGGCATGGAAGTCGTCAGCCGCACGATGCAGTCCACCGCGGGCCTGTCCACCGGTGTCCTGGTCTACGGCGTCGCGTTCGGCGGCATCGCCGCTCTCGCGTACTGCTTCGCGCTCGGCCGCATCGGCCGCTTCGGGCCGCGCGCGAGCGCGCTGCTCCTCGCGGCCGCCGGTCTGATCGCCGTGTACGTCGTGCCGTTCCTGAAGTACCCGGCCAACCCGCCGTCCGTCGGCGACCCGGGCACCATCGGCAAGCGCACCACGCTGTACTTCCTGATGATGGTGCTCAGCGTGCTGCTGGCCGTCGCCACCGTCATCCTGGGCAAGCGCCTCGCGCCGCGCCTGGGCAACTGGAACGCGACGCTCGCCGCGGGCGCGTTCTTCCTCCTCGCCGTCGGGCTCGCGTATGCGTTCCTGCCGGCCGTCAACGAGGTCCCGAAGGACTTCTCCGCCACCCTGCTCTGGCAGTTCCGACTGGCCGCCCTGGCCGTCCAGCTGACCCTGTGGACCTCCTTCGGGCTGGTCTTCGGGGTGCTGGCGGAGCGGGTGCTCGCCCCGAAACCGGCGCGGGTGGACGGCGCCACCCGGGCAACTCCCGTCGCCCCCTGACCGGTTCCGCCGGCTCACTCGGCAAAGGGCCCCCGGTCGACGACCGGGGGCCCTTTCCCTGTCCCTCGCCATTCCCAATTTCTGGAACACGTTCTACGGTGTGCGCCGTCAGGACCGGCCTGGGAAGCCTGGAGGCGCCGTGCACCTCGAATACACGCCCGAGCAGCAGCGGCTGCGCACCGAACTGCGCGCGTACTTCGCCGAGTTGGTGCCGGACAACGCCTACGCACGGCACGGCGACCCGGCCGCCCAGAAACGCTTCTACCGCGAGACCATCCGGCGCCTGGGCACGGACGGCTGGCTCGGCGTGGGCTGGCCGAAGGAGTACGGCGGGCGCGGTCTGACCGCGATGGAGCAGTTCATCTTCTTCGACGAGGCCGCCCAGGCCGGCGTACCACTGCCGCTGATGGCGCTGAACACCGTCGGGCCGACGATCATGCAGTTCGGCACGGAGGAGCAGAAGGCGTACTTCCTGCCCAAGATCCTCGCCGGCGAGATCGACTTCGCGATCGGCTACAGCGAGCCCGACGCGGGGACGGATCTCGCGTCCCTGAAGACGCGCGCGGTGTTCGACGGCGACGGGTACGTCGTCAACGGGCAGAAGATCTGGACCACCAACGGCGACACCGCGGACTGGGTGTGGCTCGCGACCCGCACCGACCCCGAGGCACCGCCTCACAAGGGCATCACCATGCTCCTCGTCCCCACCACCGACCCCGGCTACTCCTGCACCGTCATCAACACCCTTGCCTCGCACGACACCACGGCCAGCTACTACGAGAACATCCGCGTCCCCGTCTCCCGCCGCGTCGGCGCCGAGAACCAGGGCTGGCGGCTGATCACCAACCAGCTCAATCACGAGCGCGTCACCCTCGCCGCCCACGGCACCATGGCCATCCGCGCCCTGCAGGACGTGCAGCGCTGGGCCATGGAGACCAAGCTGGCCGACGGCCGCCGCGTCGTCGACCTGCCCTGGGTGCGCCGCCGGCTCGCCCAGACCCACACCAGGCTGGATGCGATGAAGCTGCTCAACTGGCGGATGGTGCACGCCGTCCAGAACGGCACCCTCACCCCCCAGGACGCCTCCGCGGTCAAGGTCTACGGCTCCGAGGCGCGCCGGGACGCCTACGCCTGGCTGATGGAGATCGTCGGCGCTGCGGGCGCGCTGAAGGAGGGCTCCGCCGGTGCCGTCCTCCACGGCGAACTGGAGCGCGGCTACCGCTCCGCCGTGATCTTCACCTTCGGCGGCGGGAACAACGAGATCCAGCGGGAGATCATCTCGTGGATCGGTCTGGGGATGCCCAGGGTGCGGCGCTAGCCTGCAAGGGTGAGGGACATCCACGCAGGTGACCCCGGGCTCTTCGGGCCGTCCTCGGTGACCTGGCAGATGCACGGCGACCCGATGATGTGGGTCGCCGGAGTCCGCGCGCTCTACCTTCAGGCGCTGCATCCCCGGGCCGTGCGTGGCGTCATGCAGAACTCCGACTTCCGGCGCGATGCCTGGGGCCGGCTGATGCGCACCGCCAACTTCGTCGGCACCATCACCTACGGCACCACCGAGGCCGCCGAGCGGGCCGGCGCCCGCGTCCGGAAGATCCACACCATGCTGTCGGCGACCGACCCGGACACGGGGGAGCGGTACGGCGTCGACGAACCCGAGCTGCTGCTGTGGGTGCACTGCGCCGAGATCGACTCCTATCTGCAGGTCGCGCGCCGCTCCGGCTTCCCGCTCACCGACGCGCAGGCCGACCGCTACATCGGTGAACAGCGTGCCGGTGCCCGCCTGGTCGGGCTCGACCCCGACGCCGTACCGGCCGACCAGGAGGAGTTGGCCGCCTACTTCGAGAAGGTGCGGCCCGAGCTCGCCGTCGGACCCGAGGCGCGCGAAGTGGACGACTTCCTGCTCCGCCCGCCGACGCACCCGCTCCTCGTCCCCGCGCGCGAGGTGCTGTGGCGGCGCGTGGCCCGACTGGCGTACGCCGCCCTGCCGCCGTACGCCCATGAGCTGTACGGCCGACCCGCCCCGAAACCCGACACCGTCACCCTGCAACTGCGCGCCACAGGCAACGTGCTTCGCTGCATTCCCGCACGTCTGCGCTGGCAACTCCCGCCCAAACACATCCTGCGCGCCATGTCACGGCTCGGCCCCGGCTCCCGCCCGGCACCGTACAAACTCGGACGATAGCTCGCCATACTGGACGAGCCAGGGGTGGCCGGGACGGAAAGTTACGGGGGCGATCGCAGCAGATGGGGGACAGCAGGCTGATCCAGGGCCGGTACCGGCTGCTCGACCTGATCGGGCGGGGCGGTATGGGCGAGGTGTGGCGATCGCGCGACGAGTCGCTCGGCCGGCATGTCGCCGTCAAGTGCCTCAAGCCCCTCGGTCCGCACCACGACCAGTCCTTCACCCGCGTCCTCAGGGAGCGCTTTCGCCGCGAGGCCCGCGTGGCCGCCGCCCTCCAGCACCGCGGGATCACCGTCGTGCACGACTTCGGCGAGTCCGACGGCATCCTCTACCTGGTGATGGAACTCCTGGAGGGCCGCAACCTCTCCCAGCTCCTTGAGGACAACAAGCACCACCCGCTGCCGGTCGGCGACGTCGTCGAGATCGCCGAGCAGGTCGCCTCCGCCCTCGCGTACACCCACCAGCAGGGCATCGTGCACCGCGATCTGAAGCCCGCCAACATCATGCGGCTGGCCGACGGCACCGTGAAGATCTGCGACTTCGGCATCGCTCGTCTAGGCCACGACATCGGCTTCACCTCGCGCCTCACCGGCACCGGCATCGCCATGGGCACCCCGCACTACATGTCGCCGGAGCAGATCGGCGGCTCGGAGGTCGACCAGCGCAGCGACCTGTACTCGCTGGGCTGCGTCCTGTACGAGATCGCCACCGGGGCCCCGCCGTTCGACCTCGACGACGCCTGGGCGATCCTCGTCGGCCACCGTGACACCCCGCCCCGCCCGCCGCGCAGCCACCGAGCCGAACTCCCCGAGTACCTCGAGAAGATCATCCTGGACCTGCTGGCCAAGCTCCCCGAGCAACGCCCGCACGACGCCCGGGAGTTGGGCCGCCGTCTCACTGCGGGCCGGACGACACCGGCGTACGTACCGACCGTCGTGACCCCGCAGCCGGCACTGCGACCGCCGGAGCAGGTGCCCTCCCGCGAGCCCCGTCTGCCCTCCTGGACGCGCGGCATGACCACCGGTCACAAGGCCACCGGCGCTGGTCTCGGCACCACACCGCCGGACGCCGGAGCGGGCCTCACGGGCGAATGGATTCCCCGGCCCGCCGGCGGCCCGAGCGAGGACCCCGCCCCCTCCGCGGAGACCCTCGCCGCCTTGGCTGGACGGCACAACGCCGGGCTCAGCCTGGGCCGGCTCGGCCGCTGGCAGGAGGCCGGCGAGGTGCACCGCGCGGTCGCCGCCGAACGCGCCCATCTGCTCGGTCCCGAGCACCCCGACACCCTCGCCAGCCGCTACGAGGTCGCCTTCACCCTCAGCCGCACCGGCCGCGCCGCAGACGCCCTGCAGGAGTACAAGTTCGTGGCCGCCGCGCGAACCCGGGCCCTCGGCGCCGACCACCCCGACACGCTCGCCGCCCGCCAGGAAATGGCGTACGTGCTGGGCCAGTTGGGCCGCCACTTCGACGCCCACCAGGTGTACACCTCCGTGCTCGCCGCCCGGGAGCGCGGGATGGGCCCCGACCACCCCGACACCCTGCGCTGCCGCCACAACCTCGCCTTCAACCTCAGCAGACTCGGCCGCCTGGAGGACTCGTACCGCATGGCCTGCGACGTGGCCGCCGCCCGTGCCCGCGTGCTGGGCCCCGAGCACCCCGACACCCTCGTCACCCGCTACGAGGTCGCCTACGCCCTGGGCCAGCTGGGCCGCTGGCCGGAGGCCCTGCAGACCTACCGCGAGGTCGCCGAGGCCCGCGCCCGGGCCCTCGGCCCCGACCACGCCGACACCCTCGCCGCCCGCTACGAGGTCGGCATCAGCCTCGGCCGCCTCGGCCGCAGCACCGAGGCCCTCACCCTCTACCGCGACCTGATCGAGGACCGTACCCGCGTCCAGGGCCCCACCCACCCCGAAACCCTGCGCGCCCGCCACGGCCTCGGCGTCAACCTCGGCCGTCTGGGCCGCTGGGAGGAGGCCCTCGCCGAGTCCCGCGACGTCTGCGCGATCCGCGAGCGGGTGCTGGGCCCCGAGCACCCCGACACCCTGGTCAGCCGCCGCGAGGTCGCCGTCGGCCTCGGCTGGCTGGGCCGCTGGTCCGACGCCCTGACCGAATACCGCCGCGTGGCCGCCGCCCGCGAACGCGTCCTCGGCCCCGACCACCCCGACACCCTCGCCAGCCGCAACGACGAGGCCCACTGCCTAGAACAACTCGGCCGCGGCGCGGAGGCCGTGGAGCTGTACCGCCGGGTGGCGGTACTGCGCCAGCAGCGCGCGTCGGGCGGGCGATGAGGCGCGTCGGGATCTTCGGGGGCGGTTGTCGTTGGGCGACTGGGCTGCGGTGGGCCTCGGCCGGCCGGGTCGGTGGGAGGACCGAGCACTGCGGCGTGGGTGCCGCCCGCGACCATGTCCGGGGTCCCGGCCGCCCCGCATGCTCGCCAGGCACGGCGGGAGAGCTTGGCTGCGGCGCCGAGGCTGTGGAGCTGTACCGCCGGGTGGTGGTGCTGCGCCGGCAGTGCGCATCGGGCGGGCGCTGAAGCGCTTCGGGGACTCCGGGGCCGGTTGTGGTTGGGCGCCTGGCAGCCGTGGGCCTCGGCCGGCCGGGTCGCTGGGCTGTGCACCGTGGTGTGGCTGCCGCCCGCGACCATGTCCGGGGCCACGGCCGCCCCCGCATGCTCGCCGGGCTACGGCGGGACAGCCCGCCCGTGCTGCCCAGGCCGTCGAGCTGTACCGCCGGGTGGTGGTGCTGCGCCGGCAGTGCGCGTCCGGCGGGTGCTGACCCCGTCGCCGTACACCCCTGGCCGTTGACGATCATCGCGTGTTACCAAGAACCATGGCTGCACACGAGGGACACCGGACATACGACGCCGTGATCGTCGGCGGGGGCCACAACGGCCTCGTCGCCGCCGCCTATCTGGCCCGGGCCGGCCGGTCCGTACTGGTCCTGGAGCGGCTGGACCACACGGGAGGTGCCGCGGTCTCGACGCGCCCCTTCGCCGGCGTCGACGCACGGCTGTCGCGCTACTCCTACCTGGTCAGCCTGCTGCCGAAGAAGATCGTGCGCGATCTCGGTCTCGAATTCCGCGTCCGCGCCCGCACCATCTCCTCGTACACCCCCGTGGAACGGGACGGCCGCCCCACCGGGCTCCTGGTCGGCGGCGGCGAGAAGCGCACCCGGGAGGCCTTCGCGCGGCTCACCGGCTCCGACCGCGAGTACGAGGCCTGGCAGCGCTTCTACGGCATGACCGGCCGAGTCGCCGAGCGGGTCTTCCCGACCCTCACCGAACCGCTGCCCACCCGCGACGAGCTGCGCCGCCGCATCGACGACGAGGAGGCCTGGCGCACGCTGTTCGAGGCGCCCATCGGCGCCGCGGTCGAGGACCGCTTCACCGACGACCTCGTGCGGGGCGTCGTCCTCACCGATGCCCTCATCGGCACCTTCGCCGACGCCCATGACTCCTCCTTGGCCCAGAACCGCTGCTTCCTCTACCACGTCATCGGCGGCGGCACCGGCGCCTGGGACGTCCCCGTGGGCGGCATGGGCGCCCTGACCGACGCCCTGGCCGCCGCGGCCCGGGACGCGGGCGCCGTCATCGCCACCGGACACGAGGCCGTCCGCATCGACACCGACGGCCGTACCGCCGAGATCACCTACCGCACGGCGGACGGGGAAGGCGTCGCAGCCGCCCGGCACGTCCTCGTGGGCGCCTCCCCGCAGGCCCTCGCCGAACTCACCGGTGACACGCCCCCGGCCCCCGCCGAGGGCGCCCAGCTCAAGGTGAACATGCTCCTCAAGCGGCTGCCGAGGCTGCGCGACAGCTCCGTCGACCCGCGCGAGGCGTTCTCCGGCACCTTCCACATCGCCGAGGGCTACCAGCAACTCGCCGCCGCCCATGCCCAGGCCGCCTCCGGACAGCTCCCCGCCGCGCCGCCCTCGGAGATCTACTGCCACTCCCTCACCGACCCGACGATCCTCGGCCCCGACCTCGTCGACCAGGGCTACCAGACCCTCACGCTCTTCGGCCTGCATACACCCGCCCGGCTCTTCGCGGGCGACAACGACTCCGTGCGCGAAGAACTCCTGAAGTCCACCCTCTCGCAACTCGACGCCCATCTCGCCGAGCCCCTCGCCGACTGCCTGGCGACCGACGCCGACGGCCGCCCCTGCATCGAGGCGAAGACCCCGCTGGACCTGGAGCGCGACCTGCGCCTGCCCGGCGGCAACATCTTCCACCGCGAACTCGCCTGGCCCTACGCCCAGGACGGCACGGGCCGCTGGGGCGTGGAGACTGGGCACGCGAACGTGCTGCTGTGCGGGGCGGGCGCGGTGCGGGGTGGGGGAGTGAGCGGGGTGCCGGGGCACAACGCGGCCATGGCGGTGCTGGAAGCGACCGGCGAGTGAACGGCTCGGCGCGGGACTTCTACGACTCACTCGCCCCCGACTACCACCGCGTCTTCCCGGACTGGGACGCGAGCATCGCCCGCCAGGCCACGGCCCTGGACACCCTCGTCCGCCGCGAACTCGGCACCGGGCCGCGCAGGTTGCTCGACTGCGCCTGCGGGATCGGCACCCAGGCGATCGGGCTGGCGCGCGCCGGTCACCGGGTCGTCGGCAGCGACCTGAGCCCCGTCGCCGCCGCGCGGGCCGCGGTCGAGGCCGCGGCCCGCGGCATCGCCCTGCCCGCCCTGGCGGCGGACATGCGCCAACTCCCCTTCGCCCCGGGCGCCTTCGACGTGGTCGTATGCGCCGACAACTCGCTCGCCCACCTGCTGTCGGCGCCGGATGTGGCGGCCGCCCTGCGCGAGATGCGACGGGTGCTGACGGACGACGGTCTGCTCCTGCTCACACTCCGGGACTACGACGACCTCCGCCGCACCCGCCCCGCCTCCACACCGCCCCAGGTCTCGCACGGCACGGACGGCCGGTCGATCACCTTCCAGCTGTGGCACTGGCACGACGACGGCGAACGCTACGACCAGGAGTACTTCCAGCTCGTGCCCGAAGGAGAAGGCTGGGGGGTGCGGGTCCGCCGCGCCACCTCCTGGGCGATCAGGCGGGAAGAGGTGACCGATGCCGCCACCGCAGCCGGCTTCACCGACCTCGCGTGGCGCATGCCGGACATCAGCGGTTTCTATCAACCTGTCCTGGCTGCGCGGGCGTAGGCCCCCTGAGACTTCATCCCCGGTCGGGCCCAAGACCCCCGTACTCACGCCAGGGACGGCCGAGTGCGGTCGTTTCCTGGGAGCTCTGACGGCGCTCTCAGCGGCTCAGCGCAGGTCGCCCCGTGGGGGCTGCGGTCGAGGCCGCCGCCCGCGGCGTCGCCCAGGCCGGATGGGGCGGCCGATCGGGACGGTCGGCACACGAACCGTGGCCCGTACGAGCATGGAGCACCGGCCGCCGACTCTGCGCGGCGGCTCACAAGGGCCTTCCCGGGCCGGAGGAAGGCCGAACGGCTCTTTCATGGCACAGGCACAGGGGAGTTGGCTGTCGCCCGGACCCACAGTCCGTCGGCCCGGGCTTCCTCGCGGTTCGCGCAGGCCTGCGGCGGGGCCCGGACCGGGCGGAGCCGTCTTCTCCTCCGCCCGGGGCCGTCGAAACCGGAGCAGGGGCGTGCCGATGGTCGTGCCCGGATGCAGAGACGCTCAAGGGCCTCTCGCGTCCCCAGGGCGGGGCAGCGTCGCATCGGCGAGTCTCATGCCCGTGATGAGGCCGGGACGGATCCGTACGACGCGGTCCATGGGGTGATCGAGCCAAGGCCGGACCAGGGCCCGGCAGCGGGCCAGCTCCGCCGGGTCCGTGACCAGGTGGCCGTAGCCGGTGACGACGACGCTCCAGCCGAGACGGGCGACGACGTCGATGTCGTCGGCCTCGTAGGCGACCACCATCCCGTGCGGCCGGCTCTGCTGGGCGGGCGCGAGGAGCGCGGCGTCCTCATGGGTGCGGATGACGATGTCCCCGCGGTCGATCACATGGTTGACGGGGCGGGCGGTGGGCAGCGCCTGCCTGGTGAAGACGAGCTGTCCGAGGGGCATTGTGCCGAGCAGCCGGAGGGCCTCCTCGGGGGAGAGGTCAACGAGGCGGCGCGGACCGGCAGCGACGGTCGCGATGGCCCCGTACGTCCTGACGAGGCGGCGGGCTCCTTCACGGCTTCTTCCCGGTGTGCGGTCCGGCCCTGCCGCCGATCGTGGTTCCCCAGTGCGGGCCGATCGTTGCGGCATGGGCATGATCCTTCGGCTGCTGCGGTTCCGGCAGGCGAGCGCCGCGTCGAGGCGCAGCCCGGGACCGCCGACAGGTCTGACGACCTCCATGGAAAGGACCTTGAACACCCTGCGCCAGGGCCGTTGGACCCTAGTCATCGGCCGGGCCTGCTGACTTGACTGGTCCCGCGGTCCCGCCCGTGGCGCTTGGATCCCGCCTTCGGACTCGGTCCGGCGGTCCCGTCCGCAGGCGGTGGCACAGCCCCGGCACGCCTTCGGGCAGGCGGGGCCGCGCGAGCGGGAACGAGCACGAAGAGCACCGTACGGCCGGAAGGGGCGCAGGATGATCGCGGCGGTGGGGTACGCGGAGCTGACCCCTGACATGCTGACGGTGGTCGAGGCCGACCTGCGTGCGGTGCTGGAGCGCCTGCCCGAAGGCGTGCCGGGGCTGGTACGCGCGGGAGCGGGGGTGCCGGTGGCCTTCGCCCGCGCCGTGCGGGCATCGGGGCGGGAGCTGATCGTGGTCGCCCCGACGCAGGGGATGGTGCCGGCGCTGCTGCCGCGGCGTGACCGGATGGCCCTCGGTGAGCTGCTGACCCTCGCCCAGCAGGTGCGCCTGCTGGAGTTCGACCCCGGCGACCGGGACGCCTGCATCGGAGCCGACGAACGCATGATCCTGGGATGCCGTCAGGTGCTGGCCGTATGGGACGGATCACCCTCCGACGGCCGCGACGCCACCGCGCACCTGGTGGCCTACGCCCGCGCCCGCGGCATTCCGCTGACCGCGGTGCCGCCGCCCGATGCCGGCCCGGGGGGCAGACCCGGCCCTGCGCGTCCGGGCCGCGACCGCCGACCGCACAGCGGCAGGGACCGTCCGACCACCGCGAGCGCCCGGCCCATCCACACGACCGACGAGGCGGCAACACCCCGATGACAGGGACGATCACGACCACGACCGCGCACCACCGCACCGAAAACCCGGAAGGCGGACGGCCGGCACAGAACACACCCGACGGCTCGACAGGGGCCTCGCGAGCCTTCGCCTGGCTGCTGATCGTGTCGGGAGCGCTGGGAGTACTCGCTTCCTACGTCATCACCGTCGACAAGTTCCAGCTCCTGCAGGACCCCTCCTTCTCGCCGTCGTGCAACCTGAGCCCGGTGCTGTCGTGCTCGAACGTGATGCGCAGCGGCCAGGCGTCCGTGTTCGGCTTCCCCAACCCGCTGCTGGGGCTGGCCACTTACCCGGTGGTTGCCTTCGTCGGCTTCGCGGTGCTGGCCGGGGCGCGCCTGCGCCGCTGGTTCTGGCTCGGACTGAATCTCGGCACGCTGTTCGGGGCGGGGTTCTGCATGTGGCTGATGACGCAGGCGCTGTACGAGATCGGCGCGCTGTGCCTGTGGTGCTGCCTGGCCTGGGCGGCCACCATCGCCATGTTCTGGTACACCACCGTGCACAACCTCCGCCACGGCGTCATCCGCGCTCCCCGCGTGCTGGTGGCCGGGGTGCGGGAGTTCCACTGGGCGGTGCCGGTCACCTGGTACCTGAGCATCGTCATGCTGATCGGCACGCGCTTCTGGGACTACTGGCAGACGCTGCTGTGAGCCGTCGGCCGTGCGAGGAACGCCGGTCGAGGGCCGCACCGGTGCGGGTGTCCGTGCTGGACGACCACGAGGTCGTACGCCGGGGCATCCGCGACCTGATCGAGGCCGAGCCGGACCTGGCCGAGGCGGGGGAGGCGGCGACCGACCGGGAGGCTCTCGCCCGGGTGCCCGCGGTACGGCCGGACGTCGCGGTCCTCGACGTGCGGCCGGCCGAGGGCGGCAGCGGCGATCACGCCGGGGCGGAGGTGTGCCGGGAGCTGCGGGCCGGGGTGCCCGGCCGGCCTGTCTGCCTCGCTGGGCGCCTCACCCGGGCGTGGTGATTCGGACATTTCCGACGCTCCTGATCGGTCGTCGCGCCGCAGCCCACGACACCGGAAGGGGCTCTTCTCCGTTGTGCGGGCGCAACGGGACGAAGAGGGGCCGTTGGCCCCTACGTCCCGCTGGCACAGGGGCCGTTGGGCCCTATCGGGACCCCGCACCCCACGGACGATCATGTGGCGGCGGCCGGGAAGTGCCGCGCTCTCCCCCGTGGGTGCGGCCCTTCCCGGTTCGTCGACGACATGAGCAGACCGGGAGGACATCGTCCGGTGGACGAGGCACAGATCGAACAGGTGACGAACGCTCCGAAGGCGCGGATACGCTCCGCGGGCCCGGAGGAGGTGGTCCCGGCCGCCGGGCCGGCAGCCCGGCCGGCGTGGACGGAGTGGTTGACGACCACCGATCACAAGAAGATCGGGACGATGTACCTGGTCACCGCGTTCGCGTTCTTCATCGTGGGCGGCGTGATGGCGCTGCTGATGCGCGCCGAACTGGCCCGTCCGGGCCTGCAGATCATGTCGGCCGAGCAGTTCAACCAGGCGTTCACGATGCACGGCTCGATCATGCTGCTGATGTTCGCCATGCCGCTGTTCACCGGCTTCGCCAACTGGATCATGCCGCTGCAGATCGGCGCCCCCGACGTGGCCTTCCCGCGGCTGAACATGCTGGCCTACTGGCTGTTCCTGTTCGGCTCGTCGATCGCCGCGTTCGGCTTCCTCACCCCGGGCGGTGCCGCCGACTTCGGCTGGTTCCTGTACGCGCCGCTGTCCGACGCCGTGCACTCACCGGGCCTCGGCGCCGACCTGTGGATCATGGGCGTGGCGCTGTCCGGCTTCGGCTCCATCCTCGGCGCGGTCAACTTCATCACCACCATCATCTGCATGCGCGCACCCGGCATGACCATGTTCCGGATGCCGATCTTCACCTGGAACGTGCTGCTGACCGGCGTCCTCGTCCTGATCATCTTCCCGGTGCTGGCGGCCGCGCTGTTCGCGCTGGAATGCGACCGGAAGTTCGGCAGCCACGTCTTCGACGCGGCCAGCGGCGGCGCCCTGCTGTGGCAGCACCTGTTCTGGTTCTTCGGCCATCCCGAGGTGTACGTCCTCGCCCTGCCGTTCTTCGGCATCGTGTCCGAGGTGATCCCGGTGTTCAGCCGCAAGCCGATGTTCGGCTACATGGGTCTGATCGGTGCGACGATCGCCATCGCGGGCCTGTCCGTGACCGTGTGGGCGCACCACATGTACGTCACCGGCGGCGTGCTCCTGCCGTTCTTCTCCTTCATGACCTTCCTGATCGCGGTCCCGACCGGAGTGAAGTTCTTCAACTGGATCGGCACCATGTGGAAGGGCTCCCTGTCCTTCGAGACGCCGATGCTGTGGGCCACCGGCTTCCTGATCACCTTCGTCTTCGGCGGTCTGACGGGCGTGATCCTGGCTTCGCCGCCGATGGACTTCCATCTGTCCGACTCGTACTTCGTGGTCGCGCACTTCCACTACACGGTCTTCGGCACCGTCGTGTACGCGATGTTCGCAGGATTCCACTTCTGGTGGCCGAAGATGACGGGCAAGATGCTCGACGAGCGCCTCGGCAAGATCACGTTCTGGACGCTCACGGTCGGCTTCCACACCACCTTCCTGGTCCAGCACTGGCTCGGCGTGGCGGGCATGCCCCGCCGCTACGCCGACTACCTGGCCGCCGACGGCTTCACCGCCCTCAACACCCTGTCCACCATCGGCTCGTTCCTGCTCGGCCTGTCGCTCCTGCCGTTCTTCTACAACGTCTGGAAGACGGCCAAGTACGCAGAGCCGGTCGGCGTCGACGACGCGTGGGGTTACGGCCGCTCGCTGGAGTGGGCGACGTCCTGCCCGCCGCCGCGGCACAACTTCCTTTCCCTGCCGCGGATCCGCTCCGAGTCCCCGGCGTTCGACCTGCACCACCCGGAGATCGCGGCACTCGACGAGGCGGGCTGAGCCGTGGCTCATGGCGTCCTGGCCCTGGGGGCCGGGCTGGTGACGGCCGCGGGCTGCGTCTGGTACCTGCCGGCCCTCGCCGAGCTGCGCGCCGGAGCCGACCGACCGGACTGCCGCCGCACCGCGGCCGCGGCCTGTCTCACCGGCTGGACGACGCTCGCGGCCATCGCCGTACTGCTCCTCGCCGACGTGGCGTGGCAGGCGGTCTGCGCCATCGCGGTGTCGGGTGCGGCCGGCGCGGCTGCTCTGCGGATCCGTGCTGCCGCACAACACCGCCACGAGGTACGGGAGATCGCCCGGCACTGGGCGGCACTGGACCTGGGCCTGCCCCAGCACGGCCGAAGCCGGGACTTGTCCCGGTACGTCTTCGCCGCCCTCCTCGCCTGTGGTCTGGTCGCCGCCGTGGTCACGTGGCCGTCGCCCTGACCGTCGGGCCGAAAGACCGGCGCTGCCACCACCGCGCGTGGGCCGAGTTCAACGCCCGCCAGGGCCATCGGCACGCATGAGCCGGGCGACTGCCTGACGCGGATCCACATCCTGGACCCCGTCACCGGCGCCCCGTCGCGGCGGGTGGGTCGAAGGTCCCGGCAGGCCGGTGCCGGACGGGACCGTCCGGTGCCCTGTACGGCACTGCTCGCGATCAGCCCGGACGACGAACATCGATGGCGAGATACAGGTACAGGAGAGGATCTGTGATGACCGCGACCGTGACAGGCGGCCCCCGGACCGACGCATGGCGGGAGTTCGCCGGGACGGGGTGGCGTGAGCGCATCGACGTGCGTGACTTCATCCAGGCCAACTACACGCCCTACGAGGGTGACGCGGCCTTTCTGGCCGGCCCCACCGAGCGCACCCGGACCGTCTGGGAGAAGGTCAGCGCACTGCTCCCCGAGGAGCGGACGCGCGGCATCCTCGACGTGGACACCGCGACTCCGTCGACGATCACCTCGCACGCCCCCGGCTACATCGACCGCGAACGGGAACTCGTCGTCGGCCTGCAGACCGACGCCCCGCTCAAGCGCGCCATCATGCCGGGCGGCGGTCTGCGGATGGTGGAGAACGGGCTCAAGGCGTACGGCTACGAGCCCGACCCGTTCGTGACGAAGGTCTTCGGCACCTACCGCAAGACGCACAACGACGGCGTGTTCGACGCCTACACCCCGGAGATGCGCGCCGCCCGCAGGGCCGGCATCATCACCGGCCTGCCCGACGCCTACGGCCGCGGCCGGATCATCGGCGACTACCGGCGCGTCGCCCTGTACGGCACCGACCGCCTCACCGAGGCCAAGCGCGCCGAACGCGCCCGGCTCGACACCCGGCCCTCCTCCTCGGACGTCATCCGCGACCGCGAGGAACTCGCCGAGCAGATCAAGGCGTTGGGTGAGCTCACCCGCATGGCGGCGGCCTACGGCTGCGACGTCTCCCGGCCCGCCGCCACCGCGCACGAGGCCGTGCAGTGGCTGTACCTCGGCTTCCTCGCGGCCGTGAAGGAACAGAACGGCGCCGCCATGTCGCTGGGCCGCACCTCCACCTTCCTGGACGTCTACCTCCAGCGCGACCTGGCGGCAGGCGTCATCGACGAGACCCGTGCCCAGGAGCTGATCGACGACTTCGTCATCAAGCTGCGGCTCGTACGGTTCCTGCGCACGCCCGAGTACGACACCCTCTTCTCCGGCGACCCGACCTGGGTGACGGAGTCGATCGGCGGCATCGGCACGGACGGCCGCCCGCTGGTGACCCGCACCTCCTTCCGCTTCCTGCAGACGCTGTACAACCTCGGCCCCGCCCCCGAACCGAACATGACCGTGCTGTGGTCCCCCCGACTGCCCGCGGGATTCAAGGAGTTCTGCGCCCAGGCGTCCATCGACACCAGCGCCGTCCAGTACGAGTCGGACGACCTCATCCGCCCGCGCACCGGCGACGACACCGCGATCGCCTGCTGCGTCTCGGCGATGGCGGTGGGCAAGCAGATGCAGTTCTTCGGCGCCCGCGTCAATCTCGCCAAGGCCCTGCTCTACGCCGTCAACGGCGGCCGCGACGAGATGACCGGCGACCTGATCACCCCCGAGATGCCCCCGCTGACCGGCGAGTACCTGGACTACGACAAGCTGTCGGCGGCGTACGACCGGGTCCTGGACTGGCTGGCACAGACCTACGTCAACGCGCTCAACGTCATCCACTACATGCACGACAAGTACGCCTACGAACGCATCGAGATGGCCCTGCACGACCACCCCGTGCACCGCTTCATGGCGTGCGGCATCGCCGGCCTCTCGGTGGCGGCCGACAGCCTCTCGGCCGTCAAGTACGCGCGCGTGAAAGTCATCCGGGACGCGACCGGACTGGCCGTCGACTTCGAGACCGAGGGCGAGTTCCCCGCGTACGGCAACAACGACGACCGCGCCGACGCCCTCGCCGTCGCCCTGGTGGAGTCGTTCATGGCGAAGGTGCGCAAGCACCCCACCTACCGGGACGCCGAGCACACCCAGTCGGTGCTGACGATCACCTCCAACGTCGTCTACGGCAAGCACACCGGCAACACACCCGACGGGCGCCGCGCCGGACAGCCCTTCGCGCCGGGCGCCAACCCCATGAACGGCCGCGACCGGCACGGCGTCGCCGCCTCCGCGCTGTCGGTGGCGAAACTGCCGTACGAGCAGGCCCGCGACGGCATCTCGCTGACCACCACCATCACACCGGAGGGCCTCGGTCACGTCCCCGAGGAGCGCGCGGGCCACCTCGTCGGCATCCTCGACGCCTACATGGCATCCGGCGGATTCCACATGAACGTCAACGTCCTGAACCGGGCGGTCCTCGAGGACGCCATGGAACACCCGGAGAAGTACCCGGAGTTGACGATCCGGGTCTCCGGCTACGCCGTCAACTTCGTCCGCCTGACCCGCGAGCAACAGCTCGACGTGATCAGCCGCACCTTCCACGGATCGCTGTGAGCACCGCGACCGACCGGACGACCGTGCCGGGACTCGACCCCGAAACCGGACTCGCCCGGACAACGGGCCGGATCCACTCCTGGGACCTGTCCACCGGCGTGGACGGTCCCGGAACCCGGTTCGTGCTCTTCGTCAGCGGCTGCCCGCTGCGCTGTCTGTACTGCGCCAATCCCGACACCTGGCACATGCGCGACGGACGGGAGGCCACGGTCGACGAGGTGATGGCGGAGATCGACAAGTACCGGGCGTTCATCACCACGGCCGGGGGAGGGGTGACCATCACCGGTGGTGAGGCGCTGCTCCAGCCCGCCTTCACGGCCGCTGTGCTGCGCCGCTGCAAGGAGGCCGGACTGCACACCGCCCTGGACACCTCCGGCTTCCTGGGCGCCCGCGCCGGCGACGCACTCCTCGCCGACACCGACCTGGTCCTGCTGGACATCAAGTCCTTCGACGTCCTCACCTACCGCGAGCTGACCGGAGGCGAACTCACCCCCACCCTGGAGTTCGCCCGGCGCCTGGACCGGCTCGGCAACCGGATGTGGATCCGGTACGTACTGGTGCCCGGCTGGACCGACTCTCCGGACGCCGTGTACGGCCTCGCCCGCTTCCTCTCCGGCCTCGGCAACGTCGACCGTGTCGACGTCCTGCCCTTCCACAAACTCGGCGCCGCGAAGTACGACGCCCTCGGCATCCCCTTCCGCCTGCGCCATACGCCCACCCCGGGCCCTGACCTGGTCGGGCGGGTCCGCGACCAGTTCCGCGAGCTCGGCCTGGACGCGTACTGACCGCTCGGGCCCCGCCCTCGACAACGGCGCCAGAACCGGCCCTGGCCACCAACAGCCTTCAGAAACAGGGCTGTTGGGGGCCAGGGCCGGTGTCATGCCACCCGGGTGCCGTCCGGTGCACCTACGCTCGCGGCCGGTCTCCCTCGCCGCCGTAGTAGGCCGTGCGCATGAGCCTCTGCATGTCGTCGAGCATCGGCATCCGCGGGTTGGCGGGCGCGCACTGGTCCTCGTAGGCGTTCAGGGCCTGCTGCGGCAGCGCGTCGAGGAAGGTGCGCTCGTCGACCCCGAGGGCCTGGAAGGTCGGCTCGATGCCGACCGCGGCGCGCAGCTCCTCCACCGCGCGGGCGAGGGACTCCACACCCTCGGCCGGGGTCGCGGCGGGCAGTGCGAGCATGCGGGCGATGTCCTGGAAGCGCTCGGGGGCCCGGTAGTTCTCGTACTTGGGCCAGCCGGTCAGCTTCGCCGGGACGCTGCCGTTGTGGCGGATGACGTGCGGCAGCAGGACCGCGTTGGTGCGGCCGTGGGCGATGTGGAAGGTGGCGCCGAGGGTGTGGGACATGGCGTGGACGATGCCGAGGAAGGCGTTGCCGAAGGCCATGCCCGCGATGGTGCCGGCGTTGTGCATCTTCTCCCGCGCCACGGGGCTGCCGGCGCGGTCGTTGACCGCCGCCTCGATGTTCTCCACGATCAGCCGGATCGCGTGCAGGGCCAGGCCGTCGGTGAAGTCGTTGGCGTAGACGGACACGTACGCCTCGATGGCGTGGGTGAGCGCGTCGAAGCCGCTGTCGGCGGCCAGCGCAGCCGGGAGCTCGGTGGTGAGCAGCGGGTCGACGATGGCCACGCTGGGGGTGAGGGCGTAGTCCGCCAGTGGGTACTTCTTGCCCGTGGCCGGGTCGGAGATCACCGCGAAGGGGGTGACCTCGGCGCCCGTGCCCGACGTGGTGGGGATGCACACCAGGCGGGCGAGCCGGCCCAGGACGGGGAAGCGGAAGGCGCGCTTGCGGATGTCGGAGAACTTGTGGCGCATGTCGGCGAAGTCGACGTCCCTGCCCTCGGCCTGCTGTTCGTACAGCAGCCACATCACCTTGGCCGCGTCCATCGGGGAGCCGCCGCCCAGCGCGATGATGGTGTCCGGGCGGAAGTCGCCCATGAGGCGGGCGCCGCGGCGGACGGAGGCGATGCTGGGCTCCGGCTCGACGTTGTCGATGATCTGAAGGGTCACCGGCTCGCGCCGGCGCTGCAGGACACGGCTGACGCGGTCGACGAATCCGAGGCGGGTCATGGTCGCGTCGGTGACGACGGTGACGCGGTGGACGTCCGGCATCGACGCGAGGTAGCGGATGGCCTGCGGCTCGAAGTAGATCTTCGGCGGGACCTTGAACCACTGCAGGTTGTTGCGCCGGATCGAGACCCGCTTGACGTTCAGCAACTGGGCGGCTGAGACGTTGTTCGACACCGAGGTACTGCCCCAGGAGCCGCAGCCCAGGGTGAGCGACGGCAGCAGGCTGTTGTAGATGCCGCCGATCGCGCCCTGCGAGGACGGGGCGTTGACGATGATCCGTACGGTCTTCATCCGCCGGCCGTACGCCTCGGCGAGCGCGCGGTCCTCGGTGTGGATGACCGAGCTGTGCCCCTGGCCGTGGAAGGCGACCATCTCGGCGGCCAGGTCGAAGCCCTGCCGCTCGTCCTCGGCGCGCAGCACGGTCAGCACCGGGCAGAGCTTCTCGCGGGTCAACGGCTCGTGCGGTCCGACCCGTTCGGCTTCCACCAGGATCAGCGAGGTGTCGTCCGGGACCGTGAATCCGGCCTGTTCGGCGATCCACACCGGGCTCTGACCGACCGCGGCGGCGTTGACCTTCGGCTCGCAGCCCGAGCCCGCCGCCTGGCGGGCTGGGAACAGGAACGCCTCCAGCTTGGCCTTCTCCTCGGCGGTGGCCAGGTGGGCGTGCAGGGTGCGGAACTCGGCCAGCGCCTGCTCGTAGATCTCGCCGTCGAGGATGACGGCCTGCTCGGAGGCGCAGATCATGCCGTTGTCGAAGGACTTGGACAGCACCAGGTCGTTGACGGCGCGGCGCAGCTTTGCGCTCTTGTGCACATAGGCGGGGACGTTGCCGGCGCCGACGCCTAGGGCGGGCTTGCCGGCCGAGTAGGCCGCCCTGACCATGGCGTTGCCGCCGGTGGCCAGGATCAGCGAGACACCCGGATGGCGCATGAGCGTGCCGGTGGCCTCGACGGACGGCGTCTCGATCCACTGGATGCAGTGCTCCGGAGCTCCTGCGGCGACGGCCGCGTCGCGCACGATCCGGGCGGCCTGCGCGCTGCAGCGCTGGGCCGCGGGGTGGAAGGCGAACACGACGGGGTTGCGGGTCTTCAGAGCGATGAGCGCCTTGAAGACCGTGGTCGAGGTCGGGTTGGTGACCGGTGTGATCGCGCACACCACACCGACCGGCTCGGCCACCTCGATCATGTCGTCGATGTCGTCGCGGGCGATCACGCCGACGGTCTTCATCGGGCCCATGCTGTGCGTGACGTGCTCGCACGCGAACATGTTCTTGGCCGCCTTGTCCTCGAAGACGCCACGCCCGGTCTCCTCCACCGCCAGCCGGGCCAGCGCCGTGTGCTGGTCCAGGGCGGCGACGGACGCCTTCTTCACGATGTGGTCGACCTGCTCCTGGTCGAGGGCCTCGTAGTCGGCCAGCGCCTTGAGCCCGTTGGTGACCAGGCGGTCCACGGCGATGGCCGTGTCCGACGGTGCGCCGGCAGGGTCTGTTGCCTCGGTCCGGGGTCGGTCGTCGTGGCGGGTCATGGGGAGACTGCCTCCGTCGCAGAGAGGGGGCCGCCGGTTCGGCGGCACAGGACGGGAGCGGCACCGCGAGGGATCGGTACCGCTCCCACCAGCACCCTCTCTGAGCTGCGCCTGATCACCCAGGTCCCGATGGTCCCCTGGAGGGACTGATGGGCCCCGAAGCCGCGGACCGGTCGGCCCGCGTGCGGCCGGTCATCCGTACAGGACGCCGGGGAAGGGCGGCCTCCCGGGCGGCCGGGTGTCGTCGATGCGGAAGGTCAGGCTGTCGACGACACCGACCACTCCGTCCACCCGATACGTCAGCCGAACCACGAGGGGGATGTCGGTGCGGTGCTCCAGCTGTCCCTTCAAGGTGACCATGCCGTCCCGGACCGAGGCGATCACGGTGTGGGGCGGCAGACACATGGCGCGGGTCAGCACGTCGTCGGTCACCTCCCGGCGGATCTCCTCGTCGGTGCGCAGGAAGACGCGCAGCAGGTCGCGGCGGGTGGCGATGCCGATCAGCCGGTCCTCCTCGTCCACGACCGGCAGGCGCTGGATGCCGTGGCGTTCCATCACCCGGGCCGCGTCCGCCACCCGCTGTTCGGGATGCACGGTCACCGCGGGCGACGACATCAGATCCCCCGCCGTGCCCGTGCGGACGACGGCGGCCCCGCGACGGCCGAAGCGGCCGAGCGCGGGTACCCGGAACCGCCGGGCCCGGGTGGCGGAATGCGCCGCCTGGCGGCGGATCAGATCGGACTCGGAGATCACTCCCACGACCTTGTCGTCGTGGTCGACCACGGGCAGCCCGCTGATCCGGTGCTCGTCCAGCAGCCGTGCCACGTCCTTGAACGGTGTCTCACGGCGGGCCTCGACGACCTCCCGGGTCATCACCTCGCCGACGCTGCGGGCCATGGCTCGCTCCCTTCCTGCGCTGTGCCGACTCGACCGGCCGATGGCTTTGGACGCAGCGGACGCGAAGGCCTCCGGGGCAGGACCACGGGCTCCGGCGATCGCCGCGATCGGCGCCGGCCCTCGGGCGCATCCGAGCGCCGGCCTGGACACTCCTCCAGCCTCACTGCCGGACGCCCGCCGGAGCAGGGGCCGAGGGTCCTGCGACCGAGGACGAACCGCCCCACTCCTGGTGGACGCATGGCCGGGAGCCGACCGCGAGGGTCGCGGCCGCTCTCCGCCGCATCCAGTGTTCGGAAGCCGCGCACCCGGGATGGAGCGGGCCTCAGGCCAGCGTGGCCTTGAGCACGTCGAAGGCGGTCCTCGGGTCGGCCAGGGCGTGATGGATGCCGGGGATCTCGCGGTCGTCGAGGCCGAGGAGGCCGTACACGGCATGCATCGCGCCGCGCACGGAGTACTCGACGGTGAAGACGACGTCCTCCGGGATCTCAGTGAACTGGCCCAGGAATGCGAAGTTCGCCGCACCGCGCGGAATGACCAGCGGCCGGTCGTGGCCGGTGCGCGGGGCGAACTGACTGGTGATGTACGGCATCATCACCGGTATCACCGTCGTGGTGGCCGCGATCTGCTCCTCGATGTCCGACAGACCGAGGTGGCCGAGGAGCTCGGTGAGGATCTCCCGCCCGGTCGCCCGCGCCATCGGCTTGCCGACGAAGTCGCCGTCACGGTCGACGAACAGGCCGTAGCCCCACAGCGTGTACACGTCCTCCGGCTGCCCCTCGAAGTGCGGGGCGTGCGGCACCACGATCGACATCAGCCAGCCGGAGTCCTTGAGCGTCATGAGGGCACCGGTGCCGGGCAGGTTGCCGGACAGCTCCTCGATCCGGTGCAGCAGGAGCGGGCTGTGCATGGTCAGGGTGAAGGACTCCCACTTCGCCTCGTCGACACTGCCGTTGAAGGCGGTGGGCCGGCCGAAGTCGTCGGCCTTGGCGGCGAGGGTCTCCCACAGCCGCCATCCGCCGTCGCGCTTGTCGCGGATCAGCTCCGGCGCGGCGTCGTCGTTGCCGTAGGCGGCATCGGCGGTCATCGAGCCCAGCGTGATGAACGCGAGGTCGTCGTCGGTGAGTTCGTACGTGTCCGGCCGGCCGTCTCGTTCGACGTGCAGGCGGCGTACGCGCCGGGCGCCCCGCTCGTCGGTGGCGAAGTCGGCGTCGGTGACCCGCACGCCGTACTCGAAGCGCACGCCGTGGGACTCCAGCCAGGCCCGCAGCGGCCGGATGATCGAGTCGTACTGGTTGAGGCGGGTGCGACGTACACCTGCCAGGGTGTGCATGCGCGGAAACTCCTGCAGGAAGCGCAGCAGATAGCGCTTGAGCTCGATGGCGCTGTGCCAGTTCTGGAAGGCGAAGGTCGTGCGCCACATCGCCCAGAAATGGGTCGCGAAGAAGTGCGGCGAGAAGAAGTCCTCGATCCGGCGGGCGCCGATGACCGCCTCGGGCAGCACCAGCAGGCGGGTCAGCTCCAGTCGGTCGCGGGCGTCGAGGCCGTAGTCGGCGGCGTCCAGGATCGTGGTGCCGTCGCCGATCAGGCGGGCCTTGGCGTCGGTGGGCCACTTGGCGTTGAACTCGGTGATCTCCTGGCGCACCGACACCGACGCGTCGGTGAGGGTGGGGATCGTCTCCAGGAGGTTCCACAGGCACGTGTACGCCTCCTCCTCCAGCATCCGGCCGCCACGGGTGACATATCCGGCGCTCCCGCCGCTGCCGTCCATGGAGCCGCCGGCGACGGGGAGTTCCTCCAGGATGTGGATGTGCTCGCCGGGGAAGCCGCCGTCGCGGACGAGGAAGGCGGCGGCCGCCAGGGAGGCGATGCCGCCACCGGCGAGGTAGGCGTGGGACGAGTGCGGGGCGTCGGTCATGACGCGCCTCCGTTCTGCCGCCCGGATCTCCCGGGCGGCCGGCAGTGTTCAGGATCCTGCGGGCCGGAGACCGCCGTGATCCGGCGGCGCGGCGTGCGGGAGCGGCGCCGATGACACCTGGTCCGGTGGGGCGCTCGCGGTACTCAGTCAACTCGCGGGGCGGTGGCGCAGGCCGGGGCCGGATGTCCCTGCCTGTCTGCCGAGCGGCCCTGGCCCACGACTACCGGGAGACCATCTCCCCCTGCCGTATGACCGGCACCAGGGTCCACCTCAGTCCTAAGGGACTGTTAGGACTTCGTTCCCGATGTTGAGTGGCCCTGCGCCGGCGTCGACTCTGTGAGCTCCCGGGCCGCAGACAAGGGAGTTCCGATGGCCACACAGAGCATGACCGGGCGCGCGCGGAAGCCGCGTCGTGACGAACGCAGGGTCGTCAGCAACATCCTGCGCGGATCGATCGGCAACCTGATCGAGTGGTACGACTGGTACGCCTACACCGCGTTCAGCGTCTACTTCGCCGCCGTCTTCTTCCCTTCCGGCGACCAGACCGCCCAACTGCTGAACACCGCCGCGGTGTTCGCCGTCGGCTTCCTGATGCGGCCCATCGGCGGCTGGGTGCTCGGCCGCTACGCCGACCGCCATGGCCGGCGTGCGGCCCTGACCTTGTCGGTGACCCTCATGGCCGCCGGTTCGCTGATCGTCGCACTGACCCCGTCGTACGGCTCGATCGGGGCCCTCGCGCCGGTGTTGCTGGTGACCGCGCGGCTGCTGCAGGGCCTCTCGGTCGGCGGTGAGTACTCGACCTCGGCCACCTACATGTCGGAGGTGGCCTCGCCCGGCCGCCGCGGCTACTACTCCAGCTTCCAGTACGTCACCCTCATCGCCGGCCAGCTGACGGCCCTCGGCCTGCAGATCATCCTGCAGCAGGTGCTCAGCACCGCCCAACTGGAGGCCTGGGGCTGGCGGATCGCGTTCGTCGTCGGCGCCGCGGGAGCGGTCGTGGTGCTCTGGCTGCGGCGCGGGATGGACGAGTCGGAGAGCTTCGAGCGTGCCGCCGCCGGGGGCGAGGAGAAGGAGGACGGTGGCCCGGCGCGGGGCAGCGTGCGGCTGCTGCTGTCCTACCCGCGGCAGTGCCTGACCGTCGCCGGGCTGACCATGGGCGGCACGCTGTTCTTCTACACGTACACCACGTATCTGCAGAAGTTCATGGTCAACACCAGCGGGATCGCCAAGCCGACGGCGGCCTGGATCAACTTCTTCGCGCTGCTCGTGTTCGTCGTGCTCCAGCCGGCCGTCGGTCTGCTGTCCGACCGGCTGGGGCGCCGCCCGATGCTGATCGCCTTCGGGGTGCTGGGCGCCGCCGTGGTGGTGCCCTCCCTCACCCTCCTTTCCCACACCAGCGATCCCGTGTACGCGTTCGTGCTCATGGTCGTGCCACTGGCCGTCAGCTCGCTGTACACCTCGATCAGCGCGGTGGTGAAGGCCGAGCTGTTCCCGACCTCGATCCGGGCGCTCGGTGTCGGCCTGCCCTACGCGCTGACCGTGGCCGTGTTCGGCGGGAGCGCCGAGTACGTCGCCCTGTGGTTCAAGAACGCCGGGCACGAGAGCTGGTACTTCTACTACGTCACCGCCTGCGTGCTGATCTCGCTGCTCGTCTACATTCGGATGCGCGAGACGTCGGACGGATCGCCGCTGGACGAGGAAGTCTCCCGGTCGTAGGGCCGACGGGACGAAAGGAGGTGACCGTGCGCGTGCTACTGGCCGAGGACGACGACGGTGTGGCCGGTGCACTGACCGAGGTCCTGTACGAGCACGGTCACCTGCCCACCCGGGTGCGGCGCGGCGAGGAGGTCCTGGTCCGACACCGCCAGGCCGACCTGCTGCTGCTCGACCTCGGTCTGCCCGATCTCGACGGCCTGGAGGTGCTGCGCAAGCTGCGCACCGTGAGCGGGCTTCCGGTCGTGGTCCTCACCGCGCGGGGCGACGAGCGGTCGGTGGTGCGCGGTCTGCGGCTGGGCGCCGACGACTACCTGGTCAAGCCGGTACGGCTGGCCGAACTGCTGGCCCGTATCGAGGCCGTCACCCGCCGCGCCACGACGCCGGCCGTCCCGGCGCCCCGCACGGTCCGCGCCGCCGACGTCGAGGTCGACCTCGACGCACGCCGGGTGACGGTCGGCGGCGCCGAGGTGCGGCTGACCACCAAGGAGTTCGCGGTCCTCGCCGCGCTGGCGGCCCGGCCCGGTACCGCGGTCAGCCGTCAGCAGCTGATGGACGAGGTGTGGGGTGACGCCTACCTCGCCGTGTCCCGCTCGCTCGACGTCCACCTCACCCAGCTGCGGGCCAAACTCGGCCGCCCCGAGGTGCTGACCACCATCCGGGGCTTCGGCTACCGGTTCGGCGGTTGAGCCGGCCGGGCCCCGCCATGCGTACCCGGGTACTGACCGTCGTGCTGGCCTTCGCCGTGCTCGCGGTGGCCGGCTTCGCCCTGCCGCTGCTGGGCGTGACGGCGTCCCAGCGCACCCAGCAGCTCGTCGCGGCGCGCACCGCCGATCTCGACCGCTTCGCCTCGCTGGCCGAACAGGCCGCCGAGGGCGGCGACACCGGCGCGCTGACCGCCGAGGTGGCCCGCTACACGGAGCTGTACGGCGAGGCGGTGGTGGTCGTCGACGCCCGCCGCGCCCCGGTGGTGCAGACGGGCGGCATGCGTGCGGCCGACCCCGCCGTCGCCCGCCTGGTCGACGCGGTGCTGCGCAACCAGCGCGTCTCGCCCGGGGGCACGCTGCGCCCCTGGTCCCATGGCGCGCAGATGCTCGCTCGCCCGGTCGGCACCGGCACGCGGGTGTCCGGGGCCGTCGTCCTGCGCGCCTCGGTCCGGGCCGCCGCCGCCGACATCGCCCTGCGCTGGGCGCTGGTCCTCGCGGGCGCGGGTCTGTTCGCCGTGGCCTGCATGCTGCTCGCCCGCGCCGCCACGCGGTGGGTCGTACGCCCCCTGCACCGCCTCGACCGTGCGGTCGGCGCGCTGGCGGCCGGGCTGCCCGCCGAGCACGCACGCACCGGCGGACCACCGGAACTGCGCCAACTGGCCACCGGCTTCAACCGCATGGCCGACGCGGTGACCACCGCACTGGAACAGCAGCGCCGCCTGGTGGCCGACACCTCGCACCAGCTGCGCAATCCGCTCGCCGCACTGCGCCTGCGCATCGACTCGCTCCAGTCCCGCCTGCCCGCCTCCGCCACCCGCACCTACAGCGGAGTCACGGCCGAACTCGAACGCATGGAGCATCTCCTCGACGACCTGCTGACGCTCGCGAACGCCGAACACCGCGCCGGCGAACTGTCCGTCACGGACGGGCGGGGCACCTGCTGCGACGCGACAGCGGTCGCTGCGGCCCAGGCCCGGCTGTGGCAACCGGTGGCCCAACAGGGAGGGGTCCGCCTGGAGTTCACTTCCGGCCCGCCCGTCCTCATGACCTGCACGGAGGGCGAACTGGCCCAGGTGGCCGACATCCTCCTCGACAACGCGATCAAGTACGCCGGCGACGGCGCCCGAGTCGAGACGCGCTGCTTCACCCAGGGCGCGGACGCGGTGTTCGAGGTACGCGACGACGGGCCGGGCCTGGCCGACGGGGAATTCGTCCGGGCGGGCACCCGCTTCTGGCGCTCGGAGCGCCACCGTGAGGTACGCGGCAGCGGCCTCGGCCTGGCGATCGCCGGGCAACTGGTCCACGGTCGCGGCGGACGCGTCGAGTTCGCGGCGGCCGAACCGCACGGCCTGCTGGTCCGAGTCGTGCTCCCCAAGGAGCAGAACGGGGCCACGACATGAGGGCAGAGCAAGCGAACGGCATACCCGGCACGCAGGCACACGGCCGCACCGCCCGCCGCACCGCTCTGCGGGCCGCGCTCGGCACGGCATGCACCGGACTGCTGGCAGGCGCCGCGGCAGCCGACGCACGGCACGCCGACCGTGGCGCGGAAGGCGTGGTGCGCATCGCGACCGGTGAGGCGGACGGGTTCTACGCGGCCTTCGGCCGACTGCTGGGCGAGCAGGTCACGGCGGTCTGTCCCCGGCTGTCCTGCCAGGTGATCCAGAGCGAGGGAAGTGTCGCCAACGTACGGCTGCTTGAGGCACGGCGGACCGAGGTGGCGCTGGCCCTGGCCGACATCGCGTGGGCCGCCTACGGCGGCTCCGCACCGTTCGGCCGCCGTGTCCCGCTGCGCGCGATCGGCCGGGTCTACGAGAACTACATCCAGCTGGCCGTGCGCGCCGACGCGAGCGTCCGCAGCGTCGCCGAGCTGGCGGGGCGCACCGTCTCACTGGGCGCGCCCGCATCCGGCGGTGCGGTGCTCGGCGACCGGCTGCTGCGCGCGGCGGGCCTCGTCCCGGGCACCGACGTACACGTCCGCCACCTGCTGATGCCGCAGGCGGCGCGCGCGATGCGGGACGGCGTCGTCGACGCCCTGCTGGTCGCAGGCGGCGTCCCACTGCCCGTGCTCTCACGCCTCGACGCGCGCCCCGGCGTCCGCCTCCTGCCGCTGGCCGACCTGCTGCCCCGGCTGCGCACCGGTCCGGGCCGGGCCGGCTCGGGGCTGGAAGCGGTGACGGTGCCGGCGGGGGCGTACCGGGGAACGCCCGAGGTGGCCACCATCGGCGTGGCCAACCTGCTCCTGTGCCGCCCCGACCTGCCCGAGCCCATCGCCGCCGCCCTCACCCACGTACTGGTCCAGCGGGCCACGCGCCTCGTTCCCGCCACGGCGCTCGGCACCCAGTTCCTCGACGTCCGCAGCCTGATCTCCACCGGCGTGGTTCCCCTGCACCCCGGGGCCGTCGCCGCCTATCGGGAACTGCACGGCTAGCGCGTCGCGACGGGCAGCGGGAGTGTCGGCCCCGAGGGGCTGTTGATCACGAGCGTGTGAGTGAGATCTCGTTGTCCGTGGACAACGGATCTGCCTAGTCTCCGGGGGTCCGTCCCGGGCGGCCTTCGCCGCCGGAACGCCGAGTCCTGCGAAACACGTCAGCGGTCCGCCCAGGACAGCTCATCTCGCAGGCGCCGTCGAGGAAGCCCCCACCATGCGCCACTCCCTGTCTCCTGCCCGCCTGGGCACCGCCGGAGCAGCAGCCGCGCTGTTGCTCCTGCCGTTGGCCCCCCAGGCCTTCGCGGCCCCCTCCGTCACTCAGGACAGCGTGACGCCGACCACCATGACCGCGGGTGTCGCCGCGTCGGCCAAGCTGACCGTGCACTCCTCCAGCTGCTTCACGGCCAAGACCCTCGGTGTCGGCGTCCGGGACGCGGCCGGAAAGAACCTGGACTTCCCGGGGAACGCCTCAAATGTCCGAATATGCCCGAGCGGTGTGAAGTTCACCAGTGGCTCGCGCACGCTGTCTGCCGGCACCTACACGATCTTCGGCTTCTGGCAGGAGTCCGGCGGGGCCTGGCACAACCTGCCCTCGCACAAGCTGACCGTCAACAAGGCCTCGACCGCGACATCGTCCGGCAGTGGCGGCTCGCCGGTCTCCGGCCAGTCCGTGGTCTGGTCCGACGACTTCTCGGGCGGCATCGCCTGGGGCTCGAAGTGGGTCGGCGACAGCAGCTCGTCCTACGCCTACGGCGACCACAACCCGGACGACAACAAGCTGGACTGGCTGGACCAGAGCAAGGTCACCACCTCCGGCGGCGTCGCGACCTTCACTGCCCAGCCCTCCTCGCACACCCTGGAGAACGGCAAGCAGGCCTGGAACACGGGCCTGCTCACCACCGAGGGCTCCAGCGGCGGCTTCCAGGTGAAGACCGGTGACTACGCCGAGACCCGGGTCAAGATGCCCTCCGGCTCCGGCGCCTGGCCGGCCCTGTGGACCTGGAAGGACGGCAACGGCGAGATCGACTCCTTCGAGTACCACCCGGACAACCCGAACCTGCTGGAGCTGACCAACCACGTCACCTCCGGCTCCAACTACTACACCGACTCCGCGGCGGTCGCGCCCGGCCAGTGGGTCACCATCGGCACCCACTACGGCGCGAGCTCCGTGGACTGGTACGTCAACGGCAAGAAGGTCTACTCCGACGGCCACGGCGTGGGCAGCGACTTCTCCGCGTATCTGATCCTCAACCTGTCGGTGAGCGCCGGCGCGTACCACCCCGCGCCCTCCGGCTCGACGCCGCTGACCATGCAGGCGGACTATGTGAGGGTCTACCGCTGATCAGCAGTCGACGGACAGCGTGAACCGCGTACGGTCGTTGCGCGGATCGCGGTCGTCGACGCTCACCACCTGGAGGTGCCCCTCGGCCTTGGTGCCGGGGGGCACCTCCGCGTCCACCCGCACCGGAACCAGCGCGGTGGCCGTGCGCAGCCGTGCCAGACCCGGCCCGAAGGAGCAACGCACCAGGCGGCCGCCGGCCTCGGCGCGGCAGCCCTCGGGGAAGTACGGCCCCTCGGCGGTGAAGCCCGACGGCAGCCTCACCACCACGGTGAACGGTGACGCGGTCTGCTCCGGCCCTCTGTTGGCGACGAAGGCATGCATCACGGTACGGCCGCCGGGCGGCGCGGCCGCCGGGTCGAGCCGGACCACCTCCAGGTCGGAGTCCGAGGGCGCGGCCGCCCCACCGGCCACGCACATCACCGCCACGCCCACCGCGAGGGCGGTCGTCACCTTTCTGGCCATCCGGCGCCTCCCACGTTCCGTGCGCTGATCAGCACTCACGGTAGCGGGGTGGCGGGGGAATCCCCGTGAGCACGCTGTGGCGATGCGTGTGGTGCGAGGGGCGCCGTCAGTCGGCCGACTGAACCCATCCCACTCCGACGATCCGCGCCGAGTCCGCCGGACGCGCCTCTTCGAACAGGACGGCGTCCGGCGTCTCGACGCGGATTCCGTCGACGTAGGCACCGCGGCCGACGTAGAGCTTGTCGGTGGTGTACCGCCAGCGCAGGGTCAGCCGCGGGTGCGCCGGGAGATCGGCTGCCATCCGGTGCCAGACGCGGCCCGACCAGCCGGTGGCCGAGCCCGACGGGTGCTCCTGCGGCTCCTCGTCGTGGCGCCCGGTCGTGAAGGGGAGTGGCTGCCAGGTCGCGCCGCCGTCCGTCGTGGCCTCCAGGACGAGGACGTCCGACGCGGGTTCGGTGTCCCACCACAGGGCGGAGGCCAGTCGTGCCGTGCCGTCCGTCGTGTCGAGCGGGGGCAGGGTGAGCGTGGCGGTCGTGGCGTTCGCCATGCCCGCGAACCATGCCGTACGTCCGCGAGCCGGCCGTACGGGTACGGCGCGTGCCAGGTTGTTTCCGGCGGCGACCCGGGGAGCGGAGCCCGAGCGCCAACTGCGCACCGGATGGACCGAGTTGCCGAGCACGACGAGGAAGGAGTCGGTGGTCGGGTCGAGCACCAGGGAGGTGCCGGTGAAACCGGTGTGCCCGGCGGTGCGCGGGGTGGCCATCGCACCCATGTACCAGTGCTGGTGGAGCTCGAACCCGAGGCCGTGCTCGTGGCCGGGAAACGCGGTGTTGAAGTCGGTGAACATCAGCTCCACCGACTCCGGCCGCAGGATGCGCGTCCGGCCGTAGCAGCCGCCGTTGAGCAGCGTCCGGGCGAGCACGGCCAGGTCCCAGGCGCACGAGAACACCCCGGCGTGTCCCGCGACCCCGCCGAGGCTGTAGGCGTTCTCGTCGTGCACCTCGCCCCACACGAGCCCCCGCTCCAGGCCGGACCAGGGCCCGCGTTGGTCCTCCGTGGCGGCGATCTTCGGCTTCCAGGAGGCGGGCGGGTTGTAGCGGGTGCGGTCGAGGCCGAGCGGCCCGGTGATCCCGTCGTGCAGGAGGGAGTCGAGCGTGCTGCCCGTGATCCTTTCCAGGACCAGCTGGAGCGAGATCAGATTCAGGTCGGAGTAGAGGTACGTGGTGCCGGGCGGATTGACCGGGGCTTCGTCGAGGACGAGTTGAAGTCTCGCCTCGTGCGTCGGCGCCTTGTACAGAGGGATCCAGTCGCGGAATCCCGAGGTGTGGGTGAGGAGCTGCCGGATGGTGATGTCCTGCTTGCCCGCCGCGCCGAACTCCGGGAGGTAGGAGGCGACCCTGCCCTCCAGCTCCAGTGCGCCCCGTTCCAGCTGCTGCACCGCCAGCAGCGAGGTGAACAGCTTGGACACCGAGGCCAGGTCGAAGACGGTGTCCTCGGCCATGGGGATCTGCCGGTCGGGCGGGAACTCGACTCCGGTGTCGGTCTTCTCGTCGTACGCCGCATAGCGCACCGCCATCCCGATGGGCCGGTGCAGCGCCACGGTGCCGCCCCGCCCGGCGAGCAGCACGGCGCCCGCGTACCAGGGGTGCCTGGGGGAGGGGCCGAGGAACGCCTCGGCGTCCACGACGAGTTGACGCAGAGGGGCGGGGAGCAGGCCGGCGCGTTCCGCGCTGCCGTGGCGCAGGGTGGGGTGGTGCCCGGAGGTCGTGGCTGCCGCGGCCGGTCCCGCGGGGAAGGGGACGATGGTCAGGGCGCCGCCCAGGGCCAGGGCGGCTCGTCCGATCTGGCGACGCGTCGGCATCCGGCGGTCGCTCGCGTCTCTTCCCGCTGCGTCGTCGATCACCCGAGAAACCCTCGTGTCGGTGGTGAAGCATGTCAACAAGGCCTGCCGGTCAATAAATCTGACGGTGTATCAGAAAAGCTCTTCCGTCGGCCGGAGGACTGCGGCATCCTGCGCCCATGCAGACGGAGCTGAGCAAGAAACTGGGAGTCGAGCACGCCATTTTCGGCTTCACGCCGTTCCCCGCCGTCGCCGCGGCCATCAGCCGGGCCGGCGGGTTCGGAGTGCTCGGCGCGGTCCGCTACACCGCCCCCGACGAGCTCAAGCGCGACCTCGACTGGGTCGAGGCCCACATCGACGGCAGGCCGTACGGCCTCGATGTCGTCATGCCCGCCAAGAAGGTGGAGGGCGTGACCGAGGCCGACGTCGAGGCGATGATCCCCGAGGGGCACCGGCAGTTCGTCAAGGACACCCTCGCCAAGTACGGCGTCCCGGAACTGGCCGAGGGCGAGGCCTCCGGCTGGCGTATCACCGGGTGGATGGAGCAGGTCGCTCGCAACCAGCTCGACGTGGCCTTCGACTACCCCATCCGGCTGCTCGCCAACGCCCTCGGATCCCCACCCGCCGACGTGGTCGCCCGCGCCCACGAGCACAACGTGCTCGTCGCGGCCCTCGCGGGCAGTGCCCGGCACGCCGTCAAGCACCAGGAAGCCGGCATCGACATCGTCGTCGCTCAGGGCTACGAGGCCGGCGGGCACACCGGCGAGATCGCCTCCATGGTGCTCACCCCGGAGGTCGTCGACGCCGTCGATCCACTGCCCGTGCTGGCAGCCGGGGGCATCGGAAGCGGACAGCAGGTGGCTGCCGCGCTCGCCCTCGGTGCCCAGGGTGTGTGGCTGGGTTCCCTGTGGCTGGCCTGCACGGAGGCCGACCTCTCCTCGCCCGCGGTGACGCGGAAACTGCTCGCCGCAGGCTCCGGCGACACGGTCCGCTCGCGCGCCCTGACCGGGAAACCCGCCCGCCAGCTCCGTACCGAGTGGACCGACGCCTGGGACGACCCGGCCGGGCCCGGCACCCTCCCCATGCCCCTGCAAGGGCTCCTGGTCGCCGAGGCCCTCACCCGCATCCAGAAGTACGAGGTCGAACCCCTGCTCGGCACCCCCGTGGGTCAGATCGTCGGCCGCATGAACAGCGAACGCACCGTCCAGGCCGTCTTCGACGACCTCACCCGCGGCTTCGAGCAGGCCGTCGACCGCATCAACCGCATCGCCGGAAGGAGCGGCAAGTGACGAGTACGCCCCCCGCCGGATTCTGGGCCCAGGCCGCCGCAGACCCCGACCGCACGGTCCTCGTCGCACCCGACGGCGAGCAGTGGAGTGCCGGACGCCTGCATGCCGCCGCCAACCGTCTGGTGCACGGTCTGCGCGCCGCCGGACTGGAACGCGGCGACGCCTTCGCGGTCGTCCTGCCCAACGGCATCGAGTTCTTCACCGCCTATCTGGCCGCCAGCCAGGCCGGTTTCTATCTCGTCCCGGTCAACCACCACTTCGTCGGTCCGGAGATCGGCTGGATCGTCGCCGACTCCGGTGCCAAGGTGCTCATCTCCCACGAACGGTTCGCCGGCCCCGCGCGGCACGCCGCCGACGAGGCGGGCCTGCCGGGCACCCACCGGTATGCGGTCGGCGCGGTCGAGGGCTTCCGCCCGTACGCCGAACTCCTCCACGGACAGCCGGAGTCGGTGCCCTCGGACCGTGAGCTCGGCTGGGTCATGAACTACACGTCGGGCACCACCGGCCGCCCGCGCGGCATCCGCCGCCCGCTGCCCGGCAAGACCCCCGAGGAGGCCTATCTCGGCGGCTTCCTCGGCATCTTCGGCATCAAGCCGTACGACGACAACGTCCACCTCGTCTGCTCGCCGCTCTACCACACCGCCGTGCTCCAGTTCGCGGGCGCGTCCCTGCACATCGGCCACCGGCTGGTCCTGATGGACAAGTGGACGCCCGAGGAGATGCTCCGGCTGATCGACCGGGAGAAGTGCACCCACACCCACATGGTCCCGACCCAGTTCCACCGCCTGCTCGCACTGCCGGAGGACGTGCGTCGCTCGTACGACGTCTCGTCCATGCGGCACGCCATCCATGGCGCCGCCCCCTGCCCGGACCATGTGAAGCGGGCGATGATCGACTGGTGGGGCCACAGCGTGGAGGAGTACTACGCGGCCAGCGAGGGCGGCGGCGCCTTCGCCACCGCCGAGGACTGGCTGAAGAAGCCCGGGACCGTCGGCAAGGCCTGGCCCATCAGCGAGCTCGCCGTTTTCGACGACGAGGGAAACCGGCTGCCGCCCGGCGAACTCGGCACCGTCTACATGAAGATGCACACCGGCGGCTTCGCCTACCACAAGGACGAGGCCAAGACGAAGAAGAACCGCATCGGCGACTACTTCACCGTCGGCGACCTCGGCTACCTCGACGAGGACGGCTATCTCTTCCTCCGCGACCGCAAGATCGACATGATCATTTCGGGTGGGGTCAACATCTACCCGGCCGAGATCGAGTCAGCCCTGCTCGCCCATCCCGCCGTCGCCGACGCCGCTGTCTTCGGCATCCCGCACGACGACTGGGGCGAGGAGGTCAAGGCGGTCGTCGAACCGGCCCCGGGCCATGAGCCGGGCCCAGCCCTCGCCGCCTCGATCCTCGACCACTGCGCCGAACGACTCGCCGGCTACAAGCGGCCCAAGAGCGTCGACTTCATCACCGAAATGCCCCGCGACCCCAACGGCAAGCTCTACAAGCGACGGCTGCGGGACCCGTACTGGGAGGGGCGCACCCGCCCCGTGTGACCCCGGGAACCGCTGCCGGCGGACGGGCCGAACGCGACGCGGTGCCGGAGCGTCACAGGAACGGCACCGCGTTCGTCACCGTCAGCCCTGGGGGACCCATGCGCAGGCACACCACACGCGCCGTCAAACTGCTGTCCGCACTGGCCCTGTTCACCGTGGCAGGCGGTGCCGCCGTCGGTTGCGGCAGCGAGAAGGCCGTCAGCCACGGCGGCTCGACGGCCCGCGCGCGTGCGGTCGCCGACGCCTGGCACGGTTCCCAGGCCGCGGAGGTGTGGGCGAAGGGCTACTACCCCATGGGCGATGCGATCCAGCTGCCCGACGGCGCCTTCCACACCGACGCCGACAAACGCGCGTACACGACCCAGAACTTCGTGCTGCGCACCACCCTCCCCGACACCCCGGAGCCCAACGGCGTGGTGAAGTGGGACGACGGCCGCTCGCTCACTCTGCCGCTGATGGGCGCAGGCAAGGCCTACGACAGCCTGGCCCGCGGCTCCGACGACGGTCCGCGCCTCACCGTCACCGGCGCCAGGCTGGGCGAGACGACCGTGGCCACCGGCCGCGGCCCGGCGACCGTCCCGGCCTGGCTGTTCACGCTCGACGGCTACGACACCCCGCTGAAGCGGGTGGCCATCGGTCCGTCGAAGCCGCCCAAGCCCCCGATCGCACCGGCGGCCCAGTCTCCCAGCGACGAACTGTGGCCACTCCAGCGGCTGGTGGGGGTGGCCGACGACGGTCGGACCGTCACCGTGCTCGCCGCGCACGGAGCCTGCGACGACGGTCCCGCGCTGCACGTCCTGGAGACGCACGACAGCGTCGTGCTGTCCGCGTCCATCGTCGGGACCAAGGACGGCCCCTGCACCGCCCAGCTGCTCGGCGCGCGGAAGACGGTGACACTGGGCCGGCCGCTGGGCGGGCGGATCCTCCTGGACGCGTTCACGGGCGGGCCGGTGCCGCCCGGCGGCGTGCGGTGGGGCTGAACCCTGTCCCACGCGGTCAGCGGTGCTCGCCGACCTGGATGACCCGCAGTGCGGACGACAGGATGTCCTTTTCGCAGAAGCGGGCCGTCACCCACTTCTCACCGGACAGCAAACGGGTCTGGTCGCTGTCGCGGAGGCCCTGTCCCTTCGTCCTGTACGAGTTGATCAAGGGTATGGGCGGCAGCCGTGGCAATGCCGAGTCCGGCTAATCCGCTGTGTCGACGACGCCGTGCACCGGTTCTGCGCCACGGTGGCGGCCGGAGCCGTAGAAGGCCAGGTGGCGTTCCGCAGCGCTGGCCCAGGTGTGGCGGGCGGCGAGTCGGCGGCCTCTCGCCCGGCGCGCGGGGGTGTCGTCCGTGAGTGCGGCGCCGAGCTCGGCGGCCAGGGCCTGGTGGGTGGTCGCGAAACGGGCGGCGCTGTCGAACACCTCGCGCAGTACGGGCAGATCGCGTACGACCAGCGGAACTCCCGCGGCGAGTGCCTCCATCGCGGCGAGTCCGAAGCCCTCCTTGACGGAGGGGAAGGCGAAGGCGGAGGCGGCGGCCACCAGGGGCGGCAGCTCGTCCTCGGCGACCTGGCCCAACACGACTGGTTCGACGCGGAGTTCGGCTGTGCGCGTTTCCCAGCGGGCTCGGTAGTCGCGGTAGTCGAAGAGGGTCTCACCGCCCGCGATCACCAGCCGTACGTCCGGGTGCGCGGAGCGCAGCAGGGCGTACGCCTCCAGCAGGTCCAGCGAACCCTTGCGGGGTTCGATGCCGCCGACGGTGAGGACGTAACGGCCCAGACGGGCCCGCCAGTTCGCGCGGGCGGCCGGATCGGTGGTGGCGAAGCGGTCGTAGGCCACACCGTTGGGGATGACCGCCGCCTTGATGCCCCAGCCGTCGGCCAGTTCCGTGGCGACGGACGCTGACACGCAGATGTGCGCGTACGGCTCGACGATGGCCCGCTCGTGGCAGACGGCCAGTTCGGGGGTGGTGAAGTGGTCGATGTGGTGGACCGTGCGGATGCAGCGGCCGCCGACCGCGTTGGCGCTGATGCAGTCCTGGGCGTGGACGATGTCGTACGCCTCCGCGAAGGGGTCGAAGGCCGTGCCCAGGACGGCGATGGAGCGCAGGATCCGCTCGCCGACGGTCTCCTCCGGCGGGCCGTCGGGGAACGGCACGATTCGCAGCTGTACGGCAGGGTCGACCGGCCGGAAGAAGCCTGCGTCGCCGCCACGGCCCAGCGTCCACACCGTGACGTCCTGCCCGGCCGCGGCGAGCGCCTCGGCCAGGGCGAGGGTGTGGACGACGCCGCCGCGCGGCTTGGTGGAGTAGCTCAGCAGAGCGATCTTCACGTGCGGTCCTCCCGGTAGGCGTCGGGCCGGCGTTCGTCGAGGTGGCGCAGGATGCGGCGGGCGCGGTCGATCTCCTCGGCGACGTCGACCTCGGCGACCGCCAGGCCGGCCTTGGACCAGGTGCGGGCGAGGATGTCACCGCCCGGGCCGACCACCTTGGACTGGCCGAGAAACCGCATGCCGCCCATGGTGCCGGTCTGGTTGGAGGAGGCGAGGACGACCTGGTTCTCGGCGGCGCGTGCCTGGTCGTACAGGTCGAAGAGCTTCGCCTGGCGGTCCTGGGCCATGCGCGGGGCGCGGTTGGTGATGGATGTGGGCCAGGCGGAGAGGCAGGCGAGGATCTCGGCGCCGTCCAACGCCAGAGAACGGGCCGACTCGGGGAACGTCTTGTCGTAGTCGATGAGCATGCCGATGCGGCCGACGGGGGTGTCGAAGGCGTCGAAGCGGTCGCCGGGCGCGTAGGCGGCGACCTCGCCGGCCGGCAGGTGGACCTTGCGGTGGCGGCCGAGGACACCGTCGCCGCTGACGCAGACCGCGGCGTTGTAGCGCTCGTCGCCGCCGTCCTCGCAGTAGCCGAGGCAGACCACCATCTCGGCGGCCAGACGGGCGACCTGGAGGATCAGCGGGTCGTCCGGCTTCAGGGCCGGCGGCAGGGCGTCGGGGTCGGGGTGGCGCAGGTCGGCGAGGTAGCCGCCGAGCGCGGCGTCGGGCAGGACCAGCAGACCGGCCCCCTCGCGCCGTGCGTCGTCGATGAGTTTCCCGATCCGGGCGAGGTCGAACTCCAGGTCGCGGCCGAAGTGGGCGGCCGCGGCCGCGATCCGGATCGTGCTCATGCGCTGACTGCTCCTGTGGGTATGTCGTAGGTCTCGGGCCGCCGGTCGCGCAGGTGTCCCATCGACCGCCGGGCGGTCTCCAGTGCCTGTGCGACGTTCAGTTCGGCGACGGCGACGCCGGCCGCGACGCCCGTGTCGGCGAGGATCTCGCCACCGGGGTCGACGACCTTGGCGCTGCCGACGAAGCGTAGCGACCCGAACGTGCCCGCCTGGTTGGCCGACAGCCACACGATCTGGTTCTCCAGCGCGCGGGCCCGGTCGAACAGGTCGAAGCGGCGTTTCCAGCGGTCCTCTTCGAGGCTGGCGGCCGCGTTCGTACGGGATCCCGGCCAGGCGGAGACACAGATCCCGATCTCTGCGCCGTCGAGTGCGAGCGCGCGGGCGGACTCCGGGAACGCCTTGTCGTAGCAGATCATCATGCCGATCCGGCCGACCGGGGTGTCGAAGGCGTGGAAGCGGTCCCCGGAGGAGTAGCTGGCGTCCTCGCTGAGCGGCTGGTGGACCTTGCGGTGGTTGCCGAGGACGCCGTCGCCGGTGACGCAGACGACGCTGTTGTAGCGGGCTTCGCCGGCCGCTTCGCAGTATCCGGCGACGACCGTCATCTCCCCTGCCAGGGAAGCCAGTCGGCGGATCTCGGGGCCGTCGAGGGCGAGCGCGGGCGGGCCCTCGTCGAGTTCGGTGGAATCGTCGAGGCTGAGCAGATACCCGCCGAGGCACGCCTCGGGCAGCGCCAGAAGGCGTACGCCCTCCTCCCGGGCTTCCTTGATCAGCCGTTCGGCGATCTGGAAGTCCTCCTCCAGGTCGCGGCCGAACTCGGCGGCGACGGCGGCCATGCGCAGGGTGGTCATGCGGCCCCCATCCCGGTCACGGTGGACATGACCGCTTCGGTGATCTCTCCGTCGGGCCAGCGCAGCCCGACGCCTTCTCCGTCGGTGAGCTCCCCGCACACCGCACCCGTGGCGGGTCCGGCGGGCAGGGGCGGTGCGCCCGGCTCCTCGGCCGTGAGCATCGCGAAGCCCGGGAAACAGGTGAACCAGTCGCCCACGGTCGCGGCCTCCGGCCGGGGCACGGCGGCCACGTCGAGCACCGCGCGGCAGTCGCTCGCCTCGGCCAGCATGCCGAGGGTGCCGGCTATGCCCGCCATCGACACGTCCTTGGCGGCGGCAGGCCGGGCAGCGGCCACCGCGCCGGTCATCGTGCGCAGTTCGTCGCCACGGCGGTGGCTGGTCGAGTCCCACTGTCGGCCCCGGTAGCCCGGGCGCCAGCTTCCGCCGAGGTCGGCGGTGAGGCGTACGGCGTGTCCGGGGCGGCCGCCGCCACCGGGCACCGGCCGGTCGGTGCGGCCGAGCGCGGTCACCGACAGGGCGGCCGGGACGCCGAGCTGGGTGTGCCCGCCGAGCACCGGGATGTCGTACGCCTGTGTCGCCCGGGTCAGTCCGGCCAGTACGCGGGCGGCGTGCGCGGCGTCGCGGGCGCCCACCGCGTCCAGCAGCCCGAGCGGGGCTGCGCCCATCGCCGCGAGGTCGTTGGCGTTCACGAGGACGGCGCACCAGCCCGCCCACTCGGGGTCCCGTTCGACCATGGACGGCACGATCGCGTCGCACGCCGCGATCACGTCGGTGCCGGGGACGGGCGCGCCGTCGTCACCGACGAAGCCACGGGGAGGTGCCAGCGCGGTGAGCAGCGGTCCGAGGGGGGACTTCGTGGCCGCCGCGAGGGCGGCGATGCGGCCGATCGGCCAGCGCATCAGGACGTGCGGCGCGCCCGCGACCGTCGTCTCCCGCACCCGCTGCCAGCCGAGCCGCCGGAACAGCACCTCGTTGCGTGCCTGGACGGTCGCGTCGAACCGCAGCACGCCCTCCGCCTCGGCGCGGGCGCAGGCGGCCCGGACGAGCGCCGCGCCGATGCCGTGCGGACCGCGGGCCCGGCGGGCGACGACCAGGCGCCCGCCCTGCCACCAGCCGAGGTCGGGGCCGTCGTCGACCGGGCACAGGCGCACCCCGCCGACCACGGTGCCCTCCGGGTCCTTCGCGACCAGGACGACGGTGCGGGGGTCGGTGTCGTGGTCGTCCAGGTCGTGATGGGAGAAGAGTCCCTGTTCCTGGACGAAGGCGGCACGGCGCAGCTCCCGGTAGGCGGCCAGGTCCGCCGTGCCGTCCGCCTCCTCGATGTGGAAGGCGGGCCGACGGGCGAGCGTGTTGCGGTCGCCCAGCAGGGCCAGGATGTCCTGTGGAGCGTCCACGGTCGGCACGGTCACGGAGCCGTCGAGGTTCACGGCGCTCACCCGCCCGCTGTCCGGAGCACGCTGCACGCGCCGCAGGCCGCACAGCCGGCCTTCTGGTCGGCGCCGCTCATTCCCGCGGCACGCAGCTTCGCGGCGACGCCCTCGGTGACGTACGTCAGGAGGTGCGCGTCCGGTGCCCCGACGCCGTCTCGGGCGGCGAGGGTGCCGCTCATCGGGCGGAACGGGACGACGAACGGGTACACCCCCCGGTCGATCAGCCTGCCCGCCCCGGCGACGAGTTCGTCGGGATCCTCGCCCAGGCCGACGAGGAGGTAGGTGGAGACGCGGTTCGGTCCGAAGACGCGCACCGCCTCGTCCCACGCGGCCTCGTACTCGGCCAGCGGGACCGTCGACTTGCCGGGCATCCAGCGCCGGCGTACCGCGTCGTCGAGGGACTCGACGTGGATGCCGATGGCGGTGGCCCCGGCGTCGTGCAGGGCGCGGATCCAGGCGAGGTCGCCGGGTGGTTCGCACTGGACCTGGATCGGCAGGCCGGGCACGGCTGCCAGTACGGCCCGGACCGACCGTACGAGGGTGCGGGCGCCGCGGTCGGATCCGGTGGTGGTGCCGGTGGTCATCACCATCTGCCGTACGCCGTCGAGGCGTGCGGCGGCCTCGGCGACCTCGGCGAGCTGTGCCGGGGTCTTGGCGGCCACGGTGGCGCCGGAGCGCAGGGACTCCTCGATGGTGCAGAAGCGGCAGCGGTCGGACTCGGCGTAGCGGATGCAGGTCTGTACGACGGTGGTGGCCAGGACGTCCGAGCCGTGCAGACGGGCGATCTGCTCGTAGCGGACACCGTCGGCCGTGGTCAGGTCGTAGAACTTCGGGCGGTGTACGGCGGTGTAGGTGAGACCGGTGTCCTCGTCGCCGAGCCACACCTTGCCGTCGCGTACGGAGTAGGGACTGTCGGGGTTGCGTGGGAGCGCGGCGTTGGCACCGTCGACGAGGACGTGTCCGTCGTCGCTGGGGCCCGCGCCGTCCGGACGCCGCAGGGGCGCGTCCGACGCGACGCCGCGCAGGGCGAGTTCGGCGCGGGTCATGATCCGCACGTCCACCGCCGTACCGCTGTCACCGGTGCCAACGCTCACGTCGTGCTCCCTACAGCTGGTAGGTGGAGTTGATGATGGCGCCCTTGCGCGCGTAGTGGATCAGCGCGTCCTGGACGTCGAGGGGGTGGGTGGGGATGACGCCCTCGATGAGGTCCTCCTCGCGGGCGCCGTGTAGGGAGAGGCCGAAGCGGCAGCAGTAGACCTTGCCGCCCTCGGCGATGAACGTCTTGAGCTGGTTGTTGATGTTGTGCTCGCCGGGGAAGGCGGAGTTGCCGGTGGTCGGGAAGCCGCGGGTGGCGAGGCAGTTGAGGGAGCCGGGGCCGTAGAAGTAGATCGCGGTCTCGAAGCCCTTGCGCAGGGCGCGGGTGGCCTGGAGGACGGCGACGAAGGACACCGACGACTCGTGGGCGATGCCGTGGACGAGGGTGAAGTAGGTCTCGCCGTTCTCGGCCTGGTAGTCGGGGAAGACCTTGGTGGAGCCGTAGATGCTGGTGCCCTCGGGGAGGGAGGGGTGCGGGATCTCGTCGAGGGACTTCTGCTCGACGTCGGAGAGTTCGGCGGTGACGACGGTTTCGGACATGGCTGTCTCCTTGTGCGGACGGGAAGGAAGTGGGGCGGTCAGACAGTGGGGTCGGTCAGTCGTAGAGCGCGGCGAACGTGTCCCGGAAGACCAGGTCGCCGAGTTCGCCGCCGCCGGTGGCTTCGGCGAGGCGGGCGTACTCGCCGGTGAAGTCGCCCCACGGCTGGTCGCTGGCGAAGAGCACCCGGTCGTGGCCGATGCCGCGGCGCTCGATCTCCTGGGCCAGCCAGCGGGGAGTGAAGCCGATGGCCCAGGAGAGATCGGTGTAGACGCGCTTGCCGGCGCTGATCCAGTCGAAGAACCGGGAGCCGACGAGCTTGATGTGGCCGCTCATCCCGCCGCCGAAGTGCACGAGATGGACGGGCACTTGGTCGGCGTACCAGTCGACGAGATGGCCGACCTCGTCGATGTCGGAGGCGGCGCCGGGAGAGGTGTGCACATGGACGACGAGGCCGTGCCGGGCGGCCTCGGCGAAGATGCGGTCCAGCTGGGGGCGGCAGGCCGGGTCCGTGGGGCGGCCGCCCAGCAGGAAGCTCAGCTTGAGGGCCTTGACCCCGGGCTCGCCCGCCAACTGGAGGGCCTGGTCTGTGCGTTGGGTGTCCTCCGGGCGTGGGGACACCCACAGCCCGGCGCGGATCCGGTCGTCGCTCTGCGCGGCCTCCAGCGCCAGCTCGTTGAAGGAGAAGGCGATCGCGGGGTCCGGGACGCCGTAGTTGGGGATGACCAGGGCCCGTTCGGTGCCCTCCGCGTCCAGGTCGGCGATGAGCTGCTTGACGGTGGCGCGGGCGGTGGTGTCCGGGTTGACGGGTGGGCCGCCGTAGAAGGGATAGGCGGGCAGGACGCCGATGTGGCGGTGTGCGTCGTGGACCATGGTGGGATTCCTCAGCCGCAGGGTGTGGTTCCTCAACCGCGTGGTGTGGTTCCTCAGCCGATCGGCAGGGCGGAGGCGAGTTCGCTGGGGGCTCCGGTGAGCGTGCCGCACACGTCGGCCAGGCGGCGCGAGGCGTCGATGTGGTCCGCGAGGAACTCGGCGTCCCGGCCCACCGCCTCGAAGCGGCCCGAACCCCACGAGTACTGCCAGGGCAGACCGAGGAAGTGCAGGCCGGGCGTGCTGGTGGCGCCGCGCCAGTGCATGGGGTAGCCGCGACCGTCGAAGACGGGTGCCTCGATCCACCGGTGGTCGCGCCGGAAGCCGGTCGACCAGATCACCGAGGTGATACCGGCGGCCTCCAGGTCCAGTGCGCGCGGCTGCTCGTTCGGCTCCCACACCGGGACGTACCGGGGCTCGGTCGGGGCGTCGATGCCGTGCGCGGTGATGTGGACGTCGATGGCGTCCTTGATGCCCTCGGCGACGGCGTCGGCGTGGTCCAGGTTCACCTTCAGGTCGTCGGCGAACTCCAGGTCGGTACCGGTGACTGCGGTGAGCCGCCCGTACAGCCGCATGCCGTCGCGGGCGAAGGCGCGCAGGTCGATGTCGCGGCCGCCGTCGCGTCCGGTGACGTAGTGGTTGACCCGCATCCGCACGGCGCCGGCGTCGCCGAACTCGTCGATGGACTTGTCGTAGTGGCCCATGTCGTCGAGCCAGGCCACGCAGTCGCGGCCGCGGTAGAAGCGGGCCACACGAGGGGCGCTGCCGACAGCCAGATGCACCTGGCGACCGGCGAGGTGGAGGTCCTCGGCGATCTGGCAGCCGGACTGGCCGGTGCCGACCACGAGGACAGCGCCCTCGGGGAGCTGGTCGGGGCTGCGATAGCGGGAGGAGTGGACCTGGGTGATGCCGTCAGGCAGGCGCTGGGCCATCGGCGGGACGGACGGCGTGTGGTAGGGGCCGGTCGCGACCACGACCTGCTCGGCGGTGAAGTCGCCGGCGGTAGTGGACAGTTCGAACACTCCGCCCGGCGAGCGCCGCAGCCGGGTGACCGTCACACCCTCCACCAGGGGTGGCCGGAAGAACGCCACATAGTCCTCCAGGTACCGGACGATCTCGTCACGGACCATGAACCCGTCCGGATCGTCGCCCTGGTACGGATAACCAGGCAGCTTGCACTGCCAGTTGGGGGTCACCAGGCAGAAGGAGTCCCAGCGCCGCTCACGCCACTCGTGCCCGACCCGGTTCGCCTCGACGACGACGTGCTCGACACCACGCCGGTTGAGGCAGTAGCTCATCGAGAGGCCTGCCTGACCGCCGCCGACGACGACCACCGGATAGTGCGAGCCGACGAGCGGGGCCACCGGGCTCACCGCGTGCTCCCGTCGGCCCCGGTCAGGGATTCGACCGTGACCTTGGCATCGCTGACGGCGGCGTACGCGGCGGCGGTCCGCTCGATCTGCGCGAGCTGCTCGGAGGCACCGGTACAGAAGAAACCGAACTTCTCCTTCACGCGTTCCCCGGCGATATCGAGTGCCGTGCGGCTGCGCTCGACAAAATCCGCGAGCGCATATTGACCGCCGGGAACGAAATAGTCCTCGACCACCGTGGAGGGGGAATAGCAGCGCTGCGTCACCCCATCGGGCCAGCGCACCTGAAAATACATCTCGGGCATGACATCCTCCATGCCGGGCGCCGAGGTCTCGACACCTCGCCGCTGTCCGTGGAGACCAACTCCAGCCCTGGGGGATTTCCGAACGAAGTCATCCGGAATAAAGGGGAGTTGCCAGAACCTCACGCCGGTGGAACGGAAATGCCGTCCCGTGCGAGAGCAGATTTCCGTCGTGTCGGCTGAACCAGTCGTATCAATCGCATCAGTCGAGCCGGCGAATCTGACCGTCGTCGACACCACCGCCGCGCCATGGGAGAGGGCCACCGGCGCGCGGGAGCGCTGGCTGCCACCGTTTGGCCACGTGTGCCGCTGGTTGCGTGCCGGACCTCCCACCCCCGCCGTGGCGGGCGTCGACCAACTCGTCGGACGCTTCCTTGATCAAAGCATTGACGGGGACGAGCGCAGGACTTATGTTCTGGCCGAATTCACGAACGGCGTTCGAAATACCGGAAGTTGAGCGGACGGTTTCTCTGCGCCGCCCGCACCAGAGGGAGCAATCCGTGAGACCTGCGCTCACCCGTCGATCGGTCCTCGGCTTGATCGCCGGTTCGGCCGCCGCCACCATCACCGGTGTCTCGGCCGGTACCGCCCACGCCGCCGTGCCCGCGTCACCAGGCGTGACGTACACGAACACCATCGCCGAGCAGCGGGCCGACCCGCACATCTTCAAGCACACCGACGGCTTCTACTACTTCACCGCCACCGTGCCGGAGTACGACCGCATCGTGCTCCGCCGAGCCACCACGATCCAGGGGCTGTCCTCGGCCACCGAGACGACCATCTGGACCAAGCACGCCAGCGGTGCGATGGGCGCACACATCTGGGCCCCGGAGATCCACTTCATCGACGGCAACTGGTACATCTACTTCGCCGCCGGTGATGCCGACGACATCTGGCACATCCGGCCCTACGTCCTGGAGTGCACCGCCGCGAACCCGATCACGGGGAGCTGGACGGAGAAGGGGCGTATCGCGCTGCCGCTGGACACCTTCTCGCTGGACGCGACGACCTTCGCCGTGAACGGCACCCGCTACCTCGCCTGGGCGCAGAACGACCCGGACGTCGGCCGCGGCACCAACATCTACATCGCGCAGCTGTCCAGCCCCTGGACCATCACCGGCACCCCGGTCATGATCAGCAGGCCGACCGCCGCGTGGGAGACCGCCGGAGGCGAGACGGTCAACGAGGGCCCGGCCGTGATCCAGCGGGGCGGCAAGGTCTTCCTGACCCTCTCGGCCAGTGCCACCGACGCCAACTACTGCATGGGCATGCTGACCGCGTCCGCCTCGGCCGACCTGCTCAGCGCCTCGTCGTGGGCCAAGAGCGCCGGCCCGGTCTTCGCCACCAACGCCGCCACCAGCCAGTACGGCCCCGGGCACAACCAGTTCACGGTCTCCGAGGACGGCCAGTCGGACATCCTCGTCTACCACGACCGCGGCTACAAGGACATCAGCGGTTCCCCGCTCAACGACCCCAACCGCCGCACCCGCGTCCAGAAGATCTACTGGAAGGCCGACGGCACGCCCGACTTCGGCATCCCGGTCGCCGACGGTCTCACCCCGATCCGGCTCTCGTCGTACAACTTCCCCGACCGGTTCGTCCGGCACTGGGACTACCGCGCCAAGATCGAGGCGAACGTCTCGCCACTGGCCGACTCGCAGTTCCGGGTCGTCACGGGTCTGGCCGGCACGGACACTGTCTCCCTGGAGTCGGCCAACTTCCCGGGCTACTTCCTGCGCCACAAGAACTACGAGGTGTGGGTGGAGAAGAACGACGGGACGGCGCAGTTCGCGTCCGACGCCTCCTTCACCGCCCAGGCCGGCCTCGCGGACTCCGCCGGGGTCTCGTACGAGGCGTACAACCTCCCGGGCCGCTACATCCGCCACTACAACTACCTGCTCTACGTCCAGGCCCCCAGCACGGCGACCGACCGGGGCGACGCCACCTTCTACACGCAGTGAGCCACGGCGGCGGCCGTTACCTCTCGGGAAGCTCCGGCGGACCCCGTCGGCGAGTTACCCGGGAGGAGTGGAGGGGCGTGCCGGCGGGCGGGTGCGTGCGCCTCACGGGTGCTTGACCTGCCCCGGCCACGCACCGAGGATCATCAGTCATGACGCAGGGACACGGCAGCACGGTTGACGGGGCGCTGCGGCGCAGCGCCCGACGCACCCCCGCGCGCATCGCGGTGGAGTACGGCGACCGCAGGTGGACGTACGAGGAACTGGACGAGGCCGTCTCCCGCGCGGCGAGCGTCCTGCTCGAGCAGGGACTCGCTCCCGGCGACCGGGTCGGCGCCTACGGCCACAACTCGGACGCCTATCTGATCGGCTTCCTCGCCTGCGCCCGTGCGGGCCTCGTCCATGTGCCCGTCAACCAGAACCTGACCGGCGACGACCTCGCCTACATCGTCGAACAGTCCGGCAGCGCGCTGGTCCTCACCGACCCCGACCTGGCCGGTCGACTCGCAGACGACGCAAGGACGTTGCCCCTGCGGGATGCCGACGATTCACTGCTGGCCCGGCTCGCTGCGGCCCCCGCCCACGACGGGCCCGAGCCGCGTACCGAGGACCTGGTGCAGCTGCTGTACACCTCGGGCACGACGGCCCTGCCCAAGGGCGCGATGATGACACACCGCGCCCTGGTGCACGAGTACCTGAGCGCGATCACCGCCCTCGACCTCAGCGCCGGCGACCGCCCCGTGCACTCCCTCCCGCTCTACCACTCCGCGCAGATGCACGTGTTCCTGCTGCCCTACCTCGCGGTGGGCGCCACGAACATCATCCTCGACGCGCCCGACGGCGACCGGCTCTTCGACCTCATCGAAACCGGGCGCGCGGACAGCCTGTTCGCCCCGCCCACGGTATGGATCGGCCTGTCCAACCGCCCCGACTTCACCACGCGCGACCTCGGCGGACTCCGCAAGGCGTACTACGGCGCCTCGATCATGCCGGTGCCCGTCCTGGAACGGCTGCGCGAACGACTCCCGAAGCTCGCCTTCTACAACTGCTTCGGCCAGAGCGAGATCGGCCCCCTCGCCACCGTCCTGGCACCCGACGAGCACAAGGGCCGCATGGACTCCTGCGGCCGCCCCGTGCTCTTCGTCGACGCCCGCGTGGTCGACGAGGACGGCAAGGACGTCCCCGACGGAACACCGGGCGAAATCGTCTACCGCTCCCCGCAGTTGTGCGAGGGCTACTGGGAAAAGCCCGAGGAGACCGCCGACGCCTTCCGCGACGGCTGGTTCCACTCCGGCGACCTGGCGGTACGGGACGCCCACGGCTACTACACGATCGTCGACCGCGTGAAGGACGTCATCAACTCCGGTGGCGTACTGGTCGCCTCGCGCCAGGTCGAGGACGCCCTCTACACCCACGAGTCCGTCGCCGAGGCCGCCGTGATCGGCCTCCCCGACGAACACTGGATCGAGGCGGTCACCGCGGTCGTCGTCCCGCGCGGCGAGGTGACCGAGGACCAACTGATCGCCCACGCCCGCGAGAAGCTGCCCCACTTCAAGGCGCCGAAGCGGGTGGTGTTCGTGGACGAGCTGCCGCGCAACGCGAGCGGGAAGATCCTCAAGAGGGAACTGCGGGACCGGTTCGCCGGCCAGTAGGACCCCGCGCCCCGAAGGGGCGCGCGGCTGCATCGCCTTGCGGCTCCGCCGCGCGGGCTCGACCAGCCACGATGGTGCCGCAGACCACCGCCACCGCATCGTGGCCCGCGGCGGATGTATCGGCACCACCGGCGGAGCGTCACCGCAGGTCCACGATCCGCCGGATCTTCCCCACCGACCGTTCCAGCGACTCCGGCTCGACGATCTCCACCGCCACCGAGACGCCGATTCCGTCCTTCACGGCCGCCGTGATCGACCGCGCTGCGGCCTCCCGCACCTCGGGTCCGGCGTCGGGCCGGGCCTCCGCCCGCACGGTGAGGGCGTCCAGGCGACCCTCCCGCGTCAGGCGCAGCTGGAAGTGCGGCGCGACACCGGGGGTGCGCAGCACGATCTCCTCGATCTGCGTCGGGAAGAGATTGACACCCCGGAGGATCACCATGTCGTCACTGCGCCCGGTGACCTTCTCCATCCGCCGGAACACCCGCGCCGTGCCCGGCAGCAGCCGCGTCAGGTCACGCGTGCGGTACCGCACGACCGGCATCGCCTCCTTGGTCAGCGAGGTGAACACGAGCTCGCCCTCCTCGCCGTCCGGGAGCACCTCACCGGTGATCGGGTCGACGACCTCCGGGTAGAAGTGGTCCTCCCAGATGTGCAGCCCGTCCTTGGTCTCCACGCACTCCTGCGCCACCCCCGGGCCGATCACCTCGGACAGCCCGTATATGTCCACCGCGTCGATCGCGAACCGCTCCTCGATCTCCCGCCGCATCTCCTCGGTCCACGGCTCGGCCCCGAAGATCCCCACGCGCAGGGAGGTGCCGCGCGGATCGACGCCCTGGCGCTCGAACTCGTCGAGGAGCGTGAGCATGTACGACGGCGTCACCATGATGATCTGCGGCTCCAGGTCCTGGATCAGCTGGACCTGGCGGGCCGTCATACCACCGGAGGCGGGGATGACCGTGCAGCCGAGCCGTTCCGCCCCGTAATGGGCGCCGAGGCCGCCGGTGAACAGCCCGTAGCCGTACGCCACATGCACCTTGTCGCCGGGCCGGCCACCCGCCGCACGGATCGAGCGGGCCACCATGTCGGCCCACAGGGAGAGGTCGGCGTCCGTGTAGCCGACGACCGTGGGGCGTCCCGTGGTGCCGCTGGAGGCGTGGATCCGGCGGATGCGGTCCTGCGGGACGGCGAACATGCCGTACGGGTAGTTCTCGCGCAGGTCCGCCTTCGTGGTGAACGGGAAGCGGGCCAGGTCGGCCAGGGAGCGGCAGTCGTCCGGGTGGATGCCGGCCTTGTCGAAGGACTCCCGGTAGAAGGAGACGTGCTCGTACGCGTGCCGCAGCGAGGCCCGCAGCCGCTCCAGCTGCAGCGTCCGCAGCGCCCCGGCGTCGAGCCGTTCCCCCACGTCCAGCAGCTCCGTCGCATCCGCCATCGGGACGTCTCCTTCGCCAACCACATCAATACGGGCGACCGATCATTCGGTCGAGCTGTTCGGGATCAGTAATTCAGGCCACGTCGGGGCAGGCAAGAGGGCGGCCCGCATTTTCTGCGGCGCCCCCACAACCGCGTTGCGACACCGGGCCATGGGACAGCAAGATCGGCGCATGCCGGGCGGTCTCGCGGCGCACCGCCGGCTGGTCCTGCTCGACCTGCGCGGCACCGGTGACTCCGCGGTACCGGCGGATCCGGCCACCTACCGGTGCGACCGGCTCGTGGACGACGTGGAGGCGCTCCGTGCCCACCTGGGCCTTGAGCGGATGGACCTGCTCGCCCATTCGGCCGGTGGCAGTCCGGCGCTGCTGTACGCCGCCCGGCACCCGCAGCGGGTGGCGAGGCTCGTCCTGGTCACCTGCGCCCCGTGGGCGCTGGGAAGGCAGCCCAGCGCCGAGGACCGGCTGGCCGCGGCACGGCTGAGGAGCGCCGAGCCGTGGTTCGGGGACCTGTTCCCCTCGTTCGAGGCGTGGCTGTCGGGGAAGACCGACTTCGACCCGGCGTTCGCGCCCTTCTTCTACGGCCGCTGGGACGACGCGGCGGCGGAGCACGACGCCCGCGCCGAGTTCAACGACGAGGCATTCGACGTCTGCGGCTCCGAGGGCGCCTACGACCCGCCGGCGACCAGCGCCGCACTCGCCCGAGTGGCCGCACCGGTCCTCGTCCTCGCCGGCGGGCTCGACGGCGGCCCCGGCCCCGAGCCGGCGCGCACCGTCGCCGAGGTGTTTCCGAACGCAGAATGCACCGTCCAGCCTGGTGCGGGGCACTCTCCGTGGGTGGACGACCCCGAGTGGTTCGCACGCCGGGTAGCCGGGTTTCTGGACCGGGACGCAGCCGTTCTGCCTTCGGCGGGGTAGCGGCCCGGCCCGCATGCCGCCCCGCTCGAGTTGCGGGATGCGCCGCCTGCCATGACATTTGAGGTGGAGTGAAGAGTGCGAGGGGCCCTGTCCTCCCCCGAGAGGACAGGGCCCGACGCGCGTCCGCTTCGATCAGCGGTGCGAGCTGGGCAGGTGCTCGTAGCAGCCGGAGCGCCAGCCGCCGTCGCCCTGGAGGTTGTCCAGCAGGCTGTCGCCGGTGTTCTTGCCGACGACGCCGTCCACACGCAGGCCGGACTTCTGCTGGAAGAGCCGGACCGCGCTGTAGGTGCCGGAGCCGAAGATCCGGTCCTCGCCGATCGTGTGGTGATGGGTCCGCCTGGCCCAGTCGTTGTACCCGTGCTGGACGCACAGCACGGGTACGCCCGTGTCACCGCGGCTGATGTTCGGCACGTCGGGCCGCGCGGAGGCGCTGCCGACCGAGCCCAGCACCAGGCCGGCGCCGAGCGCTCCGGTGACGGTCGCGAGTGCGAGGATCCTGCGCATGGTCATGGCCGGTTCCTTTCCGGTGAGTTGAGGGGCCGTATCGCTTCCGGTGGAATGCGAGGGCACGAAACGACGCTCCCGGGCCGAGCCCCTCGATGGCACCAACGACGTTGCCCGGCCGGATCCGGCAGCGGCCAGGGGAAGCGGCAGGACCGGTGGCACGCGGCACGGCCCACGCGCTGACCTGCTGGGACGCCGTGTCCCCTGACAAGACCGTGGGACGGCGGGCGGGGTCGGGATGCGGTCACAGTGGACGGGACCCGCAACCACAGCCCCGGAGGAACCGCGTCCTCCTCCACGACGGCGACCGCGCACGCGCACGGGGAAGTGACATGACGCGCTGGAAGGAACTGCCCGCCGGGCTGGACGACACGGAGCGGCAACTCGTCGCACAGCTGCGGCGGTTGAAGGACCGCGCGGGCCTGAGCCTCGCCGCGCTCGCGGCGAGGACGTCGTACAGCTCCTCGTCCTGGGAGCGCTATCTCAACGGGAAGAAGCCGGTGCCGCGCGCGGCGGCCGAGGAACTCGCCGAAGTCTGCGGGGCGCCGGCGGAGCGGCTGCTGGTGCTGCACGAGGTCGCCGAGACGGCACGGGCACAACGGGCGGCGGCAGCCGGCGACGGGCCCCGGTCCCCACGCCGTACGCCCCGGTCACGGCGCATCCCTCATGCGCTGCCGGCCGTCGCCGTCGCAGCCGTCCTGGCGGCGTTCGGCGCCGGATTCCTGAGCGGAGCCGCCTGGCACCGGGACGACGGCGGCGGGGCGCAGCAGAACGTCGCGTCCGGCGCCTCCGCCTTCCCCAGCGGTCACACGTACGGCTGCGACCGGGTCCGGCGCGCACACGGCGTCCTCACCGCGGGCTACTCCACCAGCCGTGATGCGCTCCTGGACCGGGGCAGCACCGGCTGGGACGTGGTGGAGGCGCAGTGCCTGCTGCGACGGCACGGCTTCGACGGGGGACGGGTCGACGGTGTGTACGGCGAGAAGACCGGGCGGGCCGCGCGTGCCTTCCAGGAACGGCACGGACTCGCGCCGGACGGCATCGTCGGCCCCGACACCTGGAAGAAGCTGCGCACATGAGCCCGGAGACGGCACAACTGACCGGGAGCATGCGCGAGGTGCGCGTCGCGGCGGGACTGAGCCTGGCCCAGCTGGCCCGGCGCACGCCCTACAGCAAGTCCTCCTGGGCGCGCTATCTGGCGGGCACGCAGCCGGTGCCCCGGCGCGCGGTGGAGGCCCTGTGCGAGGTGGCGGGCGTACGCCCCGAACGGCTGCTGGCCCTGTGGGAGCTGGCCGACGCCCGCTGGAGCGGGCGGGCACGGGCGACGCCCGAGCCGCCTCCCGAGCGCCGGAACCTCCGCGGCTCCCCGTACGCGTGGGGCGCGCTGGCGGGGCTGGCGGCGGCCACGGTGGCAACGGTCGCCGTACTGCTGTCCGGGCCGTACGGGTCGTCATCGGCGCCCCCCGGCACCGCCCCGGCGACGTTCACGCCCGGCCCCGGCTGCTCGGGCCGTACCTGCGAAGGGAAGAACCCGCTGGACATGGGTTGCGGCGGCCCGCGGATGGTCAGGACCCTCGCGGCACGCACCGCCGCCGACGGGCGCAGTGTGCAGTTGCGCAACGGCACGGCCTGCCACGCCGTCTGGGCCCGCGCCGCCCGCCTCCACCTCGGCGACCGGGTCGAACTCACCCTGCCGGGCGCACCCCCCAAGGAGATCCATGTCGACACCGAGAAGGAGCGCAACGCCTACCTGGCGACCCCGATGACGGCCCTGACACCGCCGCACGATCCGGGCGACGCCCGCGTGTGCCTGATCCCGGCCGACGGCCGGCGCGTCTGTTTCACCGGCAGGTGAGCAGCCCGGCGGGCGGGGTCACGGCCTGCGCGGTCCGGCCGCCGCAGCGCCTCGACGCCGCCGCAGCACGACATGACCGCCGATCAGGCTCAGCGCGAGGAGGGTGAGTCCGACACCGCCCGCCACCTCGAAGCCGGCCGGCCCCGTGCCGCCACCGACGCCTGCGTTCACCCCTCGCTGCGGAACCGGCGTGGAGGTCGCCGGTGCCGGGGTGAGCGTGGCGGGGGTGACCGTGGCCGCGGGCGAGGGACTGTGCGGCAGGTCCTCGCAGGCGATGCCGTCGTGGTCCGCGTCCAGGCGGAACGGGTCGCTCGGATCGCGGTTGAGTACCGCCTGCGCGTCTTCCTGGAACGCGAAGTCGCGGCAGTCCACGTCGGTCTGGGCATGCGCCACGACGGCCGTCGGGCCGGTGGTCGCGAGGAAAGCCAGTGCTGCTGTGCTCAGCACGCGCGTCGCTATGTGCATGGGGGGTCCCCTTCAGGGCCGGTGATCCGCTCACCGTCACTGCGACCCTAGGGACGGCACCCCGCCCCCGGCGCGCCGTGCTGGCCCATCCGAAGGACCCCCTACCGAACCGAACCGTCGTCGGCCGGCCGGCTCACCCGCCCTGCGGCCCGTATGCCGTCATGAAGCGGTCCCGGAACTTGTTCATGGTCCACTCCGGGGCGTTGTCCGCGGGCTTGATCCCGTCCGTCCAGCCCCAGTTCGAGACGCGGTCGAGGACCTTCGGGTCGCGGGCGACGATGGTGACCGGCACGTCCCGGTTGCTGGTGCCCCCGGTGACCGTGGGGACGGGCTGGTGGTCGCCGAGGAAGACGAGGACGGTCTTGTCGTCGCCGTAGCGCTGCATCCACTGGGTCAGGCTGTCCAGGGAGTACTGGATGGCCTTGCGGTACTCGGTGCGGACGCGCTTGGCGCTCTTCCAGACCTCCGTGGGGTTCGTGCCCTCCTGCTTGATCTTGTAGAAGACCTTGCCGTTCCCGAGGTCCTTCCAGTCGATCATGTGGGCGATGGGCGACCAGGGGTTGTGGCTGGAGGCCAGGATGATCTCCGCCATGATCGGGTCACGGTTCTTCTTGCCGTGCTCCAGCTTCTGGAAGGCCTCCAGGCTGAACTGGTCCGGCACCGGCGTCCAGCTGAAGTACGGGCCCTGGTAGCCGAGGTGCGTGGAGTCGTAGATGTGGTCGAGGCCGAAGTACTTGCCCTCGGGCCAGGCCTTGCGGACGCCCGGGACGATGCCGACCGTGCGCCAGGCGCCGGTCTTCTGGAAGTAGCTGGTGAGGGTGGCGCGGTCGCTGGTGGTCAGGGTGCGGTACCGCTGCTGGTTCTTGATCCACAGTCCGGACAGGAACGTCGAGTGGGCGAGCCAGCTGCCGGCGCCCGTCACCGGTGACCTGAGCCAGCCGCTGCGCGCCGCGAAACCGGCCGCCTTGAGCCTCGCGTCACCCGCCTTGAGCGTCGCGTCGACCTCCGGTCCCATCGTCGGATCGTCGATCGCCACCCGGCCGTAGCTCTCGATGAAGGTGAACATCACGTCCTTGCCGCGCAGCCCGGTCAGCAGCCGGTCGGACGGCGTCCTGGCGTAGGCGTCGACCGCCATCTGCTTCTTGAAGACGTCGGCGTCGCCGAGGCCGTCGCGGACGTACTGCACACGGTTGGCGAGGTACTGGGCGTAGCCCTTGGTGGCGACGGTGACCCCGCCGAACTGCACCCCCAGGGTGAAGCAGATGATCCACACGACGCCGAGGACCAGCGTGGAGCGGACGGCGACGGGGCGGTGCCGGGACAGCACGTCGGCCAGCCGCACCATCGCGAGCGCGCTCAAGGTGAGCACGGCGACGACCAGGACGATCACCCCGACCACCGCGAGCACCTCGCCGGAGCGCCCGAAGGAGTCCTTCACCCAGTCCGCCCCGTCGCTGAGCAGCACCCAGTCGAAGACCAGGTCGAACGGCCGGGCCAGGGTCTGGCGGAAGCCCATGTCGAGGCACTTCAGAACGGCGGACAGGCCGACGAACGCCCCCAGGGCGACGGCTGTGATCCGTCGTCCCTTCGACGGGAGTACGAGCAGGACGGCCGCGAGGAAGACCGCCTCGACGGGGAGCCGGAGGAAGGACTGGACCGTGATCCAGTCGAGGCGGTTGGGCACGAGGAGCACGACGAACACCAGCGCGGCGGCCAGGACGGTCGTGCCCATGTGGACGGCAACCGCCGTACGGGGGTAGCGACGGCGCCAGCCGAACCAGCCGGCGGCGCCCGTCGGGCCGGGCCCGTCGGCGGTCGTGGAGGTGTCCGCTTCCTCGTCGGCGGAACCTTCGCTGCTGGAAGCCGTGTCCGGGACGACGGCCTCGGTCGGCTCCTTCCCGTCCTCCACGCCGCCCGTCTCCTGCGCTGCGGTGTCCACGGCCGGCTCGTCGGCTTCCGGAGCGGTCGAGGCCTCCCCGGCTCTGGTCCTGTCCGGTGCGTCCGCGTCCGTCTCCGGCAGTTGACGAGGGGGCGTGAGGTGCGACACCCGTGGGTCCTTCCGTGCGAAAGCGCTGATGGCACGGCGGACCGGGCCCGCAGGGCAGAGCCGCCAACCTCGCGTACGGCCCTGCGTCACGCTCCGTTCAAACACCCGGGTCAACCGCGCGCAAAGAGTACGCCCGCCGCCCCGCACGGCCCACTGCGGGCCCCGGCTTTCCGGCTAGCGGTTAGCGGTCCGCCGCGACCGCCACCTCCCGGGCCCACCGGTAGTCGGCCTTGCCACTGGGCGACCGCCGTATCGCCTCGGTGATCACCAGCTGCCGCGGGATCTTGTAACCGGCGAGATGGGTACGGCAGTAGGACTGCACATCCTCCAGCGAAGGCCGTGGCGCGCCCTCGCGCAGTTGCACCACCGCCGCCACGTGATTGCCCCACTTCATGTCCGGCACCCCGGCCACCAGCGCGTCGTACACGTCGGGATGGGACTTCAGGGCCTGCTCGACCTCCTCGGGGTACACCTTCTCGCCCCCGGTGTTGATGCACTGCGAGCCGCGTCCGAGGACCGTGACCACGCCCTGCTCGTCCACCGTCCCCATGTCGCCGAGCAGCACCCACCGCTCGCCGTCCTTCTCGAAGAAGGTCTCGGCGGTCTTCCTCGGGTCGTTGTAGTAGCCGAGCGGCACATGACCGCACTGTGCGACCCGGCCCACCTCGCCCACCGCGACCGGTTCGTGGGTGGCCGGATCGACCACCTGCGTACGGGAGTTGACGCGGATGCGGAAGGACTGCCCGGCCCCGGAATCGGCCGTCGCCGTGCCGTTGAAGCCGGACTCGGAGGAGCCGTAGTTGTTGAGCAGCATCGCGTTCGGGAGCAGCTCCTGGAACTGCCGGCGCACCGTCTCGGAGAGCACCGCGCCGGACGAGGACACACTGAACACCGACGAGCAGTTCGTGCCCTTCATGGGCCCGGCCAGAGCGTCGATCAGCGGCCGCAGCATCGCGTCGCCGACCAGCGAGATGCTGGTGACCTTCTCCTTCTCGACGGTCCGCAGCACTTCCTCGGGCACGAACTTGCGGTGGATCACGACCCGTTGCCCGAAGTTGAAGCCGATGAGCGAGGTGAGGGTGGAGGTGCCGTGCATCAGCGGGGGAGTGGGGAAGAAGGTGATCCCGGAGCCCCCGGCCGCGACCCGCTCGGCGAGCTCCTGCGGCTTCCTGACCGGCTCACCGGTGGGCGCGCCCCCGCCCAGACCCGAGAAGAACAGATCCTCCTGACGCCACATCACACCCTTCGGCATCCCGGTGGTGCCGCCGGTGTAGATGATGAACTGGTCGTCGCCCGAGCGCGCCGGGAAGCCGCGCTGCGGCGACCCGGCTGCCTCGGCCTCGGCGAACGACACGGCCGAGACCCCATCCTGCGCCCCGCCCACCCGGACCAGATGCCGCAGCTTCGGGCACTGCGGCAGAGCCGCCGCCACCCGCTCGTCGAACTCCGCGTCGAAGACCAGCGCCACCAGATCGGCGTCCCGGTACAGGTACACCAACTCGTCCTCTACGTAACGGTAGTTGACGTTGACCGGGACGATGCGCGCCTTGAGGCACCCGAACACCGTCTGCAGATACTCGATGCCGTTGTAGAGGTGCAGCCCGAGGTGCTCGCCGGGGCGGATCCCGGCGTCGATCAGATGGTGGCCGATACGGTTCGCCGCCTCGTCCAGCTCCTCGTACGTCAGGCGCCGCTCCGCGCCCGTGCCCGGGTGGTCGATGTACACCAGCGCCTCGCGCTCCGGCACCACGTCGACGACCGACTCGAACAGGTCGGCAAGGTTGTACTCCACCGCTCCTCCTGACCCCGGCAGCCATGACGACCAACAGCCATGACGAAGAAAGGCGCATCCGTCGGTTCGCCGGTCATCAGAGCAAAGCGGGCGGCAACTGTGAAGGGCCCGCGCGAAGAAATCTGACTGCCTGTCAGAAAACCCTTGAAGTGGCTCCCCGCCTACTGCAACCTGTTCTCGTTCTTTGAGAGGGGAGATGGGTGATGGGTGGGACCGAACACCTCACTGTGCGGCGCGAAGGCGCCACACTGGTGCTCACGCTCAACAGGCCGGACGCCAAGAACGCGCTCTCGCTGTCCATGCTCGTCGGTCTGTACGACGGCTGGATCGAGGCCGACGAGGACGACGCCGTCCGCTCCATCGTGCTCACCGGTGCGGGCGGCGCGTTCTGCGCCGGCATGGACCTCAAGGCCCTCGCCGGCCAGGGCATGGAGGGCGAGCACCACCGGGACCGCCTCAAGGCCGACCCGGACCTGCACTGGAAGGCGATGCTGCGCCACCACCGCCCCCGCAAACCGGTGATCGCCGCCGTCGAGGGCTACTGCGTGGCGGGTGGCACGGAGATCCTCCAGGGCACCGACATCCGCGTCGCGGGCGAGTCGGCGACGTTCGGGCTCTTCGAGGTCAGGCGCGGACTGTTCCCCATCGGCGGCTCCACGGTGCGGCTGCAACGCCAGATCCCGCGCACCCACGCCCTGGAGATGCTGCTCACCGGGCGCCCCTACACCGCCCGGGAGGCCGCCGGCATCGGCCTGATCGGCCATGTCGTGCCCGACGGCACCGCCCTCGCCAAGGCCCTGGAGATCGCCGAACAGATCAACGCCTGCGGGCCACTCGCCGTGGAGGCCGTCAAGGCGTCGGTGTACGAGACCGCCGAGATGACGGAGACGGACGGGCTCGCCTCCGAACTCAAGCGGGGGTGGCCGGTCTTCGACACGGCCGATGCGAGGGAGGGTGCCCGCGCCTTCGCCGAGAAGCGGCCGCCTGTCTACAAGCGGGCGTAGCGCTGCGCTCGGCCTGGTCCGTTCGGAAGGTGCGGGTCGTATGTGGCTGGTCGCTCCCCCACTCTCGACTTCGCTCGAGCGGGGGACCCCCATCGCGGCGGAGCCGCACATGTCACTGCCCCGCGCCCCTGTCGGGGCGCGTCATCACCGCCGACTTCTCAAGGAGGCAGCCCGATGCCCGAAGTCCTCAAAGCTCCCCTCGCCGTCGAATTCCCCTTCACCCGATCCCTCGGGCCTGTGCAGAGCGCCTTTCTGACCGGACTGCGTGAGCGGGTCGTCCTCGGGGTGAGGACCGGTGACGGCCGTGTCCTCGTCCCGCCCGTCGAGTACGACCCCGTCACCGCCGAGGAGATCCGCGACCTGGTCGAGGTCGCCCCCACCGGCACGGTCACCACCTGGGCCTGGAACCACGAACCCCGCCGCGGGCAGCCCCTCGACACCCCCTTCGCCTGGGTCCTGGTCCGCCTCGACGGGGCCGACACCGCCCTGCTGCACGCCCTCGACGTCCCCGGGCCGGACGCCGTACGCACCGGTATGCGTGTCCGCGTCCGCTGGGCCGAAGCGCGTGAAGGCGCCATCACCGACATCGCCTGCTTCGAGCCGTACGACGGCGGACCCGCCCGAACCACCGGGCACACCGGCGAGTTCGAGGACGCGATCAGCGGCATCGTCGCCCACGCCCGCCTCGACTACACCTACTCGCCCGGCCGCGCCCAGACCGCCTACATCAACGCCCTCTCCGAGCGGCGGACCGTCGGCGAACGCTGCCCCGCCTGCCGCAAGGTGTACGTGCCGCCCAGGGGCGCCTGCCCCACCTGCGGCCTGGCCACGTCGGAACAGGTCGAGGTGGGGCCGCGCGGCACGGTCACCACCTTCTGCATCGTCAACATCAAGGCGAAGAACCTGGACATCGAAGTCCCGTACGTCTACGCCCACATCGCCCTCGACGGCGCCGGCCTCGCGCTGCACGGCCGTATCGGCGGCATCCCCTACGACCAGGTGCGCATGGGCCTGCGCGTCGAACCGGTGTGGACCGAAGGGGCCCGCTACCCCGACCACTACCGGCCCACCGGCGAGCCCGACGCGGAGTACGAGACGTACAAGGAGCTGCTGTGATGCGTGACATAGCACTGGTGGCCTTCGCCCAGACCGACCACCGCCGCACCAGCGAGGAACTCTCCGAGGTGGAGATGCTCATGCCGGTGCTGCACGAGGTCCTCGACCAGACCGGTCTGAAGACCGCCGACATCGGCTTCACCTGCTCCGGCTCCAGCGACTACCTGGCCGGGCGCGCGTTCTCCTTCACCCTCGCCCTCGACGGCGTCGGCGCCTGGCCGCCGATCTCCGAGTCGCACGTGGAGATGGACGGCGCCTGGGCCCTGTACGAGGCGTGGACGAAACTCCTCACCGGGGACGCCGACACCGCCCTCGTCTACTCGTACGGCAAGTCCTCGCCCGGCTCCGTGCGCGACGTCCTGACCCGGCAGCTCGACCCGTACTACCTGGCCCCTCTGTGGCCCGACTCCGTGGCTCTGGCCGCCCTTCAGGCGCAGGCCTTGATCGACGCGGGCGACACCGACGAGCCCGCGCTCGCCGCCGTCGCCGCCCGCAGCCGTGCGGACGCGGCCGCCAACTCCCATGCCCAGCTGCGGGGTTCGGTGCCGCACGGGGACTACCTTGTACGGCCCCTGCGTACCGGTGACTGCCCGCCCATCGGCGACGGCGCGGCCGCCGTGATCCTCGCGGCGGGGGAGCGGGCCCGTCAGCTGTGCGAACGGCCCGCCTGGATCCGCGGCATCGACCACCGCATAGAGGCCCACGGCCTCGGTGTCCGCGACCTCACCGACTCGCCCTCCACCCGGCTGGCCGCCGAGAAGGCCGGCGCCTTCGAACGGCCCGTCGACACCGCCGAGTTGCACGCACCCTTCACCTCGCAGGAGATCGTGCTGCGCAAGGCGCTGCGGCTCGGCGACGACGTGCGGGTCAACCCGTCCGGCGGAGCTCTCGCCGCCAACCCGATCATGGCCGCCGGCCTCATCCGCATCGGTGAGGCCGCCGCCGGCATCCACCGGGGCGAGTCCGACCGGGCGCTCGCCCACGCCACCTCCGGGCCCTGTCTGCAACAGAACCTGGTCGCCGTACTCGAAGGGGATCCCCGATGAGCAAGGAGCCCGTGGCCGTCGTAGGCATCGGCCAGACCAAGCACGTGGCGGCGAGGCGGGACGTGTCGATCGCGGGACTTGTGCGTGAGGCGGCCCAACGTGCCCTTGAAGACGCCGAGTTGACCTGGGCCGACATCGACGCCGTCGTCATCGGCAAGGCGCCCGACTTCTTCGAGGGCGTGATGATGCCCGAGCTCTACCTCGCCGACGCGCTCGGCGCGGTGGGCAAACCGATGCTGCGGGTGCACACCGCCGGATCCGTCGGCGGCTCGACCGCGCTCGTCGCCGCCAACCTGGTCGCGGCCCGCGTCCACGGCACCGTGCTGACGCTGGCCTTCGAGAAGCAGTCCGAGTCCAACGCCATGTGGGGCCTGTCCCTGCCGATACCCTTCCAGCAGCCGCTGCTCGCCGGGGCAGGCGGCTTCTTCGCCCCGCACGTGCGCGCGTACATGCGGCGCACCGGCGCGCCCGACACGGTCGGCTCGCTGGTGGCCTACAAGGACCGGCGCAACGCCCTGAAGAACCCCTACGCCCACCTCCACGAGCACGACATCACCCTGGAGAAGGTCCAGGCCTCGCCGATGCTGTGGGACCCGATCCGCTACTCCGAGACCTGCCCGTCCTCCGACGGCGCCTGCGCCATGGTGCTGACGGACCGGGCCGGCGCGGCGCGCGCGCCCCGGCCGCCGGCTTGGATGCTGGGCGGCGCCATGCGCAGCGAGCCCACCCTCTTCGCCGGCAAGGACGCCGTGTCGCCGCAGGCCGGCAAGGACTGTGCCGCCGACGTGTACCGGCAGGCGGGGATCGCCGACCCGCGCCGCGACATCGACGCCGTCGAGATGTATGTGCCGTTCTCCTGGTACGAGCCGATGTGGCTGGAGAACCTCGGCTTCGCCGAGGAGGGCGAGGGCTGGAAACTCACCGAGGCCGGGGTGACCGAACTGGACGGGGACCTGCCCGTCAACATGTCGGGCGGTGTCCTGTCGACCAATCCCATCGGCGCCTCCGGCATGATCCGTTTTGCCGAGGCGGCGCTCCAGGTGCGCGGGCAGGCCGGAGAACACCAGGTGGAAGGGGCCCGTCGCGTCCTCGGACACGCCTACGGGGGCGGATCGCAGTTCTTCTCGATGTGGCTCGTGGGGAGCGAACCCCCGGAGTCGTAGAAGACTCCGGAAAGGTCCCCCTCACGTGGCCTGTTGGCATCAGAAACCGATCGCTAGGCTGGCCGCGGACGACGAATCGGGAGGAGCACGGACGTGGCCGAGACCACCATCCAGCAGCACCCGCTTGCGGGCTGGGACAAGCCTGAGCTGGACCTCAGCAACGCCGATTGGCACTCGAGCAGCCGTGGCCTGGGGGATGTCCAGATCGCTTTTGTCGAGGGATTCATCGCGATGCGCAACAGCGGCCGCCCGGAAAGCCCTTCCCTGATCTTCACGCCCGCGGAATGGGGCGCGTTCGTGTCGGGGGCGCGGGAAGGAGAGTTCGACCTGACCTGACCCGGCGGCCCCGCGGCTGAGCCGACGGGCCGATCCGGGGGTGTTCCATCCGTCTTTGCGGACACGCGACCTTGAGCGCCCTTCCTGGGCCGAAGCCTGAGCGAGGCTGGCCCCGGGAAGGGAAGGTCGTCTCCCGGAGATGAGGAACCCATGTGCAGCACCCTGCCGGTCATCGCGGCGGTCGACGGTTCGGACGACAGTCTGCGCGCCCTGGACTGGGCCCTCGACGACGCCCGCAGGCGCGGGGTGCCGCTGCGGGTGGTCCATGTGCGGCAGTACGCCGCCTGGGCGCAGCCCGACATCCTTGCCGCCGGGCCGCCGGTGCCGGGCGACGACCCGGTGCTCGGCCAGGTGCGCACATATCTGAAGGGGCGGGCCGACCTGCCGGCCGTGGAGTACCACGGGCTGGAGGGGGTGCCGGCCGCCCTGCTGCCCGAACTGGGTACCGGCGCCCAGCTGTTGGTGCTCGGCTCCCGAGGGCGCGGCGGCTTCGCCAGTCTGCTGCTCGGCTCCAACGGCATGGCCGCAGCCCGGGACGCCGAGTGCCCCGTCGTGGTGGTGCCCCGTCCCGGCCGCGAGGTGCACGGCGACGTACCGGTCGAGCCCGGCCCGCGCGTGGTAGTCGGCCTGCAGGTGGACAGCCCCGACGAGGCGACCCTCGCCTTCGCCTTCACCGAGGCCGGGCTGCGCGGTGCCCGCCTCCATGTGGTCGCCGCCTACATGTGGCCCGTGCAGCCCTGGACCGTCCCAGGCGAACTCGGGCCGCCGCTGGTCGACCAGAACGCCGTCGAGAACGAGACCTGGACCCTCGCCGAGGGCTTCCTCACCCCGCACCGCTCAAGGCACCCCGACGTCCCCGTCGACACCTACGCGATGCCGGGCGACGCGGCCGGTCAGCTGGTCGCGGCCTCCAAGGACGCCGACCTGGTCGTCGTGGGCCGCCACCGCCGCCGTCTGCTGGCGCCCGCCCGCATGATGGGCTCGGTCACCCAGGCGGTCCTGCTGCACGCGGCGGCCCCGGTGGCGGTGGTGCCGCCGGTCATGGGGGAGGAGTGAGGGCCGGCGCCTGGCCGACTCAGTCGGGAATTGCCGCTGACGGCGCGGGGTGCGGTGCAGGTGCGCGGGGGCTTGTCGCGCAGTTCCCCGCGCCCCTTGAGGCGGCAGCCGTGAGCGTCGACATGGTTCAGGGCCGCGAAAGGCTTTTCAGGATCAGTGACCGGGCCGTCGGGTTCCCGCTGCACCGGCCGTCGAGACGGTCGTGGCGTGCGGTCGGCGCGCCCCCGCGGCAGCTCGCCCGCGAACACCTCAAGCCCGCGCGGCAGCCGACGCGGACCCGCCATGAACCTTCCCCCAGGCGCTAATGGACACCGCCGTACCGCTCGCGAGGGACACCCGCCTCGCTCTCGACCTCGCCCTCACCATCCGTCACGACGGACACGGCCCGCGCCCACCCCGACACCGTGCCGGACGCCGCCGCCTTCGCCGCCGACCGGGCGAGCCTCACCGCCGTACGCGACCTGCGGGCGGCCGTCCGTGCCCTCTTCGCCCACGCCGTACGCCCCGCCGAACCCAGCCGCGCCGACGCGGCCCGCCCGCTGCCCGTACCCGAAGCCGTCGCTCGCCTCAACGCCGCGGCCGCCCGCACCCCGACCGTCCCCGTGCTGCACTGGCCCGCGGGCGCCGAACCCGCCGTCCGCAGAAAGGCGGCCGACGGCGCTCACGATCTCGCCGGGACCCTCGCGCAGGCCGCGATCACCTTCCTCGCCGGCCCCGACCGGCAGCGGCTGCGCGCCTGTCCCGCGCCGCGCCGCGTGCGCTACTTCCTCCAGGAGCACCCGCGCCAGGACTGGTGCGGGCCCTCCTGCGGAAACCGCGCACGTGTCGCCCGCCACCACGACCGGCACAAGACCGTCCAAGGAAGGTGACGGCTCAGCCGACCTGGATGTGCGTGTTCATCCCGAGCTGCTTGTGACCAGTGATCGGACAGTACAAATCGTACGAACCCTTCTTGAGGGTCACCGTCACGTTCGCCTCCTGGCCGCCCTGGATGTTCTTGGTCCTGGCGTCCTCCACGCCGGGACCGTCGATGGACAGGGCATGCGTGATCTTGCCCTTGTTGTCGGCGACGAAGGTGTAGGTGCCCGCTGTGAACGACGACCGGGACAGCTTCAGCCCGTACTCGGTCTCGGTGACCGTCACCCGGGTCCCCGAGGCCTTGCTCGCTCCGGAGGAGGCCGAGCCGCCTCCGCCGCCTCCACCACCCCCGCTGGAGCAGGCGGCCAGAACGAGGGCGGCGGCGAAGGCCGACGCCGTGACCCCGAGTGCCGTACCCCTCGTACGGGCCTTGTGTGCCGTGAGTGCCATGTGGCTCATCCCCTTCCGGGCCTGCCCGCCACCTGTCGGGCTTGTCCTCGTCTGCCACGGGAGACCCTCTATGGGGGATACGGAGGGATGTGCCCCGGTGTTCAGAACAGACTCCACCGCGGGGGGATCAGCCCCTGAAGCGGTTCGGTCAGTAATCCACAGACCGGGTCGCGCGACTCCCGCGAGGCGTACGCTGAGGTACCTGTAGGTCACGGTGCGCGCCCACTCCCCGCGCGGGCGCACCACCGTGACAGGGGGTATGCCATGGGGCAGCGCAGCGTGCGGAGCAGCCGCACCATCTTCGAGCGCGAGAGTGAACTCGCCGCAGTGGACGAGGCGTTGGGAGAGCTCACCGGGCTGCGCAAGGACGGCGCCGAGCCGTCCGAGCGCCCCCGCGGCGCACTCCTCGCCGTCGCCGGGCGTGCCGGCATCGGCAAGACCACCCTCCTCGCCGAGGTCCGCCGGCGCGCCGCCGCCCGGGGCTGCACCGTGCTGTCCGCCCGCGGCGGCGACCAGGAACAGCGCGTCGCCTTCCATGTCGCCCGCCAGCTGCTGCAGCCCCAACTGGCGGGATCCGCGGAGACCGATCTGCGGGCCTCGCTGGGCAGTTGGTACGACATCGTCGGCCCCGCCCTCGGCCTGTGCGCCCCCACCGACGGCGCCCCGCCCGACCAGCAGGGCCTGCGCGACGGCCTCGACTGGGTGCTCACCCATCTCGCCGTACTGCGCGCCCCGATGGTCCTCGTCCTTGACGACGCCCACTGGGCCGACCCCGAATCCCTGCGCTGGCTCGCCGCGTTCGCGCCCCGCGCCGAACAGCTCCCGCTGCTGGTCGTCGTCGCCTACCGGCCCGACGAACTCCCCGACCACGCCGAGTCGTTCAAGGGACTGCCGGGGCGTGCGGGCGGCCGCCCCCTCGACCTGGAGCCGCTGAGCGCCGCCGCCGTCGCCCGCCTGGTACGGGAGACGCTCGGCGCGCACGCCGACGACGCGTTCTGCCGTGAGTGCTGGGCCGTCACCGCCGGCAACCCGTTCGAGACGGTGGAGCTCGTCGCCAAGGTGCGCGACCGCGGCCTCGCCCCGACCGAGACCGGCGCCCATCTGCTGCGCGATCTTGCGGCCGCCGTCAAGGGCAGTGGCCTCGTCGCCCGCCTCGAACGCCTGGGCGCCTCCACCGTGCGCTTCGCCTGGGCCTGCGCCGTCCTCGGCACCGAGATCCATCCGCTGCTGGCCGCCGCCGTCGCGGGACTCGGCCACGAGGAGGCCGCCGACGCCGCCGACGCCCTGCGCGGCGCCCGCATCCTCACCGGCGCCGAGACCCTGGAGTTCGTGCACCCCCTGATCGCCACCGCCGTCTACCGGGCCATCCCGCCCGGCGTCCGCGTCGCCCTGCACGGCCAGGCCGCCTGGTGTGTGATCAACGACGGACAGGGGCCCTCCGCCGCCGCACGTCACCTCCTGGAGACCCACCCCGAAGGCGACAACTGGGTCGTCCAGCAACTGCGCGCCGCAGCCGAGGAGACCCTCCGCGCCGGCGCCCCCGACGCCGCCCGCAGCTATCTCTCCCGTGCCCTGCGGGAGCCTCCGCCCTACGAGGACCGCGCCGCCGTGCTGTACGAACTGGGCTCGGCCTCCCTGCTCACCGAACCCGCGACCACCGTCAACCACCTGCGCGCCGCCCTCGAGGAGCCCATCGCCGACGCCGGCCTGCGCCAGCACATCGTCTACCGGCTCTCCCAGGTCCTCGCCCACAGCGACCGCCTCGCCGAGGCCTCCGACACCCTCGCCCGCGAGATCCGCGCCACCGACGACGCCCGCGTCAAGCTGCGCATGACCGCCGAACAGTTCATGTGGGACGCCTTCCGCGCCGACGAACCCGACCACCCCTCCCGCTCCCGCCGCCTGACCAGGCTCGCCGACCGCCTCAGCGGACGCGACCTCACCGAGCGCTACATCATCGGCCTGCGCACCTGGGACGCCGTCCTGCGCGGCGAACCCGCCCACGTCGCCCTCCGCCACGCCGAGCGCGCCCTGGCCGGCGGCTTCGGCTGGGCCGAACCCGACCGCGGTTTCGAGGTGCCCGTCCTGGTCGCGCTCGCCTTCATGTACGCCGACCGGCCCGGGCGGACCGAAGAGCTGTTCGCGACCGGGATCGCCGACTTCGAGCGCCAGGGCTGGCGCGGCGCCCACCTCTCCTTCGCCTACACACTCCTCGCCTACGTCCGCTACCGCCGTGGCCGGCTCTCCGAGGCGCAGGACTTCGTCATGGCGGGACTCCGGCTCGCCGAGCGGGTGGGCCCCGGCACCCCCGCCCACTGGTACGCCGTGGGCATCCTCATCGAGGTCCTCCTCGCCCGCGGCCGGATCACCGAGGCCGCGCAGGTCGCCGAGGACTACTCCTTCGAGGCCCCCTTCCCGGCCGCCGTCGTCTTCCCCGACGCCCAGACCGTGCACGGCGAACTCCTGCTCGCCCGCGGCCGCACCAAGGAAGCGGCCGAGGAGCTGGCCGCCGCCGGCCGGCGCCTGGAACCGCGCGGCATGCGCAACCCCGCCTGGTGCCCCTGGCAGCTCCACCTCGCCCGCGCCGAGAGCCACGACACGCCCGAAAGGGCCGTCGCCACCGCCCTCGAAGCGCTCGCCCGTGCCCGCCAGTTCGGCACCCCGTCCGCCATCGGCCAGGCCCTGCGGACGGCCGCCGAGGTCTCCTCGGGCTCGGCCCGCGTCAAATACCTGGAGGAGTCCGTCGCCCATCTGGAACGCTCCCCGGCAGCCTACGAACTCGCCTGCGCCCTCGTGGCCCTGGGCACCGAACTGCGCCGCACCGGCCGTCCCCGAGACGCCGCCGAACACCTCTACCGAGGGCTCGACGCGGCCATCCAGTGCAGCGCCGACGGCCTTGCCGAAACAGCCCGCGACGAACTGGCCGCAGCGGGTCTCCGCCCCCGCCGCCTCCACAGCACCGAGACGGACACCTTGACGTCCCGGGAACGTACGGTCGCCAACCTGGCAGCTCAGGGCCGTACCGAGGCAGAGATCGCGAAGGAACTGCACCTGGACGAGCCGACGGCCGTACGCCTGCTCTCCGCGGTCTACAGGAAGATGGGCACGGAGATCACGGGCTTGGGAGCGGCGCTGGATGCTGGACGGCCAACCCCGGGGGCAGAGCCTTAGGGGCGCGGGGCTGTATCGATGTGCGGCTCCGCCGCGATGGGGGTCCCCCCGCTCGAGCGAAGTCGAGAGTGGGGGAGCGACCAGCCACCCGCAAGCCGCACCCGCACGACCGCCTCGAAACCCCCGTGACCTCCCGCACATCGCCGAACGGCACCACGTACCATGGGCGACATGTCGTTCCTCCGCCGCCGCAGCGCCACCCCCGCCGGGCCCGACTTCGACGTACTGGCCATGGATCCGGGGGACTGGCCCGGCAATCTGGGCGCCGGGCTGCTGCCCGCCCCCGACGGCACCTGTCAGGGCGTCTTCCTGCGCTACGACCTGTTCGGCGGCCGCGGCCCCGCGATGATCATCGGCAATCTGCCCGAGGGTTCCCCGGCCCGCGAGACCGCCGAGGGCGAGATCCCCTTCGAGGTGGCCCAGCTGCTGCTCGCGCTGGAGAACGAGGAGGAGGTGAGCGTCGTCGGCGTCGAGGACATGCCGGTCATGCAGGGCGACAATCTCCTGATCGTGCGCCGCCTCAAGCTCTCCGAGAGCCGTATCTCCTGCGTGCAGTTCGACCGCAGCGACAACGTCCTGGTGACCATCGCCGCCTGGGACCGTCCCATCACCGACGACCTGTACGCCCTGCTGAAGCCGCTCCCGGCGGAGCTGTTCCAGCAGGGCTGACACCGGCTACCGGCGGGACCGCACCACCGTCACGTCCGCGGCGCGTACGAACGCCACCCGGTGTCCGAACTGGATCTCGTAGTACAGGTCCTTGCCGACGACCACCCGGTGCGAGTCGGTGGTGAAGGTGACCGCGTAGTAGTACTCGCCCGGCACCTTGTCGCCGACCACGTACTTCTGCCCCTTCGGCAGTGTGTACGGCAGCGGCGACACCGCCTGCGCGGGCACCTCGGCCGGGTACGCCGAGGCCTCCGGGTAGGCCCGCCCGTAGACCGGCACGCTGTCCAGACCCGGCTTCGGGGTGACCACGTATCCCGACGCGTCCACCGCGGTCCGGTGCTTCTTGGGGTTCTTGAACCATGCCTTCTGGCCCAGGTACCAGATCGCCGTCCAGTCCCGGTAGTGGCCCGCCACCGCGAACTGCTGGCCGGTGGACGCCCGGGAGCCCACGTCATTGACGTCGATCGTCGAGTCGGCGTTCTTGTGCAGACCCACGTCCTTGACCAGGGCGGAGTGCTCGTCGTGAGCGGAGTACAGCCGCACCTCGCTGGAGCCGTGCGCCGCGCAGGGCTCGTCCTTGGTGACGCAGCCCGTGTACTCCGGCTGGTTGGCCTCGTAGTCGGGCCGGATCGTCACCAGCCCGCCGCTCTTGCCTGCGGTCTTCCGGAAGGGGTGGCCCAGCAGCTCGAAGTAGTGCCGCCAGTCCCAGAACGGGCCGGGGTCGGTGTGCATGCCCGGGATGGTCGACGTCGTGGGGCCCGGCACATTGTCGTGGCCGAGGATGTGCTGCCGGTTCAGCGGGATGCGGTACTTCGCGGCGAGGTACCGCACCAGGCGCGCCGAGGCGCGGTACATCGCCTCCGTGTACCAGGCGTCGGGCGCGGCGAGGAAGCCCTCGTGCTCCAGGCCGACCGACTTGGCGTTGATGTACCAGTTGCCCGCGTGCCAGGCCACGTCCTTGGCCTTGACGTGCTGGGCGATGAGGCCGTCCGTGGAGCGCAGGGTGTAGTTCCACGACACATAGGTGGGATCCTGGACCAGCTTCAGGACCCCGTCCCAGGTGCCTTCGGTGTCATGGATGACGATGTATCCGATGCTCTGCGAGGCGGGGCGGTCGCCCAGGTCGTGGTTGCCGTAGTCGTTGTCCCCGAACTCCTCGTACGGCGCCGGGACCCACTGGCAGGACACCGACTTCGGGCATTCCGTGCCGCCCGCGGAGAGGGTGCGCAGGCCGGACTTCTGCAGTTGCGCGGTGTCGGGGGCGAGGTCCGGCTGGGCGGTCAGGACGACGTACTGTCCGGCGTCCGTCGTGCGCTGCTCGCCGGTGCGCATCACCTCGTACACGTCATCGGCGTAGGCCGCCGCCGTCGAGGTGTCGTCCGCGCCCGAGAAACGGGCCACCGCCCCGTACCACTGCGCCGGGTCCGCGCTGAGCGGCTCTCCCAGCTCCTTCTGCTCGGCGGCCAGCAGCGCGGCACCGCCCGCCACATTGGCGGCCGGGTCCGTGCGCAGCCGCTCGGCGCTCAGCCCGGTCAGGTCGGCCGCCTTCGGCAACGTCTTGAGCCGGGGTGGGAGTTCGGCGTTCTCCGGCACCTTGGTGTCCGGGTGCAGGGCGGCGCGGGCCGTGTCCCCGCGGGCGTCCCCCGTGCCGTCGCTGTGGCGCGCGGTGCGGGCGATCGCGGTATGGGCATCGGTGAGGTGCATCGGGCCGTAACCGCCGGACACGCTCGGCGCGCCCCCGTGCGCGTCCCACCGGGACTGCAGATACGACACGCCCAGCAGCACGCTCTGCGGCACGTGGTACTCGGCGGAGGCGGCGGCGAACGCTTGTTGGAGCCGGTCCTCGGCGGGCCGGGCGTCGGACGGGGCCGCGCCGAGCAGCGGCAGCAGCAGGGTCGCGGCGGCGAGAGCGCCGGCGGTTCTGCGCGTGCGTCTGTGGCCGGGCGCGGATGTGGGGTCGGTGGCAGATCCTCTCAACGCAGCCTCCTGGGACGAACGAGCGTGGCGGGGCGTGCAGGGCCGAGCGGTGGGTCAGTGGTACCCGCTGGCCGACGATCCGTCAATCATGCCCAGAGGCAGGAGATTTCCCATGTCAACACGAGGGTGGAGGAGTTTCTGCGCGGCGGTGTGCGGGCCTGCGGGGCGTCAGTGGAGTACACCAATGGCCCCTGGCGAAGACCCTTCGGAAAGGTCTGCCGAGCAGGTGCGCACATACGAAGGTCCGCGGTACGCCGTTGTCCTGGGCGCACCGCGGACCTTCGTCCCCGTCAGCGAGTGCCGACCGCCGCGCGTACGGCCCGTCGGGCCAGCTGGCAGTCGTCGTGCAGCCGCCTCAGCAGCAGCCGCTGTTCCTCGCCGGACGGCGCAGCACCTGGGTGGGCCACTCCCGGTGCCGCCGGGGTCGTGTCGTGCATCGAACGCTGCACGGCTGTTTCGTAGGTACGGATCTCACGGGTCAGTACGAGCATCAGGTTCACCAGGAACGCATCCCGCGAGGCCGGGCCCGCCGACTGCGCGATCTGGCTGATCTGACGGCGGGCCACCGGCGCGTCGCCGAGCACCGACCACAGGGTGGCCAGGTCGTAGCCCGGCAGGTACCAGCCCGCGTGCTCCCAGTCCACCAGCACTGGACCGGCCGGTGAGAGCAGGATGTTCGAGAGCAGTGCGTCGCCGTGGCAGAACTGGCCCATGCCCTGCCGGCCCGCCGAGTGCGCGATGCCGTGCAGCAGCTTCTGCAGGTCGCCCATGTCGCGGTCGGTGAGCAGACCCAGTTCGTGGTAGCGGGAGATGCGGGCCGCGTAGTCGAGCGGGGCGTCGAAGGTGCCCGCCGGCGGCCGCCAGGCGTTCAGCCGGCAGATCGCGCCGAGGGCCGCCCTGATGTCGGCGCGCGGTGGGGCCTCGGCCGGGTGCCGCTGCAGTGCCGCGACCCGTCCCGGCATCCGCTCGATGACCAGTGTGCAGTTGTCCGGGTCCGCCGCGATCAGTCTCGGCACCCGCACCGGCGGGCGGTGCCGGACGAACGAGCGGTATGCCGCTATTTCATGGCGGATCCGCTCGGCCCAGGCTGGGGAGTGGTCCAGTAAACACTTGGCGACGGCCGTGCTGCGCCCGGTGGTGCCGACCAGGAGCACGGACCGGCCGCTGCGGCGCAATATCTGCACCGGAGCGAACTCGGGACAGATCCGGTGCACCGACGCGATCGCCGTCCGCAGCTGGGCGCCCTGGGGGCCGGACAAGTCGAGTCTCCCGCTGAGCGGTTGCGTGCCGAGCCCGGCGGGGCGCCGCGGCCGGCCCGCGCCGAGCGCGGGGGCCGCCGGACGCGCGCCGGGGTCGAGGTAGGGGCCGCTGCCCGCCGGGCGGGAGTGCAGCGACCGGGGCGGGGCGGACACGGAGGACGATGCTGCGTACATGGGCGAAACAGATCCCTTCGTGTGCCTGCGACGACAAAGCGCTACCCGGCCCGGCACCTCGGGTGCACCCTGGGGAATGCATCCCTTGTTCAAGAAGGCGACCGGGTCGGGGTGGCGCTTTCCTACCTGACACCCGATGCCCAGTGGCACACCATCTGGCGAACCCTGGCGAACCCTGGCGAATAGTCGCCCGGCAACTTGCACCGGGCTACTGTCAACTCAGCCGAGAACCTGGGGGCTTGACGTGAGCGGACAACCCAACACCCGCCTTGCGGACCTGTTCGGCCTGGCCGGCTGGTCCAAGGGTGAACTCGCGAGGCTGGTCAACCGGCAGGCGGCGGCCATGGGCCACCCCCAGCTGTCGACCGACACTTCCCGGGTGCGGCGTTGGATCGACATGGGAGAGATCCCGCGCGATCCGGTGCCACGGGTGCTGGCGGCTCTGTTCACCGAGCGTCTCGGCCGTGTCGTGACCATCGAGGACCTCGGTCTGGTCCGGCACGGGCGTACGGGGAAACGGCAGGACGCCGGGAGTGTGGAACATCCCGACGGTGTGCCGTGGGCGCCCGAGCGGACCGCGGCGGTCCTCACCGAATTCACGGGAATGGACCTCATGCTCAACCGACGCGGCTTGGTGGGCGCGGGTGTCGCGCTCACCGCAGGATCCGCACTCAGCAGCGCCATGTACGACTGGCTGCACACCGATCCCACCCTCTCCGCCGACGCTCCCGACTTCGACAATCCCCTGCACGCCGACCCCGCCGGGTTCGACCGCTACGAGGCCGCTCCCATCGGGTCGCAGGAGATCGAGGAACTGGAGCGCTCGGTCGAGGTGTTCCGGGCCTGGGACGCCGCCCGCGGCGGCGGGCTGCAGCGCAAGGCGGTCGTGGGCCAGCTCAACGAGGTGGGCGGCATGCTCGCCTACCGTCACCCCGACCATCTCCAGCGACGTCTGTGGGGCGTCGCCGCCAATCTCGCCGTCCTCGCGGGCTGGATGTCGCACGACGTCGGCCTGGAACCCACGGCCCAGAAGTACTTCGTCATCGCCGCGCATGCCGCGAGAGAGGGCGGCGACCGGCCCCGCGCCGGGGAGGCACTCTCCCGGGCGGCGCGCCAGATGGTGCACCTGGGCCGGCCCGACGACGCACTGGACCTGATGAAGCTCGCCCAGTCCGGCTCCGGCGACGAGGTGCTGCCGCGCACCCGGGCGATGCTCTACACCATCGAGGCCTGGGCACAGGCCTCCATGGGCAAGGGCCAGGCGATGCGCCGCACCCTCGGCCGGGCGGAGGACCTCTTCGTCTCCGACCGGGGTGATGTGCCGCCGCCGAGCTGGATGCAGATGTTCAAGGAGGAGGACCTGTACGGCATGCAGGCCCTGGCCTACCGCACCCTGGCCGAGCACGAACCGGGAGCGGCCGTGCACGCCCAGCACTACGCGGAGAAGGCACTGGCCCTCAGGGTCGACGGACGGCAGCGGTCGAAGATCTTCGACTTCCTGTCCATGGCCTCGGCGTGCTTCATCGCCGACGACCCCGAACAGGCCGACCGCTATGCACGCCTCGCCCTGATGTCGATGGGATCCAACTCCTCCCACCGCACCTGGGACCGGCTGCGCCAGATGTACCGGCTCACCGCGGAGTACTCCAGCTACCCGAAGATCCACGAGCTGCGGGAGGAGATCAAACTCGCGTTGCCCAGGACGGCGAAGGGCGGCAACAGCGCACGGGCATAGGGGGCCTGTGCAGCTGTCGCTGCTTCATCTCACCGGGTCAGCCGGGCTTCATCTCACCGGGGCACCCGGAGGGTTCACCTCACCTTGGCGGCGAGCAGGCACGCGTCGTTCTCGCGGTCGGCCTCGCCGTATTCCTCCACGACCATCCGTACGCAGTCCTGCGCGGTCTCTGCCTCGGTCAAGCGGGGGGCCAGGCCGAGGAGTTGGTCCGCGGTCAGCGTCTCCGTACTCCCGCGCCCGGGCACCAGCCCGTCGGTGTGCAGCAGGAGCAAATCGCCCGGCTCAAGGGTCTCTTCCGCCTGCTGGTAGGAGGCCTGCGAGGTCGCACCGAGCAGGACGCCGTTCGGTGCGTGCAGCCTGCGCCCCGTCCCGTTGCGGAACAGCAGCGGGGCGGGGTGTGCTGCCTGTGCCCAGGTCAGCGTGCGGGTCTCGGGGCGGTAGCGGCAGCAGACGGCGGTACCGAGGGCGGGTTGCACGGTGGCGTCGAGTAACTGGTTCAGCCAGGCCATCAGCTGCCCGGGCTCGGTGCCGGCCATCGCCATGCCGCGCACGGCGCCCAGCAGCGTCGCCATGCCCGAGGCGACGGCCATGCCGTGTCCGGTGAGGTCGCCGACGCCGAGCAGGGTCTGGCCGTCTGGCAGTTCCAGCGCGTCGTACCAGTCGCCGCCGATCAGTGCGCTGGTGGAGGACGGCAGATGGTGTGCCGCCAGGTCCAGTGTCTCGGGCCGTTGCTGCGGGAGCCGCAGGGAGCCACGCCATGGCGGCAGCACGGCTTCCTGCAACTCGACCGCGAGCCGGTGCTCGGTCTGCGCGCGGTGCTGGTGGCGCTGCAGCGAGTCACGGGTCTCGCTCACCACCTTCTGGCTGCGGCGCAGTTCGCTGACGTCCCGCAGTACGGCCCACATCGAGGCGGTGCTGCCGTCAGTGTCGAGCACGGGCTCGCCCATCATGTGCACGGTGCGGACCTCGTCGTCCGGGCGCACGATGCGGAACTCGCCGTCGATGGGCTTGGCGTCGACGAGGCAGTCCGTGACCATCGTCGTCAGCTTGGCGCGGTCCTCGTCCAGTACCAGGGAGGGCAGTTCGTCGAGGGTGAGTGCCGGGGTGGCGGGGTCGCGGCCCAGGATCTGGTAGAGCTCCCCGGACCAGGTCGCCTCGTCCGTCAGCAGGTTCCACTCGGCGCTGCCGACCCGGCTGAGCAGCGAGTCGCGCGGGGGAGCGGAGGGCACGGCCCGGGCGAGGTGTGCCGGGTCAGCGACCGGGGGCACGGGCGGCGGGCCGTCCCGGAGCTGCCCCAAGTGGGTGTCGATGTCGCTGAGTTGGTGCAGTGCCAGATCGCACAGCGCACGCTGCCACCGCTCCTGTGGGTCCGAGCCGTCGCCGCGGGCGTCCCGCCGTACGGCGTCCACGCCGCCCTTGAGCCGCCGCGTCTGCGATATCAGCGCCTCGACCGAGCCGCGTCCTGGCGGCTGGGCGGCTGGGTGATCCGCAGAGAGGTGGGACGGCATGGCGCACTCCGATGCGGGGACGGTACGACCGGGGCAGGCGGTTGAAGGACCGTTACGACTGTTGCACAGCCCGCGACGCCCTGTAAGGGATTTGGCAACACACGATACGGTGGTGCTTCTGGCATATGCCACAGTCTTCACGGAGCGGTCGTGCGGTGCGAATGGCGTACGTCGCAGGCGGGTCAAGTCGTAGGCAGCGTACGCGATTTGAAGGGTTGTTGTGAATTTCCGATGCGCGTTCAGTCGTGCGTTCGACGCCTCTTTGTTCTAGCCCTCGCCGCGTGACGCAGGTCACACAAAATTGCAAGCGCTTCCACGTAATGCAAACGGCTCCTGCGGGCTCGTACCAGCACACCGGAAATCCGGCCGACCTCCGACCGCAGTGGAGACCGACCATGGACCTCACCCTCGAGCAGCCCGCCCGCGGCCGTCTGATCACCGCCGACGAGCGGGAGCTCCCGGTTCCCGCCACGCTGCGCTATGCCGCCACGGAGCCGCTGGCCGTGCACCTCGACTTCCCGCCCGAGGTCTCCCTGGACGGCACAGGAGTGACCTGGACCTTCGGCCGCGCCCTGCTGGACGAGGGGCTGCGCGGTCCCGCCGGGCACGGCGACGTGCACATCTGGCCGTGCGGACAGGACCGTACCGTCATGGAGCTGCACTCTCCCTACGGCCTGGCCCTGCTCCAGTTCGACACCGCGGCCCTGCGCCGGTTCCTGCTGCGCACCTATGCCGTGGTGGCGGCCGGGCAGGAGGACATCGGCACGGCCGTCGAGGAGGGGCTGAGCTCGCTGTTCGGCAATGTCTGAGGTGCGGTTCGCGGGGCGTCAGCGCAGTGCGGCCTCGCCCGCGCGGACGGCACGCAGGGCGCGCTCGACGCTCTGTTCGTTCTCGCCCACCGGGGCCACGTAGTCGAGGACGTCGCGGGCGGCGTCCTCCCCGAGGGTGCGGGTGATGACCCAGGTGGCGAGATACTGCGAGGCCAGACAGCCGCCGGCCGTGGCGATGTTCCCTGCGGTATGGAACGGCGCGTCCAGCACGGTGACGCCGCAGGCTTCGACGAAGGGCCGGCTCGTCCTGTCCGTGCAGGCGGGCATGGAATGCAGCAGCCCGAGCCGGGCGAGCACCAGGGCGCCCGAACACTGTGCACCGATCAACTGCCGTGCGGGGTCGAGCGGCAGCCGGGAGATCAGCCGGTCGTCGGCGACCACGTCCCGCGTCTTCACCCCGCTGCCGATCAGCACGACGTCGGCTTCGCTCACGAACTCCATGGGGCGCTGCCCGGTCACCTCGACGCCGTTCATGGAGGCGACCACCGGCTCGGGCGTCGTGATGAAGGCCTCCAGACCGTCCTTCCGGCACCGGTTGATCAGCGCGGAGGCGATGAAACTGTCCAGCTCGTTGAATCCGTCGAAGGTGACCACGGCGACCTGCATGAACATCTCCTCGAGGCACGGCACCAGGAGATCGCAGTCTGCCAGTGGTGCCGTGCCCGGGTCGCGGGCCAATCGACGAGCGGTGGCCCGCCCCGAGGCGGGTGGGGTTCAGTAGCGCAGGATTCCCGCGATCCCGTGGGCGTCGCCCAGCATCCCGTCCGGCACGAAGCGGACGTCCGCGCCCGTCTCCAGGCACTGTTCGACGATCTCGTCCACGATGTCCTCGCGGGAGTCCAGGTCGCCGCTCTCGGCCGGGATCAGATGGCCGCCGAGGACGTCGCGCACCGTCACGCGGTAGTTCTCCTCGACCGCGAGCAGCCCTACGCGGCCCTCGCGGGCGCTCTGCCAGACCTCGTCGACACCGGCGGCGAACGCCTTGCGGCCACGGGCCGCTTCGAGCTCCCGGGCCACGGCTTCGGTGTTCTTGCGTGCCTCGGCGGCGACCTTCGGCCGTACCGCCTGCCACACGGCGTCGGGAGTGCCGTGCGCGAGACCGCCGTGCCGGACGTGCACCGCCTCCTTCGTGACGCTGCCGACCTCGTCCATCGCGGACAGGGCCGCCTGCTCGCCCGTGACGTACAGCGGCCGCGGCTGCTCGCGCAGGACCATGCCCATCGCGGCGTCGGCCTCCCGCAGGAAGTGGCGGGTGTCCTCGTCGCGGAAGGTGCTCGGCATGTCGCCGATGCGTTCCTGCCGTTCGGCGTCGAAGTTCACCGGGCGCCTGATCATGGGGAATCCGCCGGTTCGCTCCTCCGTGACGCGGTCGGTGCCGCCGCTCCACAGGGTGACCCGGTCGGAGGAGACCGACAGTACCCAGAACGGCCGTTCGGCTGCTTGGGCGGAGACGAGGTTGCGGGTCAGGAAGGTGTCCGAGAGCACCACGCGCTCCGGCACCGTGCGGGCGAGCGACCACACCTGGTGCTCCCCCGGAGCGGCGAAGATCACCAGGCCGTCCTCGGCATGCGTCAGGTCCACCTCCCGAAGAGCCTGGTCGAGCTGACGGACCACGTCGGAGCGCCGTTCGCGGGTCACCGCGGGGTCGGACTCCAGCTGCTTCTTGGCCTCGGCCACCACATTGCGCAGCCGGACCGGATCCTGGGCGTTTTCGGGCTCCCGGCGGTGTGTGGGCGTCAGCACCGACACGGCCGGATAGGCGCGCGGGCGCCGGAGCTCGGACAGGGTTGAGGGACTCAGGTCGTGCTCCATACCAAGCACCATAGGGCCGTTTCCCCCAAAGGGCATTAGGGACAGCCGTACTGGGCAATCAGGGCAATTCCGGCTTCCGGTCTACCGCTGCTCGCCGTTCGGCTCGATCACCGCGATGTTGCCCTGCGCCACGGCGCACAGGGTCTGCTCCCCGGCGGCGTCGATCGTGATCAGGTCGCAGCGGGTGACGACCCGGGTGCGGCCTGCCCGCACCACCCGGCCGTGCGCGCGCAGGACCTCGCCGGTGGCGGGGCGCAGGTAGTCGATGGTGAACCCGGACGTGATCAGCCCCGCCCCCGCGACGGTGCCCGCTGCGAGCGTCAGCGTGTTGTCGGCCGCGTAGGAGAGCACCCCGCCGTGCACGAAGCCGTACTGCTGGAGCAGTTCCTCGCGGATGTCCAGCTCCAGGGTGGCCTCGCCGTCCCCGAACTCCGTCACCCGGGCGCCCAGCAGCCTGCTGAAAGGCTGCTGGGCGAGGATCTCGCGGGCCAGGTCCAGATCCATCGTCCTGCTCACCCTTTCAGTTCACTTCACTAGTGAAGTGACAGTGGCGCGGGCCGGCCCCGTCTGTCAAGATCGGCCCATGTCCGAGCCTGATCAGCGTCTTTACTTCCTGCTGCAGCGGGCGGCGCACCAGTTGCGCACGACGGTCGACCGCCGCTGCCTGGCCGCCGCGGGCGTCACCACCGCCCAGCTCGGCGCGCTGTTCGCCGTGCGGGACCAGCCCGGGCTCACCCAGCAGGAGCTGGCCCGCATCCTCGGCCTGCGGGAATCCGCCGTCACGGCTCTCGTCGGACGGCTCACCGCGGCGGGACTCCTGCTCAAGCAGCAGCATCTGCGTGAACACCGGGCCGTCAGGCTGGAGTTGACCGAGGCGGGCGTCGCCGCCCTGCGCGCCGGACAGCCGGAGGTCGACCGCCTGAACGCGCAACTGCGGGCGCTGCTCGGGGACGACGGGTTCGTAAGGACGGCGGGGGCGCTGCGGCAGCTCGCCTCCTGGGAGAGCTGACACGTCAGGTGGCCGGGGTCTCGTCGTCCTCCGGGCCGCACGAGCTGCCGGTCGGCGGCAGGCTGCCGTAGAGCAGGAAGTCGTCGACCTTGCCCTGGACGCACTTGGAGGACGCGTAACCGGTGTGGCCCTCGCCCTTGTTGTCGAGCACCACGGCCGAGGAGCCCAGCCGCTTCGCTGTCTCCACGGTCCAGCGGTACGGCGTCGCCGGATCGCCGCGGGTGCCGACGAGCAGCATCTTCGGGGTGTGGACGTCGCGCACCCGGTCGCGGATGAAGTCGGTGCCCTTGGGGCGGCCGTAGCACATCAGCAGCTCGGTGAGGCGGTAGCGGCCGAAGACCGGGGAGGCCTGCTCGTACTCGGCGCGCAACCGGCCGAGGTCCTCGACGATCCGGTCGGCGCCCGGGCGATCGGGATCGTCCGCGCAGTTGATCGCCATCAGCGCCGCCGGAAGGTTGTCGAGCGGGACGTCGTTCTCGTCGACCAGGCCGCCCCCGGCGTGCTGCCGGAAGGGAAGCGCGTCCCCGCCGGACGAGAAACCCATCACCCCGCGCGCGTCGCCGTCCTCGACCAGCTCGGCGATCGCGCGCTCCAGCGACGGCCACAGGTCTTTGCTGTAGAGCGCCTGGCTGATCGCCCCCACCAGGTCCTGCCCGGTGAATTCCTGGCCGAAGTCCGTCGGCAACGGGTCCTTGTCGAGGGAGTCGACGAGATGCACGACCTGCTCACGGGCAGCGCGCGCATCCTGGCCGAACGGACAGGCGATGTCCTTGGTGCACCAGGTGATGAAGTCGTCCAGGGCCGTCTGCTGTCCCTCGGCACCCGCCACTCCCTGCTCGGACATCGGTTCGGTCAGCGTGTCCACCCCGTCGAGGACCAACCGCCCGACCTTCTTGGGGAACTGGGCCGCGTACACGGCGCCGAGCCGGGTTCCGTAGGAGAAACCGAGGTAGTTGAGCTTCTTGTCGCCGAGCGCCGCACGCATCACGTCCAGGTCGCGTGCGGCGTTCACCGTGCCGATGTGGGGGAGTACCGGACCCGAGTGCTTCGCGCACTGGGCGGCCGCCTCCTTCAACTGCCGCAGCACGGCCCGCGGATCGTTGCTCTCCGTGATCCCGTCGGCGGCGGCCGAGGCTTCCTCGGAGCCGTCTCCGCAGCTGACCGGTGAGGACCTGCCGACCCCGCGCGGGTCGAAGGTCACCACGTCGTAGCCGTTGGTGAGCCTCATGAAGTCGTCGCCGCCGGACGCGAGTTGGCTGACACCCCCGGCGCCGGGGCCGCCGAAGTTCAGCAGCACCGAACCCCGCTTCTTGCCGGTCGCCCGGTAGCGGGCGAGGGCCAGGTCGAGCGTGCCGGCCTTCGGGCCGGCGTAGTCGAGGGGGACGGTGACCTTGGCGCACTGAAGGTCCTTGGGCATGTCGGCGCCCTTGCACCCGGACCAGGTGATCTTCTGCCGGTAGAACCGTGACAGGTCGGGCCCGGTGCGGTCCGAGGCGGCCGTGGGCAGCCCTGCGGCGAGCAGGGCCAGGCCTACGGCTCCGGTGACGGCGAAGCGTCGGACAGCGGGCCGCGTTGACAGCTTGGCCAGCATCAATGCCTCCCGGGGCGCCCGCCGGGGACCGGGAGAACGGCGCCCTCGATCACGATAAGCGGATGCCGCAGGGCGCGCCTCCGGGCGAGCGGGGGCCTACGGGATGCCTTACCCTGCGCTCCTTCGCCGCGCATACGGCGGTTTGGTCGTGAGCGCGACATCCGCGCCACTCGATGGGGTGAAAGGTGAATAAGCCATAACCTGGACGATTTCCAGGCGTTTTATCCGGTGCGGGCGCGTGCCCGCTTCTCCGGCGCGGGTATGCACCCGTGGCCATGTCTGGAAGGCAGGGAACCTATGAGAAGGGTTACCCGAAACGGTGTGATCGCCGTCGCCGCTGCCTCGGGAGCGATGGCGTTGACGGTTCCGGCTTACGCCACAGCCGCGGCGGACGGTGCGACCGCCGACTCGCCCGGCGTGACCTCGGGCAACACCGCCCAGCTCCCGGTCCACGTACCGGCGAACGTGTGCGGGAACACCGCGAGCGTGGCGGGACTCCTCAACCCCGCCGCGGGCAACAGCTGCAGCAACAAGGGTGCGGCCGGCAAACGTGCGGCCGGCGGCAGTGCAGCCCGCGGCAGCGGTGAGGATTCGCCGGGCGCGGTCTCCGGCGACACCCTCCAGCTCCCGGTCCACCTCCCGGTGAACGCCGACGGGAACACGGCGAACGTGGCCGGCGCCGGCGATGCGGCCACCGACGACGAATCCGTCGACGACTCCGTCGGCCACGCCTGCTCCTGCAGCGAGCCGGAGCCGACCGCCCCGTCCGAGGCGCCTGCGAAGCCCGTGACCGTCCCGGCGAAGGTTCATCCGAAGCCTGCGGTCGTCCCGCCGAAGGCGCATCCGCGGTCGGCGCCCGCCCTGCACGCCGCCCCACGCAAGGCGCCGGCCTCCCTCGCCCACACCGGCACCGACCAGACACTGCCCGCCGCCCTGGCCAGCGCCGCACTGGTGCTGGGCGGAGCCGCCATCCGACGGCGCTTCCGTCCAGGGCCGGGGCGCTGAGCTCGCTCGGCAACGGCTCAAACCCACCGTGACGCGCCCCGCAAGATCCGCAAGGATGCTGCGGGGCGCGGTCGATCATCGCGCCCCCTTGTCCGCCCTACCCCCACGGAATGGAGCGCACGCATGACCTCCGCTGCCCTCGAAGACCTCGTCGTCACCCAGGCCGGACCCGAGGACTGGCCGGTGATCAGCGGATGGGCCGCGGACGAGGGATGGAACCCGGGAGCGGCCGACGAAGCGGCGTTCTTCGCGCAGGACCCCGACGGGTTCTTCCTCGGCCGGATCGACGGCGAACCGGTCTCGGCGATCTCCGTCGTCAACTACGGCCCCGACTACGCCTTCCTCGGCTGCTACCTCGTCCGGCCCGACCTGCGCGGCCGCGGACACGGCCTCACCACCTGGAAGACCGCGCTGGCCCACGCGGGCAGCCGCACCATCGGTCTCGACGGGGTGGTGGCCCAGCAGGACAACTACCGCCGCTCCGGCTTCGAACTCGCCCACCGCACCATCCGGTTCACCGGGACCGCGCCCGCGGCCGAGGCCCCGGCCGGCGTGCACCATGTGCAGGAGACCGACCTCGCCGAGCTCACCGCCTACGACAGCGCTTGCTACCCGGCCGACCGACCCCGCTTCCTGGCGCACTGGCTGACCGGCACCGGACACCGTGCCCTCGTGCGCCGCACCGGCGACCGGGTCACCGGCTACGGAGTGATCCGCCCCGGCCACGACTCGCTCCGCATCGGCCCGCTCTTCGCCGACACCCCCGAGGACGCGCAGGCCCTGTTCACCGCCCTGACCGCCGAGGCGGCCGGCAGCGAGGTCGCCGTGGACGTGCCCGAGACGAACGCGCCGGGCCTCGCCCTGGCCGAACGAGCAGGCTTCACCCCCTCCTTCGAGACGGCCCGCATGTACACCGGCCCGGTCCGCCCCTACGCTCGGCACCGTGTCTTCGGCGTCACGACACTGGAACTCGGCTAGGGCCTGCCCGGGGTCCACCCCGCGAGTCGTGGGGTCTGGCACGCCCTCCGCCCAGGGGCGTTGGCCGGCCTGATCCGCCGGACCGCCGCTAACGCGCCACCGCCGTCAGCAGCACCATCCCCGAGTCCCCGTAGTCCGGCAGGGTCGGGTCGGCGTCGATGTGGTGGACGGACAGGTCTCGGGTCATGGGGGTGAACACCCTGGTGACCATGTCCGGGTCCACCGGGCAGCCCGGCCAGCGCGACACCGGCCCGATGCGGTAGGTGGGCATGTTCTCCATGAAGGCGGCCACCAGGTGCCCGCCGGGGACCACGCAGCGGACGAAGGCGCGGCAGAAGTCCGTGAACTCCGCGTAGTCCTCGGTGGCGCCCTCGGCGACGAAGTGCATGGACGCCAGCTCGTACCCGGCGGGCTCCAGCTCCCTGACGTCCGCGTGGACGACGTTGACATGTGCGAGCGCCCCGGCCAGCGTGGCCGGCAGGTCGGGGTTGAGGCGTCGGCACAGCGCGTGGAACGGCAGCCAGCTGGCGTCCGGTCCGCACTGGATCTGGCGCTCCAGATAGGCGATGTTGCCCGCACCCGCGTCGACGGCCTCGATCCGGCGGCTCGCGGCGGCCGCGAGGATCAGGGGATACAGGTTGGGCCCGGCCCCGAACTCCACCGAGCGCCCGACGGAGCCCGGCGCGAAGCGGCGGTAGAACGCCGAGTGGTGGGTGATGACCGCAGCGTCGGAGGGGTGCAGGTCGCGGTAGTTCTCCGCGAGGTAGTCCGCGACCGGCCAACGGTCCCAGTCGACGTCGTCGTTGTGCGTCTTCATGGCCGTCTCAGGCCTTCGCCCTCAGGGGGAACCGCGCGGCCAGCCGGGTCAGGGTGCCGTTGAGTCGCTCGATGTCCTCGTCCGAGTTCAGTGCCGTGATCTGGATCCTGAAGCCCACCCGGTCCCGCGGGACCAGCGGATAGGCGGCCAGCGTCACATAGATGCCCTCCTCCCACAGGAACGCCCCGACCGCGTCGAGGTCGTCCGCGTTGGCCAGTGGGATCTCGATGATCGGCAGGCGGTCCTTGTTCAGCGTCCTGACGTCCAGTCCGTCGAGGTGATCCAGCACCCGGGTGGTCCTGCGGTACAGCTCGGCGCGCAGGACGTCCCCGCGGCGGTCGTTGACGTCCAGCCCGGCCAGCGCCGTGGCCAGGGAGGCCGTCGGGGAGGGACCCGAGTACAGATAGGGCCCCGCGGCCGTCTTCAGCCGGTTCTTCAACTCGGTGGGCAGGGCGAGGAAGGCGAGCAGCGACGAGTACGCCTTGGAGAAGCCGGCGGCCAGGACGATCCCGTCGTAGGACTCGCCGGTGTGCCGCACCAACCCGTTGCCGCGCGAGCCGTAGGGGCACAGCTCCTGCGGGCCGCGCTCCCCGAGCACCCCGAAGCCGTGCGCGTCGTCCACGTAGAGCATCGCACCCCTGGCGCGGCAGACCGCGGCCAGCGTGGGCAGATCGGGAACGTTGCCGGTCATGCTGTTGACGCCGTCCAGGCACACCAGCCGCGGCAGGCCCGCGGGCACCGAGTCCAGCAACGTCTCCAGTTCCTCGGGGCGTTCGGCGTGGAAGCGGTGCAGGGTGGCGCCCTGACCGCGGGCCGCCACACAGCCGTCGTACACCGTCCTGTGCGCCGTCGCCTCCACGAACACGTGGCCGCCCTCGGCCAGCACCGGGATGGCCGAGGCGTGGATCAGGGTCAGCGTGGGCAGCAGCAGCGTGTCCGGGGCGCCCAGCAGGTCCGCAAGCCGTGCCTCGATCTCCGGGTACAGGCGCGGGCTGCCCAGCAGCCGCGACCAGCTGGGGTGGGTGCCCCAGCGTCGCAGGGAGGGCTCCACGGACTTGATGATCTCCGGGTCCCAGTCGAAGCCGAGGTAGTTGCAGGACGCGAAGTCGACCAGCCAGTGGCCACGGCTGCGGATGTGCCGGCCCCGTACCTCGTCCAGCACCGCGTCGCTCATCGGGCTGGTCCGCCGCAGGTGCTCGAGGTCCGCCCACAGTGCCGCCCGCCGTCCCCGGGACGCGGGCCGTGCGGCAGGTACGGCGACCGTCTTGGTGGCGCCGTTGCCGGGCGCGTAGCAGCGTCCCTCGCTCTCCCGCAGCACGCGTTCGCTCTGCTGCACCGTCATCGGCTTGGCGAACAGATAGCCCTGCCCGAAACGGCAGCCCATGCCGGCCAGCAGGTCGCGCTGCGCCGCGTCCTCGATCCCCTCGGCGATCACCTGTAGACCCAGGGTGTCGGCGAGCCGCACGATGCCCTCGACGAGCGCGACCTGCTGCGCGTCGCGCGTGATGTCGTCGATGAACGTCTTGTCGATCTTCAGCGCGTCGATGGGGAAGTCCCGCAGATAGCGCAGCGAGGAGAAGCCTGTCCCGAAGTCGTCGACCGCGATGTGCACGCCCAGTTCCTTCAGGGAGCGCAGCACGGACTGGATCTGGGTGTCGCGGCGCAGCAGCACCGTCTCGGTGAGTTCCAGTTGCAGCGAACCGGGGGCCAGGCCCGGCGTGCGCAGCGCCTGGTCGACCTGGTCCAGGAAGCCCCCGTCGCGGAACTGGCGGGCGGACACGTTCACGCTGACGTACGGCGGGCTGACCGGGCCGGGCAGTTGCTGCAGTCCCACGATGTCGCTGACCGCGTTCTCCAGGACCCATGCCCCCAGCATCGCAATGTGGCCGGTCTCCTCGGCCAGCGAGATGAACTGCTCGGTTGTGACGGGCCGGTGCGGTGCCTTCGGCCAGCGCACCAGTGCCTCGAAGCCGACGACCTCGCCCGCGGAGATGTCCACGACCGGCTGGTAGCGCAGGGCGAACTCGCGGCCGGCGACCGCCTGGGCGAGCCGGCTCTGCAGGTCGTGCCGCTCGACCATGCGGGTGTGCAGCAGCGGCTGGAAGCGCCGCCACTGCCGCTTGCCCGCCGACTTCGCCGCATACAGTGCCAGGTCGGCGTGGCTGAGCAGCTCCTCCGCGTCCGTGCTGTCGCGGGCCGTGGCCACCCCCACACTGGCGGACACCGTCACCGACTCGTCCGCGAGGACGAACGGCCTGGTCAGCGTCTGGATCACCTGCGCCGCCAGCAGCTCCGCGTCCAGCGGTTCACGGGCGTCCTCCATCAGGACGGCGAACTCGTCGCCGCCCAGCCGGGCCGCGGTGTCGGTGCGCCGCAGCGTCTTGGAGAGGCGGTCGCCGACGGCGATCAGCAGGTGGTCGCCCGCCGAGTGCCCGAGCGTGTCGTTGACCTGCTTGAAGTCGTCCAGGTCGATGAAGAGCAGACAGGTCATGGACGACTCGCGGCGGCCGCGCAGCAGGGCCCGTTCGATCCGTTCGAGCAGCAGGGTGCGGTTGGGCAGGCCGGTCAGCGAGTCGTGGAAGGCCCGCTGGGTCAGCTCGTGGGCCAGCCGCCGCTGCTCGGTCACATCGCGCAGGGTGACGACGAGCCCGGCCACGGTCCGCTCGTCCCGGAAGTCGCTGCACCGCACCTCCACCTCGACGCGGCCCGCCCGGTGGCGCACCCACCAGTGGTCGTGGGTGGCCCGCGGCCCGGTGTCCCGCACGGCCGTCAGCTCCCGCGCCGCCCGGTGCCGGTCCCGCGGGTCGACCAGGTCGGGCAGCGATGCGCCGACCACGTCGTTGGTGCCGAAGACGGTGGCCGCCGACGGGCTGGCGTACCGGATGGTGTTGTCGTCCTCGAGGATGAGGATGACGTCCGAGGTGTTGCGCACCAGCGTGCGGAAGTATGCCTCGCTCTCCCTGCGGATGATCTCCTGGCGCAGGGCGATGCGCTCCATGGCCAGCCCCGCGTGCGAGGCCAGGATCTCCATCGAGCCCCGTGTCTCGGCGAGCGTCTCGGCCGGCCCCGCGACCAGCAGGACGCCCGGGACGTCTCCGTACGGGCGGTCGGGCGGGATCATGAGGCAGACCAGGACGGTTGCTGCCTCGTCCAGTTCGGCGCCGGTGTCCGTACCCAGGTCGCGGGCGTGCACGATCTGCACGTGGTACGGGGCCAGATCCGGCGCGCGTTCGGCGGGCAGCAGCAGGGTCCGGTGGCCGACCATGGTGCCCAGGAGCCGGTCGACGGCTGCCTCGCAGGACCGCGCGACCTCCTGCTGCCGGACCGCCGAGACCAGCGAGGCGGCTGCCCTGCGCAGCGCCAGTTCCCGTGTCACCGCCTTGCGGTGGGCCACCACCATCCCCGCCAGCCGCAGGATCACCAACAGGATCAGCACACCGGAGAACGCGGCGATCACCGCCGCGTCGTGCGCCGAGCGGGTCAGCCCCTCGTACAGCAGGATTCCCGGCGCGATGAGCGTGACCAGGGCCAGCATCACCAGCCGCCGCTGCGGCGGCAGCAGGGAGCCCTGCTGCGGCAGGGCCGCGGTCAGCTGCACCATGTCCGGGTGCAGTGCGGCCTGGCCCCAGGCGGTGTAGAAGACGATCCAGCCCGAGTCCAGCACCGTGCCCGCCTGCCAGGTCTCGTTGAGCTGCAGCATCCCGTAGGCGATGTCGAAGCCGAGCAGCGTCACCGTCCCGACGACCAGGTACTGCACCGACCGGTTGTGCCGGTCGACCGGATTCGGCGTCAGCAGCCGTGCCAGCAGGGCCAGGACCAGGACGTCGCCGAGAGGGTAGGCGATGCTGATGGCCCGCTGCTGCCAGGTCAGCCCCTGCACCATGGTCAGTGGCTGCACCAGGTACACCCATACGGGCAGCGCCAGACCCGCGGTGATGATCAGCGCGTCGAGCAGACTCGGCAGGTCGTGGCCCGCCCAGCGGTATCGGACCAGGCCGGACAGCCCGATGGCGAAGAGCGGGTACGTCGTGAGGTAGGAGGCGTCCGCGGGGGAGGGGAACGGGTTGGAGGCGTGGAAGTACTCCTCCACGACGTTGTAGTAGGTGTCACCCGCGATGAAAGTGAACAGTGCGGCGGCGAGCACCCACCAGGGCCAGCGGTGCGCGGGCCGGTTGACCTGGCTGCCGACGACCACGGCGGCGGTGCCGGAGAGGCCGATGACGGCCCACACGGGGGCGCGCGCGGCGGGCACTGTCAGGTAGACGGCCGTGGCGGCGGCCACCAGGGTTATATGTGCGGCCATCAGCCGCTTTGCCGGCAGCAAGGGCAAGCGCCTCCCCCCGTTGGAGGAGACCGGGCCGTCCACCTGGTCTGGTCGTCCTGGCTTCCTAGATCGTAGGCACTGCGGCCGGACGAGTGCATCTCGGGAGGAACGGGCCGCCGCCGGGCGCTTCGGCGTGCCGGCGGCCGAGCGCCCGCACCTCGCCCGCAGGGCCGGACACGGGCCGTCCGGCATCACGTCCGGCGCGACCCGGTGGAACGCCGAGGGTGAGTGCCGGCGGCGCGGGCCCTCAACTCAGGCGGCCCGCAGTGCAGTTGGCGCGAGGACGCCACGGACACGATCCGCCCCCGGGGCGTGCACCTTGCCGCAAGCCCCGGCTCCGTGATCGTCACGGAGCAGCCGGTGGGCGGCCCCGGTCGGCCGGGAAGGCGTGCCGGCGGGCGAGGACCACGGTGGTGAGGGCCGCCGTGATCAGGGGCAGCGCGGTCCAGGGCAGTGCCCCCGGGCCCAGCTTCTCCAGGGCCACACCGCCGGTCAGCGAACCGGCGGCGATACCCGCGTTGTACACGGTGGTCTGCAAGGAGGTGGCCACGTCCGCGTGGGCAGGACCCGAGGCGTCGACCAGCGCGGTCTGGATCAGGGTCGGCGCACCGCCGAACGCCACGCCCCACAGGGCGACCGAGGCGAGCAGCACGGCGGGTGTGCGGGCGTACAGGGCGAGGGCGGGCATGGCGGCCGCGCACAGCGCGAGTGCGCCGAGCAGCGTGGCCCGCAGATGCCGGTCGACGACCGCCCCGGTGATCCAGATCCCGGCCGGTGTGGCCGCCCCGAACACCAGCAGCACCACATCCGTACCGCCGAAACCGGCGTGCGCCGCGAACGGGGCGACGTATGTGTACATCACCTGATGCCCGAGGAGCAGCAACAGCGTGACGGACAGGACGGCGGGCAGACCCGGCAGCAGTGCCACCCGGGCGAGCGGCAGGCGCGCGTGCGGCGCCTCGCCCGGAAACCCGGGCACCCGCCACCGCACCCAGCCCACCAGCAGCACCGCCAGCCCGGCCAGTACCCCGAAGGCCGTCCGCCAGCCCAGCGTCTCCGCCAGCGCGGTCCCCGCCGGCACTCCCAGCGCCAGGGCCAGCGTGATCCCGGCCAGCACGATCGCGATCGCCCGTCCCCGCCGCTCGGCCGGCACCATCCGCGCCGCATACCCGACGAGCATCGCCCACAGCAGTCCGCCCATGCCTCCGGCGAACACCCGTGCGGCAAAGGTGAGGGTGTAGGACGACGACAGCGCGACCACCGCGTTGCTCAGCGCGAACCCCAGCAGCGCGCCGAGCAGCACCGGTCGCCGGGGCAGCCCCCGCAGCAGCGCGGTGAGCGGGATCGCCGCCGTGAAGGAGGCGACGGCGTACCCGGTCACGAGGAACCCGACGCGCGCCTCGGAGACACCCAGCGCCGGTGCCATCCGGGGCAGCAGACCGGCCGGGAGCAGTTCGGTCAGGACGGCGGTGAAGGCGGCCGTGGACAGGGCGAGCAGCCCCGGCCACGGCAGCGGAACAGACATGGCGGTGCCCTTGGCCATGGATGTGGTGGACATGCGACCATGCTCGGACCTTCACATCAGTGTGAAGGCAAGGGCGATCCCCGGAGGCGGCCATGAAGATCGGCGAACTCTCCCGCCGCACCGGTGTTCCCACCAGGCTGCTGCGCTACTACGAGGAGCAGCGCCTCCTTAGCCCCGACCGCACCGAGAACGGCTACCGCGACTACGGCGAGCCCTCGGTCCAGGACGTCCAGCAGATCCGCGGGCTGCTGGATTCCGGCCTGACCACGGAGATGATCCGGGCGATCCTGCCTTACCTGTCCGGTCCGGACGAGATCCTGCTGCCCGCCGAGTGCCTGACCCCCGAGACCGCCGCACTGCTCCAGGCCCACCTCGACCGCATCCAGGCGCGCATCGACTGCCTGGCCCGCAACCGGGACCGGCTGAGCGCGTACCTGGCGGCGGTACGGCCGCAGGGCAGCCCGTAAACCTGTTGCTGCGGCCGCCCCCGGATGCTGGAGTGAGCCCATGGATCATGCCGGGGTGCTCGCCCTCTTCGACCGTGACATGCGCCAAGGCGCCCAGCCCGACGGCCCCGACGCGCGGGTCGAGAGGGTCGGCAGCGTGGTCCGCTACGTCTCCTCGGCCCACGGCTGGAACGGCGTCGTCTGGTCCGGCCTGGACGAGACGGACGCCGACGCGGCGATCGCCGAGCAGATCGCGTACTTCTCCGTGCTTGGCCACGAGTTCGAGTGGAAGCTGTACGGGCACGACCGGCCGGTGGATCTGGGACAGCGGCTCAGGGCCGCCGGATTCGAGCCCGAACCCGAGGAGACGCTGATGATCGCCGAGGTGGCGGGCCTGGACCTCGACGCCGGGCCGCCCGAAGGCATCCGTCTGCTGCCGGTCACCGACGCGGCGGGCGTCGACATGGTGGCGGACGTCCACGAGAAGGCCTTCGGCACCGACGGCTCCCGCCTGCGCCACCAGTTGCTGGCCCGGCTCACCGAGGAGCCGGACACGGTCATCGCCACCGTCGCCCTCGCCGGCGACGAGCCGGTGAGTGCGGCGCGGATGGAGTTCGTGCCCGGTACCCGGTTCGCCGGCCTGTGGGGCGGCGGCACCGTCGAGGCCTGGCGCGGCCGCGGCGTCTACCGTGCCCTGGTCGCCCACCGGGCCCGCGCCGCCGCGCAGCGCGGCTACCGCTACCTCCAGGTGGACGCCTCCAGCCAGAGCCGGCCCATCCTCGAACGCCTGGGCTTCGAGCCCCTGACCACGACGACGCCCTATACCTACGTGCCGTAGCCGGGGCCGCATCCACCGCGATGTCACATCCGCGGCCGCCCGATCCGTCGCACGGTCATGACGACGAACCAGAAGAACCAGAGCATCCTCCTCGCCGGCGCCAGCGGCGTCCTCGGCGGTCACATCACCCGCGCCCTGACCGAGGCCGGCCACAAGGTCACCGGCCTCGGCCGGGGACCGGAGAACGGCGTCCGGGCCGACCTCATGGATCGCGACGCGCTGCTGCGCGCCGTCGACGGACAGCACTTCGACACCGTCATCCACGCCGCGACCGCCCTGCGCAAGGCGCCCATGCGCCACCGCGACATGCATGCCACCGACGCGCTGCGCATCGCCGGCACCGCCCACCTCGTGGAGGCCGCGCAGGCCACCGGTGCCTCCCGCTTCGTGAGCGAGTCGATGGTCTTCGGCTACGGCTACGGGGACTTCGGCGAGCACGTGATCACCGAGGACGACCCCTTCGGCCCGCGCGGGACCACGCCGGAACTGGAACGGCACGTCGAGGGCATGCGCATCAAGGAGCAACTCACCTTCGAGGCCGCCGGACTGGCGGGCATCTCGCTGCGCTTCGGCCTGTTCTACGGCCCCGGCGGCACCGACGCCATCCTGCCCATGCTGCGCAAGCGGCAGTTGCCCGCCCCCGCCGACCACGGCCGGGTCCTGCCGTGGATCGAACTCACCGACGCGGCACGCGCGGTGGCCGCCGCCGTCGAACACGGCCGCCCCGGCCAGGCCTACAACATCACGGACCGCACCCCGCTCGGGTTCCGGGCCCATGTCCTGTGCGTGGCGGAGCAGTTCGGCCTGCCCAGGCCGATGACGGTGCCGCTGTGGTTCACCAAGCCGATGTCGTACGCCCACACGATGTTCCTGACCAGCATGCGCGTGTCCTCGGCGAAGGCGGAGCAGGAACTGGGCTGGACGCCCCGCTACCCGTCCAGCCGCGAAGGGCTTGCCGCGCTGGCGGCCCGACGGTGATCGCAACGGGGGCCGTTCGGCCCCTTGTCCAGGGCCGAACGGCCCCGCCTCACGGGCAACTGCGGCTGGAAGCCTCTGGAGAGGAAACAGCCGCCCCGGGGGACAGCCTCCCGATGTGCCCGACTCTCCCGCTCAGGGTGCACGGTCGAGGCGGCAGGCCCGCCGATCGCCGAGGGGAGCCGCATCGGCGGGCCTGACCCCGGGCCCTTGCGCCTCCCGTGACGCTGCTTGGCCCGGGGAGAATGCGGAACGCGCGATCCGGCTGCTCCCCGCCGGCCGCCGAGCAGCACGGCCCGCACCCGGGCGAGGCGCGCGAAGCCCCCCGCCCGGGCTCGAAACGGCCGGTGTGTCACCGCGGGTGTCGGGTCAGCGGCGCGCCCTCGAACGGTCCAGGGCGGCGACGCCGAGCGCGGCGAGGCCGATCTGGATGAGCCACTCGATCCAGTCGATGCCGTTGGTGTCGGCCACGTCGAAGGCATGGGCGATCGCCGATCCGATCAGCGCGGCCACGATGCCCACGAGGATCGTCAGCAATATGCCGATGTGCTGCCGCCCCGGGACGACCAGCCGGCCGAGCACACCGATGACGATGCCGATCACGATGGCACTGATGATGCCTGAGATCTCCATCTCCGCCCCTCTTTGTCAAGGCCCCCGCACTATCCGGATGCCCCCTGTCGCGAGGGACAGTCCGTTCCGCTTCAACCACGGGTCAACGCCGGGTCAATCTCCGTCCGCCGGCCCCGGTGACGCCTGTTCAGCTCCATTCCTGCCATGTACGGTTCAAGCGATTGGCCGCACGTCAGACGTGCGGCCGATGTCTACGCGCGCAGATGCCCTGTGTCTACGCGCGTAGGTCCGGCCCCGCACCGCCCGCTCCTTCCCCAACCCCACACGGAGGTACGCCGGATGCTCGCACTCACCAGATCGCGCCGAAGACTCACCACTGCCCTGGCCGCGCTCGGCCTGCTCACCGCCGCCGCGGCCGCCCAGGCCACCGTCGTCGCCACGCCCGCCCACGCGGCCACCACGCACCGCGTCCTGTTCGACGACGGGCACGCCGAGGAGGCCGGCAACGCCGACTGGATCATCTCCACCAGCAAGCCCGACCCACTGGGTGAGGACTCCTCCCCGTCCTCGGAGACCGACTGGACGGGCGCACTGTCCTCGTGGGGCGTGGCCCTGCAGAAGACCGGCAGCTACAGCCTCAAGACCGCCACCAGTGCCCTCACCTACGGCGGCTCGTCCGCCACCGACCTGTCGAACTTCGACACCCTCGTCCTGCCGGAGCCCAACACCCTCTTCACCACCGCCGAGAAGACGGCGATCATGACCTTCGTCAAGAACGGCGGCGGACTGTTCATGATCTCCGACCACACCGGGGCGGACCGCAACAACGACGGTGAGGACGCGGTCGAGATCCTCAACGACCTGATGACCAACAACAGCGTCGACTCGACCGACCCGTTCGGCTTCTCCATCGACTCGCTGAGCATCAGCTCCGACCACCCGGCCGCCATCAGCGACAGCAGCGACCCCGTGCTGCACGGCTCCTTCGGCACCGTCACCAAGAGCCTCATCGCCAGCGGCACCACCGCCACCCTCAAGCCCTCGGACAACTCCTCCGTCAAGGGCCTGCTGTACCGCACCGGCTATTCAGGCAACACCGGCGCCTTCTTCCTCACCAGCACCTTCGGCAGCGGGCGGGTCGCCTTCTGGGGCGACAGCTCGCCGATCGACGACGGCACCGGCCAGTCGGGCAACACCCTCTACGACGGCTGGAACGACTCCAGCGCCACCAATGCCGCCCTCGCCCTCAACGCCACCGCCTGGCTCGCCGGGGCCGGCAGCAGCGGGGGCGGCGGCGGTGGCTCCGGCACCTGCACCGCCGCCCAGCTGCTCGGCAACAACGGCTTCGAGTCGGGCAACAGCACCTGGAGCGCCTCCAGCGGCGTCATCACCAACTCCAGCAGCGAGCCGGCCCGTACGGGCTCGTACTACGCCTGGCTGGACGGCTACGGCACCGCCACGACCGACACGCTCTCCCAGTCGGTGACCATCCCGGCCGGCTGCACCACCGCCGCGCTCAGTTTCTCTCTGCACGTCGACACGGCGGAGACCAGCACCAGCACGGCGTACGACACGCTCAAGGTCCAGGTACTCAACGGCTCGGGGACCGTGCTGGGAACCCTGGCGACGTATTCGAACCTGAACGCCGCCAGCGGCTACACCCAGCGCAGCTTCAGCCTGGCGAGCTACGCGGGCCAGACCGTCACCCTCAAGTTCACCGGCACCGAGGGCTCCACGCTGCAGACGTCCTTCGTCATCGACGACACGGCGCTCAACGTCAGCTGAAGCCCGTGGGGCCCGGCTTCCGCACCGGGCCCCGCACGGTCATGCGGCCGGGACCGTCCGCTCCGGCGTGTTCCATCCGGACACCCGCACCCGCGGCGCCGATCCGTGCAGATCCGCCGTGCGGTAGGTGGCGGTCAACGTGACCGTCTCGCCCGGCCACAGGCCCACCTCGTTGTCCGACCACTCGACGGGCAGCACTGGCTTTCCCTGCGCGTCGACGAGATGGACGTCGGTGAACAGGGCCGGCGTCTTTCCGTCGCCGGTGTTGCGCAGGGTCACGGTCGTCGTCGCGGTCGCGCCCGACGTATTCGTCGAAGCCGTCACCGCAACAGGCATCTGCGCCATGGCACTGAGACCCGTGAGATCGGCGTAGCTCGTCGTCGGCGTGTAGTACCAGTCGGTGTGGGCCCAGTCGAGGGTGTCCGGCCTGGAGGACAGCCAGTACACGTTCCGGCTGACCTCCTTGCCCGAGGAGTCGCTCAAGGTCAGACGCACCAGGTACGTGCTCGCCAACCCGGGCACGGACGCCGGCAGGGTGAGTGCGGTGCTGTGCGCGCCGTCCCCGCTCACCTTCACCCCGGTGACGGTCCTGTCGTACTTCCGCGTCCCGTCGGGGTCGAACAGCGTGGCCCGGACGGTGAGCCCCGAGGCGGCCGAGTGCCGGTTGTCGACGACCACCACCGAGCGGTCGTCGTAGGAGTACTGGACGTGCAGCGGCTCGTTCGCCTTCTTGGCGCCGAAGTAGGCGCCGCCCTGGTCGAGGTAACGGTCCATCAGCTGCCAGTGCAGCGAGGTCCAGCCGCTGTTGAACATCCAGTACACGACCCCGGTCGACGGTTTCGACGAGTCGGTGGCATTGCGTTCGTACGCCTCGAACTGGGCGCGGACGTTCTCGTACTGGGCGAGCTGCGCCTTGCGGACGTAGTCGGTCAGGCTCGTCGGGGCGCCGTAGCGGCCGGTGAGGGCGTCGTCGTAGAGCTTGAGGGTGCCGAAGGTCGACGACGGGGAGCGGTGGTACTGCTTGGCGTTCGGGTTCTTCCAGAGGGTGTCGAGTTCGGCCGGGGTCATCATGCGGCGCAGGGTGTCGAGGGTGGGGATGTCGGGGCCCGCGCTGGTCTCGGAGTTGAAGCCGGTGGCGCCGCCCTCGCGTTTGGCGTACCAGTAGTTGGGCGGGACCCAGTCATAGGGGCCCGTCATCTTCAGGCCCGAACTGCCCAGCTGCGGCGAGGACTTGTCGGAGGCGGCGGCGACCACCGGGACCGGCCAGTCGGCGGCCTTCAGGGCGTCGAGGTAGTTCTTCTCGATCGTCGCGTCCGGGGCGAAGTCGCTGCCGACGAGGAAGGAGATCACGCTCGGGTGGTCGCGCAGCCGGGCGGCCTCGGCGGCCATCGACGCCTTGGCGACCGGGTAGTCGGCGGCGGTCCACTTGTCGCCGGACTCGCTGCCGTTGACCTGGCCCTCCCACTTGTCGCAGCACTCCCAGCCGGGCAGCGTGAGGATGCCGTAGCGGTCGGCGAGGTCGAAGAACTCGTCCGGTTCCAGGTGGCCTTCGAGGCGGATGGTGTTCAGGCCGAGGTCGAGGGCGTACTTCAGCCGGTCCTCCACATACGTCCGGTCCCAGCGCAGGAACTCGTCCGGCGACCAGCCGCCGCCCTTGATCAGCAGACTGCGGCCGTTGATGCGGTACTGGCGGGCGCCGTCGGAGTTCAGCGGCGCCCGCACCTCGCGGATGCCGAAGGTCTGCTGCGCGGTGTCCGAGACGGTGCCGGAGACGGACGCGGTGAGCTTCAGGTCGTACAGGGGCTGTTCGCCCATGCCGGCCGGCCACCACACCTTCGGCGAGGTCAGGTGCAGGCCGGGGACGTCGGTCGGGGCGAAGCTGACGGTCCTCGTCTCGTGCGCGGCCAGCGTGAGGGTCTTCTCGAAGGCCGTGGTGCCGATGCTGCCGGAGACCGTGGTGGTCACCGGCGCGCCGGAGTCGTTGCGGGCCTGCGCCTTCACGGTCAGGTCGGCAGAGGCGAGCGAGGGCACGTCCAGCCTGGTGAGCACGTGCGCGTCGCGCAGGGCGATCGGGCCACCGCGGCGGACGAGGACATCGCGGACGATGCCCGTGTTCTCGTCGGGCGGTGGCTGGAGCCAGTCGATCCAGCCCATCGTCAGGTTCTTGTCCGGGTCGTTGGGCCGGATGCGGAGGGCGACGGTGTTCGTGCCGGAGCGGACGAGTGACGTGACGTCCAGTTCGTGGTGGGTGTAGGCGCCGGTGACGTCCTGCGCCGTGGCGACCTGGTGGCCGTTGACGTAGACGTCGGCCGCCGAGATCACTCCGCTGAGGTCGAGGGAGGTGCGCTCGGAGGTGTCGGCGACCGTGAAGTCCGAGCGGTACCACCAGGGGACCTGGAAGTCGGCCTTGGGGATCTTCTGCTGGTTGGCCGAGTAGAACGGGTCCGCGTACACGCCGTTCGCGAGGAGTGCTGCCAGGACGGTGGAGCGGGGGCCCGCCGGGTACCAGCCGGTGGCCGGGTAGCCGGGGGAGGAGATGTCGGCCGGCGGGTCGGAGACCTTGGCCGTCGACTGGATCGTGTAGCCCGTCAGCGCGGTCGCGCTGCCCGGCGCTGAGGAGACGCGGGTGACCCGGTCCGGCGGGGCGGTTTGTCGGGCGTGGGGTCCGGCCCAGGCGCTGGCCGTCAGGGAACCCAACAGACCGAGGACTACGGCGGCCGTGGCGAGACGGTGTCTGTTCACGGAGTGTCCAGCCCCTTCGTAAAGTTAGGAAACTTTACTAACTCGGGGTCACGCTAGGGGCGCCGAGCGGACCCTGTCAATGACCGTGGCCCGGGCCCGAGTGGGTCAGGACCCGGCCGACCGGCGCTCGAACACCACGTCCCGCGCCGTCCCGAGCGCCGTGGCCACCGCGCCCAGCAGCACCGCGTCCTCGCCGAGCCGGCTGGGCACGACCTTGGGCCGCAGCGGGGTGAGCGACCGCAGGTGCTCGCGCACCGGGTGCAGCAGCAGGTCCACGCTGTGACCCACCCCGCCGCCCAGGACCACGAGATCCGGGTCGAGCACGGCGGCGGCCGCCGCCACGGTGTGCGCGATCCGCTCGCCCTCCAGCTGGACCGCCTTGACCGCGGCGTCGTTTCCCTGCCGGGCCGCGTCGAACACCGCCTTCGCGGTGAGCTGTCCGCTCATGCCGAAGCGGCGTGCCGCCTCGACCACGGCCACCCCCGAGACCGCGTCCTCCAGCCGCTCCGGCTTCTGCTGCCCCGGCCAGGGCAGGAACCCGATCTCCCCGGCCAGCCCGTGCGCCCCCGTGAACAGCCGCCCCTCGCTGACCACGCCCATCCCGAGACCGGTGCCGATCAGGATGTACGCGAACAGCCGGCTGCCCGCGCCGACGCCGTAGGTGTACTCGCCGAGCGCCGCCAGATTGGCGTCGTTGTGCACCTCCAGCGGAAGGCCCAGTTCCTCGCGCATCCGGTCGAAGAGTCCGGCGCGCCCCCAGCCCGGCAGGTGCATCGCATAGCGAACCCGGCGCTGCCGCTCGTCGTACACGCCCGGCGTGCCCACCACCGCATGGACCACCTCCTGGGCGGCCACGCCCGAGCCGCCGACCACCTGACGGGCCGTCGCCACCACCAGGTCCGCCATCGCGCCCGAGCTGCGGGCCCGGTTGCGCACGTCGGAGCGCGCGACGACGGTGCCGTCCAGGTCGGCGACGGCGACCCGCAGCCAGCTGCGGCCGACGTCGATGCCGAGGGCGTAACCCGCCGCCGGGTCCGGCGCGTACAGGACGGCGGTGCGGCCGCGCTCCGGTGCGAGGGTGCCGACCTCGTGGACCAGCCCGGCCGTCTCCAGTGCGGCCAGCGCGCTGGAGACGGTTGGCTTGGACAGACCGGTCTCCCGGGCCAGTTGGGCGCGCGAGGCGGCGCCGCCGCTGCGCAGCCGGTCGAGCAGCAACCGCTCGTTGGTGCTGCGCAGCCGCCGGCGGTTCCAGGGCTGGTCCTGCTGGTCTACGGCGTCACTGGCGGGCATCGCACCATTCTCACGTATGCGCGCGGCCGTCCGATGGCCTCTTGACGCATCAAGTAAGGCTCCTTAACTTTATCGGCCAACGGCCTCGCCGGGCGAGCCAGGCCGGTCAGGGTCGTCCCATGCAGCCCAGCGCCCGGTGCTTCAGGAGTCCTCATGTCCGGTAGTCCGCCACCCGCCGGTGGTTTCGTCCGTCGTGTCGGCCTGTTCCAGGCCACCGCCATCAACATGAGCCAGATGTGCGGCATCGGTCCGTTCGTCACGATCCCGCTCATGGTCGCCGCGTTCGGCGGCCCGCAGGCCGTGATCGGCTTCATCGCCGGTGCGCTGCTCGCGCTCGCCGACGGACTGGTGTGGGCCGAGCTGGGCGCGGCGATGCCCGGCTCCGGCGGGAGCTACGTCTATCTCCGCCAGGCCTTCCAGTACCGCACGGGCCGGCTGATGCCGTTCCTGTTCGTCTGGACGGCGATGCTGTTCATCCCGCTGATCATGTCGACCGGCGTGGTGGGCTTCGTCCAGTACCTCGGGTATCTCGCCCCCCACCTGGGGCAGACCTCCGGCGATCTGATCGGCCTCGGCATCATCGCCCTGGTCGTGATCCTGCTGTGGCGGGGCATCGAGCACATCGCCCGGATCACCGCCGTGATGTGGGCCGTCATGATCGTCTCGGTGGTGCTGGTCATCCTGGCCGCGGCGACGGACTTCAGCGCGCATCTCGCCTTCACCTACCCGGCGCACGCCTTCGACCTGGGCAGCAACCACTTCTGGCTCGGCTTCGCCGGCGGTCTGACCATCGGCATCTACGACTACCTCGGCTACAACACCACGGCCTACATGGGCGCCGAGATCAAGGATCCCGGGCGCACCCTGCCGCGCTCGATCATCTTCTCCATCCTCGGCATCATGGCCATCTACCTGCTGCTGCAGATCGGCACGCTCGGCGTGATCGACTGGCACCGCATGACCAACCCGGACGACATCGCCTCCACCTCGGTGGCCTCGGCTGTCCTGGAGAAGACCTGGGGCAAGGGCGCGGCGGACACGGTCACCGTCCTCATTCTGATCACGGCGTTCGCCTCGGTCTTCACCGGGCTGCTGGGCGGCTCGCGGGTGCCGTACGACGCGGCCCGCGAGCGCGTCTTCTTCCGCCCCTACGCCAAGCTCCATCCCAGGCACCGCTTCCCGATGCTGGGCCTGGCGACCATGGGCGTGATCACGGCCGTGGGCTTCCTGATCGGCCGGCACACGGACCTGGCGACCCTGATCCAGCTGCTGACGACGGTGATGGTGATCGTCCAGGCGCTGGCCCAGATCGTCGCGCTGACGGTGCTGCGCAGGCGCCAGCCGGCCCTGCAGCGGCCGTACCGCATGTGGCTCTACCCGGTGCCGAGCATCGTCGCGTTCGCGGGCTGGTGCGTGATCTACGGGTACGCGGACAAGAACTCGCCGGGCCGCCATCCCATCGAGTGGTCGCTGGCCTGGCTGGCCCTGGGCTGCGTCGCGTATGTGCTCTGGGCGCGCTTCGAGAAGGTGTGGCCCTTCGGGCCGAAGGAGATCACGGAGGAGTACCTCGGGACCTCGGCGGTGGCGGACGCGGAGCCCGCGGGCGCGTAACGAAACCGCGGGCCGGTGGGGGTCGGTCGCGCGCTACCCCGCGCCCCTTGAGGGGCGCGGGGTAGCGCCGGAAGTTCCGTGGCGCGCTTCATAGGCTCCGTCGTCCTTGACATGCAGGTAATTGCCTGCATAACGTTGAGTGTGCGATCAGGTGAGGACTCCGGGATGGACAAGGTCTTCAAGGCGCTGGCCGACGAGACCCGCAGACGGCTGCTGGACCGGCTGCACGAGCAGAACGGTCAGACGCTCGGCGAACTGTGCGAGCGCATCGCGATGACCCGCCAGTCGGTGACCCAGCACCTGGGCGTCCTGGAGGACGCCAACCTGGTCGGCACGGTGCGGCGGGGGAGGGAGAAGCTGCACTACCTCAACCCGGTCCCGCTCCACGAGATCCAGGAGCGGTGGATCGACAAGTTCGAGCGCCCGCGCCTGAGCGCGCTGAGCGACGTCAAACGACGAGCCGAGGAAGCCACCATGACCGACAAGCCCAGTTACGTCTACGTCACCTACATCCGCAGCACACCCGAGAAGGTCTGGGAGGCGCTCACCGACGCGGACCTGACCGCCGCCTACTGGGGCCACCGCAACGAATCGGACTGGCGGCGGGGCTCCCGCTGGGAACACGTCCGCACGGACGGCTCCGGCATCGCCGACGCCGTCGGCACCGTCGTGGAGAGCGAACGCCCGACCCGCCTGGTCACCACCTGGGTCGACCCCCAGAACGAGGGGCAGGAGGACACGTACTCCCGGGTGACCTTCGAGATCACGCCGCACGAGGACATCGTCCGACTCACCGTCACTCACGAGGACCTCTGGGACGAGGGCGCGCTGTCCGACGTCTCCCGCGGCTGGCCGGCGGTGCTGTCGAACCTCAAGTCGCTGCTGGAGACCGGCAGTCCGCTGCCGCAGCAGCCGTGGTCCGTGCCCGGCCACTGAGCGGTGCGGGACGCGGGAGGGCCGGTCCGCGCGGGGCGCGGACCGGCCGTCATGCCGTCCTTTCTGGTCCCTCCTACGGCCTGGGGGCGCTCCTCGCCGCCGCGCCGGCGCACATCAGCCCCAGGATCACGGCGAGGGCACCGATGATGATGTTGTTGAGGGCGACACCGGTGTCCGGGCTGGTACCGACGACCCAGGGCGCGATGATCATCCAGATGCCCACCGCGCAGAACGCCCAGCTGAGGCCGTACATGCGCTCGGGGGCCCGGGTGAACCCGAGGGCCAGCAGGCCGATCGCGATGCCGACCACGAGGTTGTGCGTGACCAGCGGGGGCTGGCTCGTCGTGTAGTGGAGTATCCACGGGGATACGGCGCAGTACAGACCGAGCAGGAACACCGGTCCGTCCAAGAGCGTCACATCGCGACCGCCAAGCATGCGGGCATAGCGCTCCCGCATTTCGGAAACATCGGGGTGGGTGGTGATGTCCCCCCTGCTGGTGGGCGAGACGTTGGCCATGACTCGTCTCCTTTGACTCGCAGGCCTGACCGCGTCTGGTGCGGTATGCGGGTAAGCGCCGCGTAAGTCCATTCTGCTCTTATTTCATCTTTATGTGTAGTGGTCGGCGGGTTGCTCCAGGCGGAAGGGCGCCCGTGGGGCACGCTCCCGGCTCCCGTACATGTCTGCGCAGATCGCGGGCATGCGCACCGTAGGGACGTTGTCATCGCATATCGCAACTGGAGGTGGCTGCCGCTATGGGCGCGAAGGTGTTGGAGCGGTTTCCTGCGGGAGCTCCGCGCGGATCGTGGCCGGCGGAGGAGTACGCGGCGCGCTGCCGCGCCGAGGGCAGGCCCGCGACGGTGATCATGGACCTCAAGTCGGACGCGTTCCTCGTCGTGGTGCCGGCCGACGAGGACTGACCCGGCACGCGCTCACGTCAGGGAGCCGCCCAACTCGCGCGCTCTGCGCACGAACACCTCGTAGAGGTCCTGGGCCGCCCTGGGCGCGGAAACGGCGCGGCGGCGCTGCAGCATCAGCAGAACCTCGGTGGAGTCGTCGGAGATCGGGCGGTAGGTGATCGAGCCCTGTCGCTCCAGCGGGTCGCCGATCACACTGAAGTCCGGCAGGAGTGTGGCACCGAGTCCCTCGGCCACCATCAGCTTGCCCATTTCGGCGCCGTCGGTGGAGAAGGAGAAGTCGGGGAGGCGGCCCCGGAGCAGCCGGTGGGCGTAACGGTGCATGACATAGCCGGAGCGCATCGCGATCACCGGCTCCGGACCATTGAGGACATCGTCCACCGTGACGGCGGACAAGGTGGCGAGCGGACTGTCCGGGCGCAGACACAACACCGGGCGCCCGCGCAGCAGTTCGGTGCTCTCGAAGTCGGCGGGCAGATCGTCGCTGTCCAGGTGGTTCACCAGCCCGAGGTCGAAACCGCCCTCCAGCAGAGCCCGGTGGATCTCGGACTGCTGCGTGCCCACCACCTCCACCTGCGTCATCGGGTGGGCCGCGCGGAAGGCCTGTACGGCCGGGATGAGCAGGGGGACCGTGGCGGCGTTCACCGTGCCGACGCGGACCATACGGCTGGTCCTGTGCTGTTCTCCCGCCGCGCCGCGCAGCCGGTCAACCGCGTCCAGCACATCGATGATGTGCGGCAGCAGCTCCCGGCCCTCCGCGCTCATCGTCGCCCCGGACCGCTTGCGCTCCAAGAGATCGACTCCCAGTTCGCGTTCCAGATTGCGCACCGTCTCGCTCAGCGCCGGCTGGGAAAGGCGCAGTTCCTCCGCGGCCCGGCGTAGTGAACCGAGCCGGGTCACGGCCGCGATGTATTCCAGTTGTTCCGTCCGCACGCCCAGCAGAATGCCGCCCGTTTCGCAGCGTGTTCAAGGGTTTCCCTGTCACACGTTCGTGAAATTCAATGGTCCGGGATGCGAGACCGGTCGGGTTTTCCTTGACGGTCCGCGGCGCCGACTGCCACGATCGACGACATGAAGATGCGACTGGACCTCACGCGGCGACGCCATGTCGACCTCGCGCGCGTCTCCAGCGCCTCCTGTTGCGCCGCGGCCTGATCAACGCCCTGAATCCGCCGCCCTTTTCCGTCTTCTCCGCCTGAATTCGCCGCGCCCTTGCACGGCTTGAATTCGGCGTGCCCGGAAACATTCCGCAACAGGAGTCACGCATGCCTGCCGCGCCCGTGAAATTCGCCTACTGGGTTCCCAACGTCAGCGGGGGACTCGTCACCAGCAAGATCGAGCAGCGCACCGACTGGGGATACGAGTACAACCGCGAACTCGCCGTCCTCGCCGAGAACAACGGCTTCGACTACGCGCTCAGCCAGGTCCGGTACATGGCCAGCTACGGCGCCGAGTACCAGCACGAGTCGACCAGCTTCAGCCTGGCCCTGCTCCTCGCCACCCAGCGTCTGAAGGTCATCGCCGCTGTCCATCCCGGCCTGTGGCACCCCGGCGTCCTCGCCAAGCTGGGCGCCACCGCCGACCACCTCTCGAACGGCCGGTTCGCCGTCAACGTCGTATCGGGCTGGTTCAAGGGCGAGTTCACCGCCCTCGGCGAGCCGTGGCTGGAGCACGACGAGCGCTACCGCCGCTCCGAGGAGTTCATCCGCGCCCTGCGTCAGATCTGGACCGAGGACCACACCGAACTCGCCGGTGACTTCTACCGGCTGCGCGACTTCTCCCTCAAGCCCAAGCCCCTGACCACCGCCGAGCGGCCGCACCCGGAGATCTTCCAGGGCGGCAACTCCACCGCGGCCCGCGCGATGGCGGGCCGGGTCTCCGACTGGTACTTCTCCAACGGCAAGGACTTCGACGGAGTCACCGAGCAGATCAACGACGTACGCAAGGCGGCTGCCGAAGTCGGCCGCAAGGCACCGAAGTTCGGCCTCAACGGCTTCCTCATCGCCCGTGACACGGAGGCCGAGGCCCGTGACACGCTCCGCGAGATCGTCGCCAAGGCGGACACCGAGGCCGTCGAGGGCTTCGGCGCCGCGGTGAAGCAGGCGGGACAGTCCACCGCCGACAAGAAGGGCATGTGGCAGGACTCCTCCTTCGAGGACCTGGTGCAGTACAACGACGGCTTCCGTACGGGGCTCATCGGCACTCCCGAGCAGATCGCGGAGCGCATCGTCGCCTACAAGCAGCTCGGCGTGGACCTCCTGCTGCTCGGCTTCCTGCACTACCACGAGGAGGTCGAGTACTTCGGGAAGCGTGTGCTGCCGCTCGTGCGTGAACTGGAGGCCCAACTGCCCGACGCGGACCTCGAGTCCGTCCCCGTCCACGCCTGACCGGCCGCCACCGCGAGAAGAGGTCATCAGCATGAGCATCGCCACGCCCACCGACTGGACCACACTCCCCGCCCCCCGGACCGCCCAGGACTGGATCTCCCGCGCCGCCGAGGTCGCCGCCGTCCTCGCCACCGACGCCGCAGAGCGCGACCGCGCCGGTGCCACCCCGTACGCCGAGGTCCAGCTCCTGAAGGACGCCGGCCTCGTCACCCTGCTCGGCCCCACCGAGCACGGCGGCGCAGGCCAGGACTGGCCCACCGCCTACCGCGTCGTCCGCGAGGTCGCCAAGGCCGACGGCTCCATCGGCCAGCTCCTCGGCTACCACTACCTGTGGTTCTGGGCCGCCCGTCTGGTCGGCACCCGCGAACAGTGGGAGCAGGTGGAGGCCGAGGCCAGCCGCGGCCGCTGGTTCTTCGGGGGAGCCGTCAACCCGCGCGACAAGGACGTCATCGTCACCGAGGACGGCGACGACCTCGTCTTCACCGGCCGCAAGTCCTTCTCCACCGGCAGCAAGGTCTCCGACGTCACCGTCCTCGAAGGCGTCCTGGAGGGCACGGACAACCATGTGTTCGCCATCGTGCCCTCCGACAGCGAGGGCCTGACCTTCCACGACGACTGGGACAACATCGGCCAGCGGCTCACCGAGAGCGGCGGCGTCACCCTCGACGGGGTGCGCACCCCCTGGTCCTCCGCGGCCGGCTACGTCGACAAGCAGTTCCAGCCGCGCACCTACAACACGCTCAACGTCCCCACCATCCAGCTGGTCTTCGTCAACTTCTACCTGGGCATCGCGGGCGGCGCGCTGGAGACGGCCGCCACCTACACCCGCACCAAGTCCCGGTCCTGGCTGCACGGCGGCCACGAGCGCGCGGTCGACGAACCGTACGTCATCGACACCTACGGCGACCTCACCGCGAAGCTGTGGGCCGCCGAGGCCCTCGCCGACACCGTCGCCGCCGAGGGACAGAAGCTGCACGACGACCCGGACGCCGTCACGGAGCGGACTCGTGGCGACTTCGAGGTGCGGGTGGCCGCAGTCAAGGCACGCGCCACCGACGTCGCCCTGGAGATCTCGAACCGCATCTTCGAGGTCACCGGCGCCCGCTCCACCGCCACCTCCGAGGGCCTCGACCGGTTCTGGCGCAACGTCCGCACCCACACCCTGCACGACCCCGTCGCCTACAAGCGGCGCGAGGTCGGCCGCTGGGTCCTCGAAGGCGAACTGCCCGAACCCACCTGGTACTCCTGACCGCTTCCCCAGGGCGCCCGCCGCCGTGCGGGCGCCCCCCTCCTCGCCTGAGGACGCCTTCCCAGCGCATCCCGGCGCATCCCCGAAAGAGGACCCATGGCCACCGTCCTGTCCGTCTCCGGCAGCCCCTCCGCCTCCTCCCGCACCAACCGCCTGCTGCGTCACCTGGACAAGAGGTTGATCGCACAGGGCCACGAAGTGATCCCGCTCGACGTGCGCACCATCCCCGCCGAGGCCCTGCTCGGCGCGGACTTCAAGCACCCCGCCATCGTCGCGGCCACCGAACTGTTCGTGCGGGCCGACGGTGTCGTCGTCGGCACCCCCGTCTACAAGGCGTCGTACTCCGGGGTCCTCAAGGCACTCCTCGACCTTCTCCCGCAGTACGCACTGACCGGCAAGACCGTGCTGCCGCTGGCCACCGGCGGCTCGACCGCCCACGTCCTGGCCATCGACTACGCGCTGCGCCCGGTCCTGTCCTCCATGGGCGCCGGCCACATCGTGCAGGGCTGGTTCACCCTCGACAAGGACATCACCGTGCACGAGGACGGTTCGCTGAGCGTCGCCCCGTCCGCCACCGAGGCCCTCGCCCAGGTCGTCGACCAGTTCTCCACGGCCCTGGGCCGCGTCCCGCTCCTGGCCGCGGCGAGCTGAGCGCCATGTCCGCCCATGTCATCGCCGACGACGCGGAGGCCCTCGCCGTGGCGGCCGCCCTGTCCGAGGAGTTCCGCGCCGGCGCCTCCGCCCGGGACACCGAACGCCGGCTCCCGCGCGAGGAGCTGGACCGGCTGTCCGCCTCCGGGCTGCTCGCGGTCACCGTCCCCGCCGAGCACGGCGGCGCGGACGTCACCGCAGCGACCCTCGCCGAGATCTTCCGGCTGCTCGCCTCGGCCGACGGCAGCCTCGCCCAGATCCCGCAGAGCCACTTCGCCTACGTCAATGTGATCCGCCGTCAGGGCAGTGAGGAGCAGCGGAAGTTCTTCTTCGCCGAGCTCCTCGCCGGCCGCCGCTTCGGCAACGCCCAGTCCGAGGCGGGCACCAAGCACGTCCAGGACATCCGCACCCGGCTGGCACCGCAGCCGGACGGCTCCTACGTCCTCACCGGCGTCAAGCACTACTCCACCGGCGCCCTCTTCGCCGACTGGATCCCGGTGCTGGCCCGGGCCGAGGAGGACAAGCTCCATGTCGCGTACGTCCCGCGCGACGCTCCCGGCGTCACGGTCGTCGACGACTGGGACGGCCTGGGCCAGCGGACGACCGCCAGCGGCACCGTCCGCCTCGAACGCGTCCCGGTCCCGGGGGACCGCGTGCTGCCGCACCACCTCACCTTCGAGGGCCCGCAACTCCACGGCGCGGTCGCCCAGTTGCTGCACGCAGCGATCGACGCGGGCATCGCCGCGGGCGCGCTCGCCGAGGCCGCCGAGTTCGTACGGACGAAGAGCCGGCCCTGGTTCGAGAGCGGCGTCGACACGGCCGCCGAGGACCCGCTGCTGATCCAACGCTTCGGCGAACTCGCCCTGCAGGTACGGGCGTCCGAGGCGCTCCTGCGGGAGGCCGCCCGCACGGTGGACGCGGCACACGCCGATCTCACCGACGACACGGCGGCCGAGGCGTCCATCGCGGTCGCCGCGGCCAAGGTGCAGGCCGCGCAGACGGCCGTGGAGACGGCGAGCGCCCTGTTCGAGGTCTCCGGCACCCGCTCCGCCCTCAACTCCCTCAACCTGCACCGCCACTGGCGCGACGCCCGCACCCACACCCTGCACGACCCCACCCGCTGGAAGATCCAGCACATCGGCCGTTACGTCCTCAACGGCACGCGGCCGCCCCGCCACGGCCTCCTCTAGCGACACCAGCGACACCTCTGATCGGAGACCCCACGTGTCCCTCACCTTCCACTGGTTCCTGCCCACCAACGGCGACAGCCGGCACGTCGTCGGCGGCGGCCACGGCACCCCCGCCACCTCCTCCGGCGGGGACCGGCCACCGACGGTGGCCTATCTGAGCCAGATCGCCCGTGCCGCCGAGGACCTGGGCTTCGTGGGGGCACTCACCCCGACCGGCGCCTGGTGCGAGGACGCGTGGCTGACCACCGCGATGGTCAGCCAGAACACCGAGCGCCTGAAGTTCCTGGTCGCCTTCCGCCCCGGCTTCGTCTCACCGACGCTGGCCGCTCAGATGGCGTCCACCTTCCAGCGGCAGTCCGGCGGACGGCTCCTGCTCAACGTCGTCACCGGTGGCGAGAGCCACGAGCAGCGGGCCTACGGCGACTTCCTCGACAAGGACGACCGCTACCGCCGTACCGGCGAATTCCTGGAGATCGTACGGGGGCTGTGGGAGGGCAAGACCGTCGACCTGCACGGCGAGCACCTCCAGGTCGCGGACGCGAAGCTGGCCCGGGTGCCCGACCCGGTCCCCGAGGTCTACTTCGGCGGGTCCTCGCCCATCGCCGGAGAGATCGCCGCCAAGTACGTCGACGCCTACCTCACCTGGGGCGAGCCGCCCGCCCAGGTCGCCGAGAAGATCGCCTGGATCCGGGGGCTCGCCGCCAAGGAGGGCCGCACCCTGCGCTTCGGCATCCGGCTGCACGTCATCACCCGCGACACCTCCGAGCAGGCGTGGGCGGAGGCGAACCGGCTCCTGGACGGCTTCGACCCGCAGACCGTGCAGTCCGTCCAGGCGGGCCTCGCCCGCAGCGAGTCCGAGGGCCAGCAGCGGATGCTCGCCCTGCACGGCGGCGGCAACCGCGACGGCCTGGAGATCCACCCCAACCTGTGGGCCGGCATCGGCCTGGTGCGGGGCGGCGCGGGCACCGCCCTGGTCGGCAGCCACGAGGAGGTCGCCGAGCGGATCAAGGAGTACCACGCCCTCGGCATCGACGAGTTCGTGCTCTCCGGTTACCCGCACCTGGAAGAGGCGTACTGGTTCGGCGAGGGCGTGCTGCCGCGCCTGGCCGCGCAGGGGCTGTGGCGGCATCCGTTCGAGAGGGAGGCGGTGCCGTCGGCGCCGGTGCCGTTCGCGAGTTAGAGCGGCTCTACCGAGCCGACGCCAATGCGGCGAGGTGCGCTTCCCGCACCACCGACGTCTGCCCCTGCACCAGCAGGAACATCCCCTCGCGGGCCAGCCGCTGGGCAGGATGGCGTACGTCCATGGTGCGGCCGCCCCCGGCCACGACCGCCGCGGTCGTGGCCGCACGCATGAGGTCGTAGGAGCGCGTCTTGAGCGCCAGCCGTTGTGCGACGTGCTCGTGCGGGACGGGGTGGTCCGCCAGCTCGTACGCCTGCCGCCGCACCTCGTCGAGGCGGCCGCGCAACCCCTGGGCGGCCTCCGTCTCGCCGGCGTCCTCCAGCACGCGCAGCGCGGCGTACGCCACCCCGAAGACGGCCGGAGACGTGTTCGTGCTGCGGGGCAGGTCGACGAGGGCGAACTTCTCCCGGGGGGTGCGCAGCACCACGCTGTCCTCGGGCAACCGCAGGCCGTCCAGCTCCAGGGAGACCGTGCGGGCGGCGGTGAGCGCCGCCAACCGCATCGGCTCCGAGGCGCGCAGCCCCGGCTGTTCGCGGGCGTCGGCGAACGCGAACACGATCTCTGCCGAGTCGGTCACGCCCGCGAGCAGCATCACATCGTTCAGGCCCCAGCCGGTGTACCAGGGGACGGTGCCCTCGAACCGCCAGCCGTCCCGCTCCGCTGTGGCCCGCACGGGCACCCGGGGGAAGGCGCGGACATGGGCGTAGGCGATCCCGGCCAGCAGTTCGCCGGACGCAAGGGGCCGCAACAGCCGCTCCCGCACCGGGAGTTCGGACCTCGCCAGCAGTCGCACCGGTGTGTGGTGCTGGGTCTGCACGAACCAGGTCGAGCAGCACGCCCCGGCCAGGATCTCCTGGACCTCCCGCGCCACCGAGTCGGGAGCGCCCGCGCCGCCGAACTGCGGCGGTGCGCTCACCCCCAGCAGCCCGGACCGTCGGACGGCCTCGATATGGCTCGCGGGCACCCCCTCCTGGTCGACATGCGCCGCGTTCGGAGCGAGCAGGTCGTCGGCGAGGGCGCGGGCGGTGGCAACGAGGGGGTGCGGTGCGGCGGTCATGCGGAAGATTCTCCCGAGGTCGTCGTGCGCGGTGTCGATCCGGGGGTGTGCCGTTCGTGTAGGAGGTGAGAGAACGACACGACGCCAAGGAGGACGTCATGCAGTACTACCTGCTCAGCGTGATCACCCCGACCGACGGAACGCCGCCCGGGCCCGAGGCCATGGCGGAGATCGTCCGCAAGCTGGACACCTTCCACGCGGAACTGCGCGAGGCCGGCGCGTGGGTCTTCGCCGGCGGGCTGCACGGCCCCGAGACGGCCACCGTGCTGCGGCCCAGTGACGGCGACGTCCTGATCACCGACGGGCCGTACGCCGAGGGCAAGGAGTACCTGGGAGGCATCTGTCTGATCAAGGCTCCCGACCTGGACGCGGCCCTCGAATGGGGCAGGAAGGCCACCTGGGCGACCACCCTGCCCATCGAGGTGCGGCCCTTCATGCACCAGGCCGAGGAGTGATGTCTGCTCCCGTCGACGTCGAGGCCGTCTTCCGCGCGGAGTACGGCCGCGCCGTCGCCGTCCTCGTCCGCTTCCTCGGCGACATCGACCTCGCAGAGGAAGCGGTGCAGGACGCCTTCACGACGGCCGTGCGGCGCTGGCCGGAGACCGGTGTGCCGCCGAGCCCGGCCGGCTGGATCATCACCACCGCGCGCAACCGTGCGATCGACCGGCTGCGCCGCGAGTCCTCCCGCGAGGCCCGCCACGCCGAGGCGGCCCTGCTGCACACCCCCGACGCCCCGGCCGAGGAGGGCCCCGTGCGCGACGACCGGCTCCGCCTGATCTTCACCTGCTGCCACCCGGCGCTCGCCCCCCAGGCGCAGGTCGCCCTGACCCTGCGCCTGCTCGGTGGCCTCACCACGCCGCAGATCGCACGCGCCTTCCTGGTGCCGGAGCCGACGATGGCCCAACGCCTCGTCCGCGCCAAAGCCAAGATCCGCAACGCCCGCATCCCCTACCGCGTGCCCCGCGACGCCGATCTCCCGGACCGCCTGAAGGGCGTCCTGACCGTGGTCTACCTGATCTTCAACGAGGGCTATGGCGGCAGTCCCGACCTGTGCGCGGAGGCCGTACGCCTCGGCCGCCTCCTGTCCGAGCTGATGCCGGACGAGCCCGAGGTGACCGGCCTGCTCGCGCTGATGCTCCTCGTCGACTCCCGCCGCCCCGCCCGGCTGGACGCGGACGGCGCGCTGGTACCGCTGCCGGAGCAGGACCGCGGACGCTGGGACCGGGAGCTGATCGCCGAAGGACAGTCACTGGTGCGCCGCTGTCTGCGCCGCAACCAGCCGGGGCCGTACCAGATCCAGGCCGCCATCCAGGCCGTCCACAGCGACGCGCCCACCGCCGACGCCACCGACTGGGGCCAGATCCGCCAGCTGTACGACCAGCTTCTGGCCCTCGCGCCGAGCCCCGTCGTGGCCCTGAACCGGGCGGTCGCCCTGGCCGAGACCGAGGGGCCCCGTCAAGCCCTGGAGGTCGTCGACGCGCTGGACCTCGACGGCTATCACGTCTTCCATGCCGTCCGTGCCGACCTGCTGCGCCGCCTGGGGCGCGACACCGAGGCGGCAGGGGAGTACGAGGCGGCCATCGCGCACGCGCAGAGCGAGGCGGAACGCGTCTATCTGGAACGGCGGCGGCAGGAACTCGGCGGCGCATGACGGGCTCGACCGTGTGTGACGGGCCCGCCGCGCAAAGTAGTCCTCCGGCGGCGGGATTTATTTTGGTGTATGAAAGGTTGCCATATACACCTGACCCTGACCGTTCCAGCAGCGAGGCATCGTGAACCACTCCACCCCCGAGCAGCCCGCCGACGTCGTGGCCCGGTTGCGCGCCACCTTCCGTACCGGCCGCACCAAGCCCGTCGAGTGGCGCACCGCGCAGCTGAGCCGCCTGCGCGAGATGCTCAGCGAGAACGGACCCGACCTGGCCGCCGCCCTCCACGCCGATCTCGGCAAGAGCTCCACCGAGGCCCACCGCACCGAGATCGACTTCACGATCCGCGAGATCGACCACACCCTCGACCACCTCGCCGACTGGCTGCGCCCGGAAGCCGCCCCGGTCCCGGCCCACCTCGGCGCGGACGCGAGCGCCTGGACGCAGTACGACCCGCTCGGCGTCGTCCTCGTCATCGCCCCCTGGAACTACCCTGCCCAGCTCCTGCTCGCCCCGCTGGTCGGCGCCCTCGCCGCGGGCAACGCGGTGGTCGCCAAGCCGAGCGAACTGGCTCCCGCCACCTCCGCCGCGCTCGCCCGTCTGCTGCCCGCCTACCTCGACACCGACGCGGTCGCCGTCGTCGAGGGCGGCATCCCGGAGACCACGGCTCTGCTGGCCGAGCGTTTCGATCACATCTTCTACACCGGCAACGGCGCCGTCGGCCGCATCGTCATGCGCGCCGCCGCCGAGCACCTCACTCCGGTCACCCTCGAACTCGGCGGCAAGTCCCCGGCGTTCGTCGCCCGCGACACCGACCTCGACGTCGTCGCCGACCGGCTGGCCCGCGGCAAGTTCCTCAACGCCGGGCAGACCTGCGTCGCCCCCGACTACGTCCTGACCGACCCGGCCACCGCAGCCGCCCTGGAATCCGCGTTCACCCGCGCCGTCGAGGCGCTGTACGGCAGCGACCCCTCGGCCTCCGCCGAATACGGCCGGATCGTCAACGAACGGCACTTCGACCGGCTCGCCGGCCTGCTCGACTCGGGCCGCGTCGTGGTCGGCGGCGGCAGCGACCGTACGACGAAGTACATCGCGCCGACCGTCCTGGCCGACGTCGACCCCAAGTCGCCCGTCATGCAGGAGGAGATCTTCGGGCCGATCCTGCCGATCGTCACCGTGCCGGACCTGGACGCGGCGATCGAATTCATCAACGACCGCGACAAGCCTCTCGCGCTGTACGTCTTCTCCGAGTCCGAGGAGACCCGAGGCCGGATCGCCGCCGAGACGTCCTCCGGAGGCCTTGGCCACGGTCTGCCGCTGGCCCATCTCACCGTCTCCGACCTGCCGTTCGGCGGAGTGGGCGAGAGCGGCATGGGCAGCTACCACGGCCGCTACTCGATCGAGACGTTCAGCCACCGCAAGGCGGTGCTGCAGAAGCCGCTCAGCTGAATCCGGCGCGGAGGACGCCCGGCCGTGCGACGCGGCCGGGCGTTTTTCCGCGGGCACAGTATCGTTTGCTGCTTATATAAGTAGTGGCTGATATAGTGTCGGGATGCGCGCCTTTGATGTGCTCGGGGACCCGGTGCGCCGGCGGATCCTGGAGCTGCTGGCCGGTGGGGAGATGACCTCGGGAGCGCTCTGCGAGGTCATCGGGGAGGAGTTCGGGATCTCGCAGCCCGGAGTGTCACAGCATCTGAAGGTGCTGCGGGAGAACGGTTTCGCGACCGTCCGCCCCGAAGGAACCCGGCGGCTGTACGCGGTCAATGCCGAGCCCTTGCAGGACATAGACGCCTGGCTCGACCGCTTCCGCCGCTTCTGGACCCCGCATCTGGACGCCCTGGCCACCGAGCTGGCGCGCGGCAAACGCGCGCGCCGGCTCCGGGATGCCGACGAGAACCCCGAGGAGCACCCATGACCGACGTGACCCATGACATCAGTGACGTGCGCCGGCAGGTCGGCCGTCGCACCTTCAAGGCGGGCGAAGCACGTGTGGTGACCGTGACCCGCACCTACGACGCCTCGCTCGACGATGTCTGGGACGCCTGTACGAATCCCGAGCGCATCCCCCGCTGGCTCCTGCCCGTGACGGGAGAGCTGCGGCTGGGGGGCCGCTATCAGCTCGAGGGCAATGCGGGCGGTGTGATCGAGCGCTGCGACCCGCCCAAGAGCTTCTCCGCGACCTGGGAGTACGGCGGTGAGGTCAGCTGGATCGAGCTCCACCTGACTTCCGAGGAGGGCGGCACACGCTTCCAGCTGGAGCACATCGCCCATGTCGACGACACGAAGTGGGCGGAGTTCGGCCCGGGCGCGGTCGGCGTGGGATGGGACCTGATGGTCCGGGGGCTCTCCCTGCACCTCGGGAGCGGTGGCGCGGCCGTCGACCCGAAGAAGTTCATGGCCTGGATGGGCTCGGACGAGGGCCGTCGCTTCATGACGTCCAGCAGCGAAGCCTGGTACACGGCGAACGTCGCCGGCGGCGAGGACGAGAAAACGGCACGTGAGGCCGCGGACCGGACCACGGCGGCCTACACGGGAGCGGGCGAGGGCGGCGACCCGGGCGAAGGGGGCGCGAGCTGACCGCCTCTCCTGTCGACCGTTGCCCTCGACTTCGTACACGTATCCGCAAAGACCCCGCGTCGGGGCGGCGCGCCTGTGTGAAACTCCCCCGATGACCTCCCCAACGATCTTCGCGGACGCCGCGGGTACGTGGAAACTGGGCGACCTGACCGTCAACCGCGTCGGCTTCGGAGCGATGCGGCTGACGGGCAGCGCCGCCTTCCATCACGGGATACCCAGCGACCGCGGGCGTTCGATCGCCGTGCTGCACCGGGCCATCGAGCTCGGCGTGAACCACATCGACACCGCGGCGTTCTACTTCTCCCAGCTGCGGTCCGCCAACGAGATCATCAACAGGGCACTGGCCCCGTACCCCGACGAACTCGTCATCACCACGAAGGTCGGCCCCTACCGCAACTACCGGGGGGAGTGGGACAGTCCGGCCCGTCCCGACCAGCTGCGCGGTCACGTGGAGGAGAACCTGCGCCAGCTCGGCCGCGACCACCTCGACGTCGTCAACCTCCGCCGCACCGAGCAGGACTCGATCGCCGAGCACTTCGGCGCGCTGGCCGAACTGCGCGAGGCGGGGCTGATCCGGCATCTGGGCATCTCCGGCGTGGAACCCCGCCACCTCGCCGAGGCGCAGGCCATCGCGCCGGTGGTGTGCGTGCAGAACCGGTACGGGCTCGAGCGCCGCGACCCCGCCACCGACGAAGTCCTGCGTCTCTGCGGCGAGCAGGGCATCGCCTTCGTACCGTTCTTCGCCGTCGCGGGCGAGGGCGGGGCGAAGGGCGCGAGCACCACCTACGACGAGGAAGTGCTCGCCGTCGCCCGCGCCCACGACGCGAGCCCCAGCCAGGTCCGCATCGCCTGGACGCTGCACCAGGGACCGCACGTCCTGGCCATCCCCGGCACCGGCAACCCCGACCACCTGGCCGAGAACGTGGCATCCGGAGCGCTTCGCCTGACCGCCGACGAGCTGGAGCGGCTCAACGCCCTGCACAGCAAGGCCGACTGAGGCCGAGGGGCCCCTGGGCGGGCCCCTCAGCCGCTGTGCCGAGCCGCCTCAGACCGCCCACACGCCGTCCCGCATCAGATGCCGCCCGGGCAGCTCATGCTCTCCACGCCAGGCCTGCACGCCACGCGGCCGCACCCGGAAGAAGGCGTACGACGCGCTGCCCCTGCGCGGATCCCACCCCGTCTTCGCCACGAACGCGTCCGCCGCCGCGGCCGGCACGTCCTGCCCGGTGAACGTCTCCACGTCCCCGTCGACGAGCACCACGTCCCGCGTGTCGCCGAAGGCCAGCCGGGTGCGCCCGCCGTCGCGCAGATTGCGTCCCGTGGGGTTGGTGATCCGCGTGGACATCCAGACCGACTCCCCGTCCCAGGCGAACCACAGTGCCACCAGGCACGGCAGCCCGCCCTCGTCGGCGGTGGCGACCCAGATGTCCGACTCCCGCGCCAGTCGGGCCAGTACGTCCTGCTTGCGCTGCTCGGCGCTGCGGGGCGGCTCGGTGATCTTCATGCCCGGGACGCTACCGGCGCGCCCCGGATCGCACCTCGGGCCGCGGTCCTAAGTCCGTGGGCCTCCTCCTCTCCGGGGGCCGAAGCCGCGCACCACCCGCCCCGCCGCCACCTTCTGCAGCAGCCCGTAGGCCAGCACCGGCAGCAGGATGTGCGGACGGTCGGGCAGCGTCGTGGTGATGAGCACGGCACTGGCGCTGCTGTTGTTCATTCCGCAGGCCAGCGTCACGGACGCGCCGGCTCTCGCATCCAGCCGCAGGGCATGGGCGGCGGTCCGCCCCAGCGCGAAGGACAGCCCGCACACCGTCGCCGCGACGGCCAGCGCGCCGGCCAGCAGCGCAGGGCGCGGATGACGCAGGAACGGCCCCAGCACGCCACTGGCGTTCACATACGTCAGCAGCAGCGAGGCCGGGAGAGCCATGGCGACGGCGGCGCCGACGAGCCCCTCCGACGCCCGCCGGGGCAGGAGCAGCCGGCACAGCAGGCCCGCGCCGCAGGGCAGTACGACCGAGGTCAGCGCGAAGGCGTGCCCGGCGGTCTGCGCCGCGTCGGCCAGCCGGCCCGCGTACTCGCCGCGCAGCAGCGGGCACAGCACCGCCAGGGTCAACGGCACCGTCAGCGGGCTGACCAGCGTGGAGGCCAGGACCAGTCCGACAGCCGTCGGCTGGTCGCCGTCCCCCTTGGCGGTCCACACCGTCGCCCCGGCCGCCACCGGCATCGCCACGATCAGGATCATGGCGGCGACCATGCCGCTGCCGCCGTCCTGGTCGGGGGAGTGCCGCAGCACGAAAGCGACGCCGGGGACGATCAACAACGGCGCCACCACGTGCAGCACGAGCCCGGCGACCAGCGCGGCCGGGCGCCTCAGCAGCAGCCGCAGCTCACACAGCGGCACCTGGAGGCCGGCGCTGAACAGCACGAGCGCGAGGAGTAACTGCGGCGTCCTCAGGGAGAGTTCAGCGAGATGTGGGATGCCGATCGAGTGCGGGTGGCGCAGCCACAGGCCGGGAGCGGGCAGCAGCGCCGCGGCCGCGTAGGCCAGGACGATCGCCGCGCCCAGACGGCGCCGGAGCAGGGCGAAGGTGCCAGGTCGCCGGGGCGGTCGCGGCTGCTGATCGGCGGTGGTCCTCACAGGTCGGGGGTTCATGGCGGGGCTCTTCCGTCGTGGGGCTGGGGCGGAGAAGGAGCGCCGGTATCGCGAAGCGGCCCACCGGGGTGCTCGCGTGGGGGTGTGCACGGGGCCCTGTGGTCATGGTGGGCTGCCCCTTTCTTGTGGCCGGTGCGGGCGCGACGGCATGCCGCCGCCGAGTGACTACAGACATGTAGACGGTCTACTGAACTGTAGACGAAGGCAGTGACAGGGGCCGACTGGCGTACCCGAGGTTTTACGTATAACCTCACCCGTCAACCACCCTCCGACCTCGCGAAAGGCCCCGATGAGACGCATCGCCCTGGTCACCCTCGTCGTCGACGACTATGACGAGGCGATCCGCTTCTACACCGAGGCCCTCGGCTTCCGGCTCGTCGAGGACACGCCCCGCCCCGACGGCTCCCGCTGGGTCGTCGTCCAGCCCGGCGCCGAGGCCGCGGGCAGCGCCCTGCTGCTGGCCCGCGCCAAGGACGAGGCGCAGCGCGCCAGGGTCGGGGACCAGGCCGGCGGACGCGTCGGCTTCTTCCTGCACACCGACGACTTCGCCCGCGACCACGCCCGCATGCTCGCCGCGGGCGTGACGTTCCTGGAGGAGCCGCGCCACGAGCCCTACGGCTCGGTCGCCGTCTTCCAGGACCTGTACGGAAATCGCTGGGACCTGCTCCAGCCCGCCGACTGACGATCTCCTCCCCGCCGCTTCGAACCACCGCCCAAGGAAAGACCCCGCCATGTCTGCTACGCGCATAGACGCCGATGTGATCCGCCGCCTGCCCAAGGCCGTCCTGCACGACCACCTCGACGGCGGCCTGCGCCCCGCCACCCTGGTGGAACTCGCGGCCGAGGTCGGGCACACCCTGCCCACCACCGACCCCGGCGAGCTGGCCGCCTGGTACGTCGAGGCCGCCAACTCCGGTGACCTGGTGCGCTACATCGCCACCTTCGAGCACACCCTGGCCGTGCTGCAGACCCGCGAGGGCCTGCTGCGCGCCGCCGAGGAGTACGTCCTCGACCTGGCCGCGGACGGCGTCGTCTACGGCGAGGTGCGCTACGCCCCCGAGCTGAACACCACCGGCGGGCTGGCCATGGCCGAGGTCGTCGAGACCGTCCAGGAAGGCCTCGCCTCCGGCATGGCCAAGGCGGCCGCCGCGGGCACCCCGGTCCGCGTGGGCACCCTGCTGTGCGGGATGCGGATGTTCGACCGGGTCCGCGAGGCCGCCGACCTCGCGGTGGCCTTCCGGGACGCGGGCGTGGTCGGCTTCGACATCGCCGGCGCCGAGGACGGCTTCCCGCCCGCCGACCACCTGGCCGCCTTCGAACACCTGCGCCGCGCGAGCGTGCCGTTCACCATCCACGCCGGCGAGGCGCACGGCCTGCCCAGCATCCACCAGGCGTTGCAGGTGTGCGGCGCCCAGCGCATCGGCCACGGCGTGCGCCTGACCGAGGACATCGTCGACGGCAAGCTGGGCCGGCTGGCGGGCTGGGTGCGCGATCGCCGGATCGCGCTGGAGATGTGCCCCACCTCCAACCTGCAGACCGGCTGCGCCACCTCCATCGCCGAGCACCCCATCACGGCCCTGAAGGACCTCGGCTTCCGCGTCACGCTGAACACCGACAACCGCCTGGTGTCGGGCACCACGATGACCCGCGAGATGGCGCTGCTGGTGGAACAGGCGGGCTGGACGCTCCAGGACCTGCGCACTGTCACCGTCAACGCCCTCAAGAGCGCGTTCATCCCCTTCGACGAGCGCAACGCCCTCATCGAGGACGTCGTCCTGCCGGGCTACGACGCCGCGCTCTGAAGCAGCCCCCGTACATAGGCCGCCTGTCCGACGTGCTGAAGATCGTCGGACAGGACGCTCACCAGCCGCACGCCCAGGGTGACCGGCGGATCCCAGTTCTCGTCGACGATGCGCTCGAGATCCTTGGCGGCCAGCTCGCGCAGGGCGCCGAGGGACTGCTCGTGCACGGCGTCGTAGTAGCCGGTCAGCAGGTCGCCGGAGTCGACCCGAACCTTGGCCACCCTGGCGGAGCTGTGTCCGTAGCCGGTGTCGCGGCGCGGGAGGTCAAGCCCGAAGCGCTTCTCCCAGTCCTGGGCGAGCCACACCTGGTCGAGCCCGAAGGCGTCGGCCATGTGGTCGTCCTGGACCCGGGTGAGGTGCCAGACGAGCCAGGTGATGGAGTTGCCCGCCTCAAAGGGGCGGGCGTTGAGGTCGTCGGGGCCGAGGCCCTCGACGGCTGCGTGGACTTCTTCCTGGATGCGGTTGAACCCGTCGATGAGGATGTCCTTGGCATGCATGCATCCACCATCGCGCATTACGGCCCGTCGTGCGTGCCCTGTTCCAGAAGCGTCATCAGCGCCCGGGCCGCAGGGCTCGTCGCCTGCGGCGGCGGGAGCAGCGCCACCGTCTCGTAGACCGCCTCGCCGGTGCCCTTCACCGGCAGGGCGGTGAGCGCCTCCCGCTTGTGCCGGAAGTGCCGGGGCACGACCGCGATGCCGAGGTTCTCGTCCACCAGGTCCAGCAGGCTGTGCACGTCGTTCACCTCCAGTGCCACGGTGCGCCGTACGCCCGCCTCAGCGAAGGCGCTGTCGGTGGTGCGGCGCGGCCCCCAGTCCGGGTGGAAGTCCACGAACACCTCCCCGCCCAGCTCCTCCGGCGTCACCGCCGCACCGCCCGTCGCCAGACGGTGGGTGGGATGGCACAGCACCGTCATCGGCTCGCCGGTCAGCGACACCGAGCGCAGCTGGTCGGTGTCCGCCTGCGTCCGGTAGGCGAACGCCAGGTCCAGGCGCCCGGCCGCGACCTCCTCCGCCAGCGCGCCCGAGCCGGCCTGCCGCAGCCGTATCTCCACATCCGGATGCCGGCGCCGGAACGCGGCGAGCAGCCCTGCCACATGCACGCCCGCGATGCACTGTTCGGTGCCCAGCGCGAGCGTGCCGCGCAGCACGCCCTGTACGGCGGCGACCGCCTCGTGCGCGGACCGCACCTGCGCCAGGATCCGCTCCGCCTCGCCGAGCAGCGCCCGCCCCGCCTCCGTGAGCGTGACCCTGCGGGTCGTCCGTACGAACAGCGGGGTCTGCAACTCCCGCTCCAGCGCCCGGATCGAGGCCGACAGCCCCGACTGGGACACCATCAGCCGTTCCGCCGCCCGGGTGAAATGCTGGTCCTCGGCGACCGCGACAAAGTGCTGGAGATGGCGCAGTTCCATAATTGAGAAGCCTATCCGCTCAATCCCATCGCATTCTCCTGTTGGACCACTGCTCGCAGGTCGCGAAAGATATGGGGTGCCGGCTTCCTGTCATGTTCCGGGAACCGGGAAACCGTGTGCCAACCCCTCTGGAGTCGCGTTGTACACCGCACACCCCGACCGTTACGCGGACCTGCCCTACCGGCGCACCGGACGCAGCGGCCTGAAGCTCCCCGCGATCTCGCTCGGCCTGTGGCACAACTTCGGTCCCGACCGTCCGGTCGAGACCCAGCGGGCCATCCTGCGCCGCGCCTTCGACCTCGGCGTCACCCATTTCGACCTGGCCAACAACTACGGCCCGCCGCCCGGCGCGGCCGAGTCCGCGCTCGGTGAGTTCCTGAAGGCGGACTTCGCCGCGTACCGCGACGAACTGGTCATCTCCACCAAGGCCGGCTACCTGATGTGGCCCGGCCCGTACGGCGAGTGGGGCTCCCGCAAGTACCTGCTGTCCTCGCTGGACCAGAGCCTGGCGCGGATGGGCCTGGACTACGTCGACATCTTCTATTCGCACCGCCCCGACCCGGAGACTCCCCTGGAGGAGACGATGGGCGCCCTGCACTCGGCGGTCCAGCAGGGCAAGGCGCTGTACGTCGGCATCTCCAACTACTCGGCGGAGCAGACCCGCGAGGCCGCCCGCATCCTCGGTGAGCTGGGCACTCCGCTGCTGATCCACCAGCCGCGCTACTCGATGCTGGACCGCCGGCCCGAGCAGGAGGGCCTGCTGGACGCCCTCGACGAGCTCCAGGTCGGCTCCATCGTCTTCTCCCCGCTGGAGCAGGGCCTCCTCTCCTCCCGCTACCTCGATGGCATCCCGGAGGACTCGCGGGCGGCCGGCGACAGCCCCTTCCTGCAGTCGGACGCGGTCACCGAGGAACTGGTCGGCAGGCTGCGCGCGCTCGACGAGATCGCCAAGGGCCGCGGCCAGACCCTCGCCCAGCTGGCCCTGGCCTGGGTGCTGCGTGGCGGCCGGGTGACGTCCGCGCTGGTCGGTGCGAGCAGCGCGCAGCAGATCGAGGACAGCGTCGCGGCCACCGGCAACCTGGACTTCGACGCCGAGGAACTGGCGCGCATCGACGCGATCATCAAGCCGTAGGACGCTCGCCGTCCTCCCGGAGGCGGGCCGCCGCCTCCGGGAGGACGGCCCGCTGCCGTACGACGCGGCCATGCGTCGGCCGCCGCGGCTCGGGCAGCGCGTTGGCTGCTCGGCCCGGCGCCGGGAGGCCGTCAGGAGCTGAGCCGCTCCTCCAGGTGCACGGTCACCCGGTCGCCCTCGCCCTTCCCGATGGCCTTGCGGAGGTCGGCCTTCACCGGCAGTTTGTGGGTGCCGTCGCCCAGGGCCATGAACGAGCTGCGGAAGGGGTGTCCGTCGATCGTGCCGCGGACCTTGACGAGCCCGCGGGTGCCGAAGAACTCGACGCTCCTCGGCCAGACGAGACAGGTCCAGCCGCCGTCGCTCGGACTCTTGCGCAGGACGGCGGTGAACTCCTCGTCCAGCTCGGTGGTCGTGGTCATGATTGCTCCTCCGCTCGCGGTGGTCATGCACCGAAAGAGACCGCCGCGAGCGCGGAAACTCATCGTGCGGCTCACGCCCCGGCGGGCACCCGGTCCAGGAAACCGAGCACCGAGCGGATACGGCCGTCCGCGTCCAGCGTGATCACGTCGAAGCCGGCCACGGGCGCCGAGCCGTCGGCCTCGCTCACCAGCTCCCAGGAGAAACGCGCCGTGTCGTGGTGGCCGTCCACGGCGCCGGTCAGCCGGAAGGCGAAACCAGGGAACTGTGCGTGCGCCGCGGTGATCAGGGCTGCGATCTCGTCGTGGCCGCCGACGGCGGCGAGGGGGTCGGTGTACGTGCCGTCCGTCGCCCAGGCGGCGGCGACCGCCTTCGCCAGTGCCTCCGGTTCGCCCGCGTTCCAGGCCTCGAAGTAGCGGGCGACGGCGTTCTCGTGACGGTCGGTGTTCGCGGACATGGGAAATCAGCCTCCATCGAGGTCGTAGCTGCTGGTCAGAACCCGGATTCGCGGTTGCGGCGACCCGGTACAGCCACCATGCCCGGTGCGTGCGGGACCGTCGATTACCCCTGGGGTAATGCAGCATTCGCAGGGTTTCGGCCAACTGCCCCTGTGAATATGCCAGGAGACTGGCTGGAAAGTCATGGTGACAGTGGTTCAGTAGTGAACATACTCAACAGTCAAGGGACTTCACGGCGAGCGAAGACGCCATCACGCACAGCACATGAGCCGCACCGAAAGCGAGGCCGGCCGGCAGGCGAGCAGCGGGGGAGCGAACGTGCACGACGAGTTCTTATGCCATCTCACGGCTTACGGGACCTGCGGAGGCGAGCGTATCGGTGTGCCTTTAGGCACTTACCGGGCTCCCACGCTCGCCCTCGCTCTGTGGTGGCTGCGCGATCGCGCGAACTGGATCGCCGACCGACTCGACCCCCGGCCGGAGGCGGAGCACTTCCCGCCGAGCTCGCTCGTCCCCGTCGCCGACACCGTGCCCGACGTGCCGGCCGTACTGCGCTCGTGGTGCGGAAACCTCGCCCAACAGGAGCTGGTCGCCAACGAGTTGGCCGCGGGCCGCCTGGTGCGGATCGCGACCAGTGACGAGACGACCGAGTACGAGCTGCTGGCCGAGTCCGTCGACGCCCTGCGCATGCAGCGGACCATCCCGGCGCTCGTCCTGCCCGTCGGCTGAGCGGCTGCGGCGGCCGCCACGCCGGGCGCAGATGTGGGCGAATCGGTAGAATTCTCTTCATGGCAGAGCGGCCGATGGCGCCGACTGCGCCCGAACTCGTCCTGGAGACCGAGGCGGGCTCCACGGTGATGAGCCCGGGTCGCGACTACCACGTCGGACGCGACCCGCTCAGCGACGTCGTCTTCGACGACGCACGGGTCTCCTGGCACCACGCGGTGCTGCGCCCCGAGGACGACCACTGGACCATCGAGGACGAGAACAGCACCAACGGCACCTTCGCCGACGGCCGCCGCATCCACGAGCGGGGCGTGGGCCCCGGCAGCGTCATCCGCTTCGGCAACCCCTCCGACGGCCCCTGCGCCGTCCTCGTCAGCCCTCCCACACCGGTCCCCGAGCGCCCCTCCGCGGTGTCGATGCCCGGCCTGACCGGCACCTTCCGCCGTCCCACCACCGTACGGCCGCTGCCCACCCGCACCGTCCGCATCGGCCGTGCCGCGGACAACGACCTGGTCATCGACGACCTCGTGATCTCCCGGCACCACGCCGAACTGCGCGCCCTGCCCGACGGCAGCTACGAGATCGCCGACCTCGGCAGCCACAACGGCACCTACCTCAACGGCTCGCCCGTCACCGCCGCCCCGATCGGCCCCGGCGACATCGTCGGCATCGGCCACTCCGCGTTCTGCCTGGTCGGCGACCAGTTGCAGGAGTACGTCGACACCGGCGAGATCTCCCTCGACGTGCAGGACCTCACCGTCGCCGTCGACCAGGGCCGCAAGACCCTGCTCGACCATGTGTCGTTCCCGGTGGGGGAGAAGTGCCTGCTCGCGGTCGTCGGCCCGAGCGGCGCCGGCAAGTCCACGCTCCTGAACGCCCTCACCGGGCAGCGGCCCGCCGACCACGGCACCGTGCTCTACGACGGCCGCGACCTCTACCGCGACTACGCCGAGCTGCGCCAGCGCATCGGACTGGTCCCGCAGGACGACATCCTGCACGCCCAGCTGACCGTCCGCAGCGCCCTGTCCTACGCCGCCGAGCTGCGCTTCCCGCAGGACACCGCGAAGGCCGAGCGCCGGGCCCGGGTCGACGAGGTCATCCGCGAACTGGGCCTCGAGCAGCGCGCCGACCAGCCGGTGCACAGCCTGTCCGGTGGACAGCGCAAGCGGGTCAGCGTGGCTCTGGAACTACTGACCAAGCCGTCACTGCTCTTCCTCGACGAACCCACCTCCGGCCTCGACCCCGGCATGGACCGCTCGGTGATGCACATGCTGCGCGGCCTCGCCGACGACGGCCGCACCGTCATCGTCGTCACCCACAGCGTGCTCAGCCTCGACGTGTGCGACCGCCTCCTGGTGCTCGCACCCGGCGGCAGGATCGCCTACTACGGCCAGCCCGAGGACGCCCTCGCCTTCTTCGGCTTCGAGCAGTGGCCGGAGGCCTTCGAGGCCTTCGAGCACGACGACCGCGACTGGGCCGGCGACTACCGCTTCTCGCCCTTCCACCGGCACTACATCACCGAAGCCACCGCCCAGCCCCGGGTCCCCCGCTCGGGACCGGTCGTGATCACCCCGCCCGCCCGGCCCCGCAGCCGCGGCGCCCAGCTCGGCACGCTGGTGCGCCGCTACGCCGCCGCCCTCGGCGCCGACCGCACCTTCCTCGCCATCATGATCGCCCTGCCGTTCGTGATGGGCGCCATGGCCCGCGCTCTGGCCGGCAGCAAGCTCACACAGGAGACCGCGATGAACGCGCTGCTCATCCTGTGCGTCGGCGGAGTCCTCACCGGCGCTGCCAACGCCGTGCGCGAACTCGTCAAGGAACGCACCATCTACCGGCGCGAACGGGCCGTGGGTCTGTCCAGATCGGCGTACCTGATGTCGAAGGTCGTCGTCCTGGGCACCATCACCGTCCTGCAGGCCGTGGTGCTCACCCTGGTGGCCCTCCTGGGCGTCGACCTCAATGCGCCTGGCGGAGAAGGCGTGTTGATGCCGCCCCTTGTCGAAATCACCGTCGCCGTCGCCCTGCTGGCGTTCACGGCGATGACGCTCGGGCTGCTGGTGTCGGCACTGGTGCGCAAGGAGGAGGTGACGATGCCGCTGCTGGTGCTGCTCGCCATCGTCCAGGTCGTCTTCTGCGGCGCCCTCCTGAAGCTGCACGGAGTGCCGGGCCTGGAACAGCTGTCCTGGCTCGTGCCCTCCCGGTGGGCGCTCGGCGCGATGGCCGGCACCGTCGGCCTGGCACGGATCGTGCCCGGCGACCTCACCGGCGATCCGCTGTTCAAGCACTCGGCCGGGGTATGGCTGCTGAACATCGCCATGCTGGTGGTGCTCTCGGCGGTCTTCTGCTTCGCCGTCTCCCGGCTGCTGCGCCGCCACGAACCCGCCGTGATGCGGAAGTCGTGATGGCCACGCCCGGCTTCCGGCCCACCCACGTCGTCCCCCAGCACGGCATGCCCGCCTGGGAGGACCCCGACCCGGCCCGCCCCACCGTCCCCCTCGACCCGCTGCTGCCGGTCCAGCTCGTCGAGCGGCGCGGCGACTGGGCGCACGTGCTGTGTGCCAACGGCTGGGCCGCCTGGGTCGACGGCCGCTGCCTGGTCGCCGTACCCCAGGACCCGCCCGCCACCGGCGGCCCCCAGGGCCGCACCGCCGACCCGCGCCCCCTGCTCGCCCGCACCGAACAGACCCTGGCCCGCTACCGCAGCGCGGTCGAGGAATTGGCCCGCGGCGGCCTCGACGGCGAGGCCTTCCGCGGCCGTACGCAGGGACTGCGCATCGGGATCGTCGTCGACGGCGAGTCCGTGTGGCTGTACGACACCGAGCAGGGGCGTTGGGTGTACGGCGACGGGAAGCACCTGAGCACATACGCCACCGACGACGGACCCCGTGCCGCAGCGGCCGGCTCCGGCCATGCCCCCACGCAGGTCGTGACCCCCGATGGCCCGTGACACGAGCCTGTTCTCGGGCCGGCCCTCCGAACTGATCGGCCGGCAGGTCGCCGGCTACCGCATCGAGCGCGAGATCGGCCGCGGCGGCATGGCCGTCGTCTACCGCGCCCGCGACCTGCGCCTGGACCGCACGGTCGCGCTCAAGCTGCTCGCCCCCGAACTCGCCCGCAACGACACCTTCCGCCTGCGCTTCACCCACGAGTCCCGGGCCGCCGCCGCGATCGACCACCCGCACATCGTGCCGGTCTACGAGGCCGGCGAGACGGACGGTGTCCTGTACATCGCCATGCGCTACGTGGAAGGCAGCGACCTGCGTCATCTCCTCGACCGGCGGGGCCCGCTCGCGCCCGTGGCCGCAGTGCGCATCGCGGCGCAGATCGCCTCCGCGCTGGATGCCGCCCACGACCACGGGCTGGTGCACCGGGATGTGAAACCCGGAAACATCCTGGTCGCCCGCGGCACCGACAGCGACCACCCCGAGCACGCCTACCTCACCGACTTCGGCCTGACGAAGAAGTCCCTGTCCCTGACCGGATTCACGACCGTCGGCCAGTTCGTCGGCACCCTCGACTACGTGGCCCCGGAGCAGATCTCCGGCCGGCCCGTCGACGGACGCTGCGACGTCTACGGGTTCGCCTGCGTGGTGTTCGAGTGCCTGGCGGGCCGGCCTCCCTTCCGCCGCGATGACGACATGGCCCTGCTGTGGGCCCACCAGTACGACCAGCCGCCGCCGCTGACGGATTTCCGCCCCGACCTCGCCCCGGCCGTCGACACCGCGTTCGCCAAGGCCCTGGCCAAGGGCCCGGACGAGCGTCACGCCTCCTGCCTCGCGTTCGTCGCCGCCCTGCGCGGCGCCGTGACCGGCGCCGGCCCGGCTACCGGCCACCCGCCGACGGAGGTGGACCTGCGGGCCGTACGCGCGGAGCAGGACCGCCCCGAGCCCCCACCGCGCTGGGCCGAGCCGGTCTTCCGGGGCCGGAGCTGAGCGCTTCGCGGGCTGTGCGGTCATGTGCCGTCGGGGATTTCGACAGACCCGCTCAGGGCTCCTGACCGAGCCCGCCCAGCGGTACACGGCGGGCCACGATCCTGCGCCGGCAGATGCGCCAGCCCGTGTCGACGCGCACCACGACGTCCTCGTACGTCACGGACCCGCACGAGCCGTCCGTCATGATCCCCAACCCCTTGGACCGGGCGCGAACCCGGCCGTCGGCCACCTCCTCGATCACCACGTTGGTCACGTGGTGCGCCACCGGGTTCTTCGCGCCGAGCGCCAGCGCGGCCTGCTTGACGGCGGTGAGCCCGGTGACCTCGCCCTGGCCGAAGTCCGACAGGTCGTAGACGACGTCCGAGGTGAACACCTCGTCACAGCGCTCCAGTTCCCCGTTGTCGAACAGATGGCCGTGCAGGGCGATCAACTCGGTGACGGCCAGCCGGTCTTCGAGAGCCAGCGCCATGGCGTTCCCTTCCCTTGGGCACCTCGACTGATCGGACACTGCCACGGAAGCCGTCATGACTCCCACTCCCTTTCGGTCTTCCCCCGACGCCGCACCGGCCGGGCCAGCAGCGCACCGAGGAAACCGGTCACCAGCCCCCACAGCACGGCCAAGCCCAGCGCGGTCCACACCTTCGGCCTGAGGAACAGGTCCCCGGACAGGCCCCCGCCCAGGTTTCCGACGCCGAGCAGGGACAGCCCGTAGTGGGCGTCGATCCGGCACACCAGGCAGATCATGAGCACCGTCAGCGCGAGGGCGACGGCCATGTGCAGGGCGTGCTGCCAGGCCCGCATCCGGGCCGGGGAGCGCGCGGCCAGCACGAACGCGGCGGCCAGCAGCAGCACCGCGTCGACGGCCACCAGCCACCACACCCGCCCGTCGTACCCGGCGAGCGTGCGGAGGTTGAGCGTGGAGACCTCCTTCGTGCGCAGCACCTCGTCGAGCACATGCGGCATGGGCAGTCCGAACGGTCCCCGCACCCGCCCCGTCCAGGTGGCGCCGAGACCGAGCGTGAGCGCCAGCCAGACCAGGTTCGGCAGACCCAGCAGGATCACCGCCAGCGTCTCCGCGGAGTGGCCGCGGGTCACCGCGACGACCAGTGCCACGACGAGGCCCAGGACGACGCACGCGAGCAGCAGCACGACCATGGCGTACGCGGCCGGCCGCACCGACTCCTGGAAGCGCAGCAGCCGCCCCGGCAGCGGCGCCCCGCGCGAGACCAGCAGCGCCAGCAGCAGCACCCCCACCAGCCACAGCACCCCGAAGAACAGGGTCAGCGGCACATCCGCCTTGAAGCCGACCTTCGGCGCGACGCCGAACAGGTCGCCGATGTCGCCGAGGGTCCCGTTGCCGATGTCGACCGCGAAGGTCTGGCGGGCGCCCAGGGACAGGCCGAGCAGCGCCAGCAGCCACACCACGGCCACCCGGGCGGCCCACCCGGCCAGCTCCGGGGCGCCGGCGACCGCCCGGTAGCGCAACGGGCGCAGGAAACCCGCCGCGAGGACGAGCGCCCCGGCCAGCGTCACCGACAGCGGGATCACCGTCATGCCGGCCGCGGACCGGGCCAGCGCGCCTGCGTTACCCGACAGCTCGATCGTGCCGCCGACGGCCGTCACCACCGTCGCCGCGACCACCCGGGGGAAGGCGCCGTCCGGGAGATCCGCAGCCCCGGCCGCCCACAACCCCAGGCCGGCGACGACACCCATGACGACCAGCGCGGCCAGCACCCCGGCCAGGGCCTGCACCCAGCCGTGGCGGGCGAGGGCCGGGGCGGAGGGGGTTCGCGGGCTCACCCTCGCCACGCTAAGCAGCGCCCGCGTGCCCCGCCCGCCGGGAGGGCCGTCCGCGTCGGCTTGCGAGCGGCACCGCACCGGAGCACACAATGGTGGCGGCAGGTAAGAAAGCGGCCCAACTCGGGGCAGGTCGCAGGAAACCGCATCGGGAAGAAGTGCTCGTGAGCCTCGAACCGCCGTCCTCCGGACGCCCCACAGGCCCCCCTTCCGGCCCGCTCTCGGGCCCCTCCCAACCGCCCTCGGGCCCACCCTCGCAGCCACCGGGCAGCGGCGGCGGCACCCCTACGCCGCCGCCCCGCCGGCCCTGGTGGAGGTCCGCACCGCGTGTCGCCGTACTGACCACCGTGGTGGTCGCCGCCGTGGTCCTGGCCGTCGTCTTCAGCCGGGCCGGGGGCGGCTCCGGCAAGGGCGGGGAAGTCTTCCTGCAGGCCGCGGGCAAGACCGGCCCCGACCCTTTCACCCAGTCGACGGCCACGCACAGCTCCGCCCCGGCCGTCCCCGCCTCTCCGGCCACCGGATCGGCGCCCGCGAACGCGGTACGGGCGGTGGGCGGCGGGGCGCCCGGACTGTACGGCGGCACCCGCAACGTCTCCAGCTGCGACGTGGAGCGGCAGATCAAGGCCCTCCAGGCGGCCCCGCCGAAGAACACGGCGTTCGCCTCGGTCGCCGGCGTCGCACCCTCCGGGGTCCCGGCCTACCTCCGCGCGCTCACCCCCGTGCAACTGCGCATGGACACCCGCGTCACCAACCACGGCTACCGCGACGGCGCCGCCACCAGCTACCAGGCCGTTCTGCAGGCGGGCACCGCCGTCCTCGTCGACGGCCACGGCGTCCCGCGCGTGCGCTGCGCCTGCGGCAACCCGCTGACGCCGCCCGTCGCCCAGCAGACCACCCCGAAGGAAACCGGTGACAGCTGGCCGTCGTACCGGCCCTCGAACGTCGTCGTGGTCACCCCCGCACCGCAGATCATCAACGTCTTCGTCCTCTACGACCCCGACCGCGCCGAGTGGATCTCCCGGCACCGGGGCGACACCGGCCGCCACGACCACCGGGTCGAGCCGCCGGTCAAGCCCTCCCCCTCGGTGAGCGTGTCCACGCCGACGGCACCCTCGTCGTCGTCCTCCTCCACCTGCGCATCCTCGCCCGGCGTGGTCGCCGGCACCCCCTGCCCGCCGACGTCGACCTCCCCCTCCACCCCAACGCCGAGTTCCGAGTCACCCTCCAGCGAACCCGGAACGACCGAACCGGAGTCACCCGGCGACACCGGGACGTACAGTGCTCCGGAGCCGAGCACCACATGACCGGCGTTCCGCGTGTTAGCGGACACATCGGCCCGGACGGGGGACTGCCGGGCGCGGCTCGGGGTAGCAGCACTGATGCAGCAGCGTCCGGCCAGGCCGGCTTCCGAGAGAGACATGCATGATCGAGCACGTGGGCGGGGCAGTGATACCGACTGGTTTCGACGTGCCCGTGGAACCGATACGGCGGGCGGCGCACTACACCGGCGAACCGGGATGCATCGCCGAGGCCCGGTCCTTCGCCGCGCACTTCGTGGGCCGGCTCCGCACCGAATGGTGCGCCAGGATCGACGACCGCGCCGAGGACGAGGTGCTGCTCGTCGTGAGCGAGCTGGTCACCAACGCGGACCGGCACAGCAATGGGCCGTACATCCTGGAGCTCGAGGGCACGGACACCGCGGTGACGGTGTCCGTCTACGACAGCAGCGCGGCCCTGCCCCGCCGCTTCCCTCGCGACCCCGAGCGCGTCGGCCGGCACGGCCTGGAGATAGTCCATGTCCTGGCGAGGCAGGTCGTCGTGGAGCGGGTCCCCGTCGGCAAGCGGGTGTCCGCCGTGGTGAGCCTGACCCGCGCATGAAGCCGCGGCCGCCGTACCGGCGGCCGCGGGCGGTCACGGATGCGACCGGCTGCCCCTCATGCGCAGCCGAGTTCGCCCAGCATTCCCTTGCGCAGTTGCGCGATGATCCGCTTGATCAGCCGGGACACATGCATCTGCGAGCAGCCGAGCCGTTCGCCGATCTCCGCCTGCGTGGCCTCCTCCACGAACCGCATGTGGATGATCTGGCGGTCGCGCTCGCCGAGTTCCGCCATCAGCGGGGCCAGCGACTGGAAGTCCTCGACGAGCCGCAGTCCGTCCTCCTCCACACCGATGAAGTCGGCGAGCACCGCCTCGCCGCCCTCCGGCCCGTCGCCGGTCAGCGCCGCGTCGAGGGACGAGGAGTTGTAGCCGTTGGACGCTATCTGCGCCTCGATCACCTCGCCCTCGGGGATGTTCATCAGGGTGGCGAGCTCGGGAACCGTCGGCTCCCGGTCCAGCCGGCTGGCGAGTTCCTCGCGGGCCTTGGCCAGCTCGACACGCAGCTCCTGCAGCCTGCGCGGCACGTGCACCGCCCAGGTGGTGTCACGGAAGAAACGCTTGATCTCGCCGACGATGTACGGCAGCGCGAACGAGGTGAACTCGACCTCACGGGACAGCTCGAACCGGTCGATCGCCTTGATCAGGCCGATCATCCCGGTCTGGACGATGTCCTCCATGTCGTCGCCGCGTCCCCGGAACCGCCCGGCCGCGAACCGCACCAGCGAGATGTTCATCTCGATGAGGGTGTTGCGTGCGTACTGGTACTCGGGCGTGCCCTCCTCGAGCTCCGAGAGGCGCTGGAAGAACTGACGGGAAAGTTCCCGTGCGTCACGCGGAGCCACGGTGCGTGGCTCCGCGATCCCCGGCAGTGGTCCATCACCCGTGCAGGTCCCGGCGGTCTTCTCGACGACCTCAGCCTCCGACCGTTCCACGGCGGTGTCCATTTCCTCTCCCACCAAGTCAAGGTTCGACGTCTGTCTGCGTCCTGGTCCTGCCTGCGTTGTGCTCCGCTGTATGCGCGTACCCGTTCTGCGCCGGGGCATGCACGCGACCGGAACGGGTCCCACCGTCGCCGTGGACCCCGCCGCTGATTCCACCCAGAGCGGAATGCCGATCTCTTCCCATCGGGGCGGGGGAATCTAAGACAGTGAGCAGCCGAGCGCCGAACGAAGCCGATGTCATTCCGCTGCGCCGCCCGCAGGGCGAGCGACCTGCCGCCGCGCCTTCGCCGCCCAGGGAACCCCTGTGGCGGGACCTCGTCGGCGACGTCCTGCGGCGGGAACGCCTCGCCCAGGAGCGCACCCTGAAGGACGTGGCCGACGAGGCCCGGATCTCCATGCCGTATCTCTCCGAGGTGGAGCGCGGCCGCAAGGAGGCCTCCTCCGAGGTCCTCGCGGCCGCCGCCCACGCCCTCGGGCTGGGCCTCGGCGACCTGCTGTCACGGGCGCAGGGAGAGCTCGTGCGGATCGCCGGCCGGCAGTCCCACAGGAGCCGCCGGACGTCCGCTTCGCAGTACGACGGACTCTGCCTGGCCGCCTGAGGGACGCCTGCGGCCGGTGCCTCAGACCGTGGCGAGGCGCCGGCTCAGCACCTCGTCTGCCAGCCCGTAGGCCACCGCCTCCTCGGCGGTGAACACCTTGTCGCGGTCCATGTCCGCGCGCAGCGTCGCGATGTCGTGCCCGGTGTGCCGGGCCAGCACCTGCTCGACCTGGGAGCGGATCCGGACCATCTCCTTGGCCTGGAGTGTGAGGTCGGAGATCATGCCCCGGCTGCCGCCGGCGGCGGGCTGTCCGAGCAGCACGCGCGCGTGCTCCAGCACGATCCGCCGCCCCGGGTCCCCGGCGGCCAGCAGCACGGCCGCCGTCGAGGCCGCCTGGCCGACGCAGACCGTCGAGATCGGTGCCTGCACGAAGGTCATCGTGTCGTAGATCGCCATCAGCGAAGTGAACGAGCCGCCGGGCGAGTTGATGTAGACCGAGATCTCGTTCTCCGGCGCCGACGACTCCAGATGGAGCAGTTGCGCGATGACGACGTTGGCCACCCCGTCGTCGATCTCGGTGCCGAGGAAGATGATCCGCTCGGACAGCAGCCGGCTGAACACGTCGGAGGAGCGCTCGCCGTGCGCGGTGCGCTCGACGACGTACGGAATCGTGTAGTTCCCCATGTCACAGCCCCATCCGTCGCTTCGAGGCGGCCGGGCGGACGTCCGCGAGGGACTCCAGGACCCGGTCCACCATGCCGTACTCCCTGGCCTCCTCGGCCGTGAACCAGCGGTCGCGGTCGCCGTCCCGGGCGATGGTCTCCGGGCTCTGGCCCGTGTTCTCGGCGATGATCCGCTCCATGGTCCGCTTGGTGTGCTCCAGGTTCTCCGCCTGGATCTCGATGTCGGCGGTGGTGCCGCCGATGCCCGCCGACCCCTGGTGCATCATGATCCGCGCGTTCGGCAGCGCGTACCGCTTGCCGGGTGTGCCGCCGCACAGCAGGAACTGGCCCATGCTGGCCGCGAAGCCCATGGCGAGCGTCGAGACGTCGTTGGGGATCAGACGCATCGTGTCGTAGATCGCGAGGCCCGCGTGCACGGAGCCGCCCGGGCTGTTGATGTACAGGCTGATGTCGGTGCGCGGGTCCTCCGCGGACAGCAGGAGCAGCTGTGCGCAGACCCGGTTCGCGGAGACCTCGTCGACCTGGGTGCCGAGGAACACGATGCGCTGGCCGAGGAGTTGGGCCGCGAGATGGTCGTCGAGCCGGCTGGGCGGGGTGTCGCCCTCCTCGGCGCGGGGCGCGAGCGTGGTGAGTGGAGTCATGGTCTCTCCCGTCGAGCGGTGATGCCGTCGACTCCACTCTTGGCCCTGCCCTCGCCCCGCATGCGGTTTCTCTGCCCGTGGCAGATTCGCCACGGGCAGAGCCGGCTCTCAGCCCTTCTCGCGCAGCTGCCGGAAGAACGCCCGCACGTCCTCGACCAGCAGGTCGGGCTCCTCCATGGCGGCGAAGTGCCCGCCGCGGTCGAGTTGCGTCCAGCGCACGATGTTCTCCGTGCGCTCCGCCTTGTGGCGCAGCGGGATCTGGAGCTCGGCGGGGAAGAGGGCGAGTGCGGTGGGTGCGGTCGACGGCTCGGCCGGCCGGGCGACACGGCCCGTGGCATGGGCGCGCTCGTAGTAGATGCGGGCGGCGGAACCGGCGGTCCCGGTCAGCCAGTACAGCATCACGTTGGTGAGCATCCGGTCCCGGTCCACGGCCTCCTCGGGCAGCAGCGCCGAGTCCGTCCACTCCCGGAACTTCTCCACGATCCAGGCGAGTTGCCCCACGGGTGAGTCGCTGAGCGCGTACGCCACGGTCTGCGGCCGGGTGGCGTGCAGGACGGCGTAGCCCGTGCCCTCCCGGGACCACTCGCTCCACCGGCGCCAGGACAGCAGTGCCCGCTCCTGCTCCTCGGTGCCGAGCCCGTCCAGCTCCTCCTGCGTGGGCTCGGTGGCCTGCTGCGCGCCCGGGAGCAGGTTGAGATGCACGCCGATCACCCGGTCCGGGTGCGCGCGACCCAGCTCGCGGGAGATGGCGGCGCCCCAGTCGCCGCCCTGCGCGCCGAACCGCTCGTAGCCGAGCCGTCGCATCAGCTCGGCCCAGGCGTCGGCGACCCGGCCCGCCTCCCAGCCCGTGTCGGCGGCAGGACCGGACAGCCCGAACCCCGGGATGCTCGGTACGACGACGTGGAACGCGTCGGCCGGGTCGCCGCCGTGCGCGCGGGGGTCGGCGAGCGGCCCGACGACGTCCAGGAACTCGACGATCGACCCCGGCCAGCCGTGCGTGATGATCAGCGGTGTGGCGTTCGGCTCGGGGGAGCGGACGTGGGCGAAGTGGACGTTCGAGCCGTCGATCGTGGTGGTGAACTGCGGCCACTCGTTGAGCTGCGCCTCGGCGGCCCGCCAGTCGTAGGAGGTGCGCCAGTAGTGGTGGAGCTCGCGCAGGTAGTCGGCCGGCACGCCGTAGGCCCACCCGGTGCCGGGCAGCTCGTCCGGCCAGCGGGTGCGGTCCAGGCGTTCGTGGAGGTCGTCGAGGTCGCTCTGCGGGATGTCGATGCGGAAGGGCCGGATGCCGCTGTCCGCGGTCTCTGCGGGCGAAGACGTCATGGCCGCGAGCCTAGTTCGGTACGGGCATGCGGCCACCCGGGTCAATCGGCCGTCCGACCGATGAGTTCCGCGGTGAGGATCAGTCGATACAGGTGACCGCGTTCCACGCCCCAGGAGGTGCTCATGACCACCGACGGATTCACCACGTGTCTCTGGTTCGACGGCCAGGCGGAGGAGGCCGCGCACTACTACGTGTCGATCTTCAAGAACTCCAGCATCGGCCGGGTCGGCCGCAACGTCGAGGGAGGCGCGGGCCCCGCCGGCTCGGTGCTGGCGGTGGAGTTCACGGCCAACGGCCAGAAGTTCGTCGCGCTCAACGGCGGCCCGCAGTTCAAGTTCAACGAGTCGATCTCCTTCCAGATCTTCTGCAAGGACCAGGAGGAGATCGACTACTACTGGGCCAAGCTCACCGAGGGCGGCGGCGAGCCCGGCCCCTGCGGCTGGCTCAAGGACAAGTACGGCCTGTCCTGGCAGGTCGTCCCCGACAAGCTCATCGACATGATCAGCGACGCGGACCAGGAGAAGGCGTCTCGCACGACCAAGGCGTTCATGGCGATGAGCAAGTTCGACATCGCCGCCCTGGAGCGGGCCTACGCGGGCGAGTGAGGGCCGCTCCCGTGGGGTGAGGAACAGGTCGGCAGCAACCGGCTCACCGCGTGCGGGCCTGTTCCCCGATCACCCGCGTGATCTCGCGGGTGATCCGCAGGATGCCCGGGGAGCGCACCGGGCACGGCTTCGGCGTGGACGTCGTCGGCGCCAGGCAGAAGTGCAGATAGTCCTTGTCGAGGTGGAGGGCGGTGCGGTCGCGGTCCGGCTGGGTGCAGTAGTCGCGGTGTGCGTGTTCGTAGGCCGTGCAGGGCAGGTACTGGGACCAGGTGTAGCGGGCCCCGGCGGGGCTCACCGTCGCGCCCGCGTCGGCGACGAGGTCGCCCGAGGCGGCGGCCTGCTGCTCGTACATCCGGTTCACACGCCGGACCCGGTCGGGCGTGATCGGGTCCGGGCCCTGCAGGACCCACACGATCCGCGGACGTCTGCTGCCGCCCGCGGCGGCGATCTGCTCGGTGAGCCGTTGCAGGTCGGCCTTGTAGCGGGTGAAGTACCTGTGCTGCGAGGCGTTGTAGGTGATGCCGTCCATGCACCACGTGAAGCCCCACGCGTTGCCCCAGAACTGCATGACCACGTAGTCCGGATGCTGCGCACGGACCAGTGCGGCTGCCTTGTCCGCGTCCGGGACCAGCGACTTCGCCCCGGTGCCCGCCAGGTAGTCGCACAGGGTGGTGCCCGAGTAGGGAGCGCTCGTGTACTTCGCCCTCAGGTCGCGGCGCAGCTCCTGCCCGAGCACGTTCTGGGCCTCCATCGCGAGGGAATCCCCGAGGTAGAGCACGCGCGGGGCCACGGCAGGGGCGTTCGGGGAGGCCGGGGCCTGCTGATGCGTCGTCGATGCGGAGGCTCCCGGTACGGCGGGGGAGGGCGGTGCCTCCTCCGGTCCGGACGAGGGGTCGCCGCACGCGCCGAGCAGCAGCACTCCGGTCAGCAGCATCCCCACGATCCACGGCTTCCGCATACGGCAACTCCAGCCCCGGCAACCGAAAACGGCTCCCCAGGCAAGCACAGGCGGGCCCAAGGCGGAAGACACCGGGGTGAGTTCAGGCGCCGTCCGCGCGCTCCAGCAGGTCCAGGAGGTCAGTAAGCGGCAGCGGTTTGGTCGCTCGGGGGGTTCCGGCACGGGCTCGTGCGATGCGGGGATGCCGCATGGATCGCGCGGGCCCGTGCCGGAACGTGCGCCCCGGCGACGGTGAGCCCCTACGCCGTGAGCGAGGGCATCACACCCGGTCGGCGGCGATCAGCAGGTACTGGAAACTGCCGTTCTTGTACGCGGTCAGGAATGTGTCCTCGATGCCCGTGACCAGGTGGTCCGCCTGCCGGCGCAGCTCCCAGTAGGGGATGGCGTCGGCCGTGAGGTCCTGGACGTGGACGGGGACGAGGCGGTGGCGGGCCATCGCCCGGAAGTACTCCGAGCGCGGGTGGATGTCGCAGATGTAGTGGGCGTTGATCTGGGACACCTCGCGGGACGCCCGGCCGTAGGTGTCGTTGTAGCAGCCGGTGATCACCACGTAGCGCCCGCCGCGGCGCAGCAGCCGGGAGTGCTCGGCGAACAGCAGCTCCAGCTCGACGTACATGGTCGACTCGTTGTTCCAGGACGCCGCGTACGCGCCGGTGGCGAAGCCGGTGTCGAGCATGTTGCGGTGGTGGTAGCGCACCTGGGAGTCGATGTCACGCTTGCGGGCCTGCTCATTGGCGAACGCGGCCTGCTTGGCGGAGATCGTCACGCCGTCCGCGTGGCAGCCGTAGCGCAGATGCGCCACGACACTGCCGCCACCCCGCCCGCAGCCGGCGTCGAAGACGCGGTCGGCGGCGGACAGCGGGCCGAGGTGACCGGCGAGAAGCTCCGCCTGGGCGTGTTCCAGGCGGTGCAGTTCGGTGGTGATCCGTGCCCGCCGCAGGTCGGGGTCGGGCTCGTCGAGCACGGTCCAGTCGACGTCGCCGACGCCGTAGTGGTGGTGATAGAGGTCGTCGATCTTGCCCAGTTCGAGGTTGACCGGGTTCTCCTCGGCGTTCCAGTAGTCCGCGACGCGGTTCTGGTACGTGGACTGGGTCGGCACCGGTGCCGCCTTGGTGTCGGCGTGGGGGGCGATGGTCAACTAGGACTCCTCGTGGTGCGTCTGACGGGATGCCAGCACTGCGGGCGTTACCAGTAGTTGGGCAGGTGGTAGCGGTGGGTGTTGGTGGCGTGCCACTCGTGGTTGCCGGCCACCCAGTCGGACAGGCCCCGGGCGTAGCGCTCTACGAGGGGCGAGGTGGCGGACAGGAGGGCGGACTCGTCCTCGAAGGCGGTCATGATCTCGTTGTGGATCTCGACTGCCTTGAGATAGGCGGCCTTCAGCCCGCACCGCTCGTTGGCGGCGAGGACCTGCGGCAGGTTGAGGTGGGTGGGGTCGCTCGCCAGTTCCTTGGTGAAGGAGTAGAGGTCGTTGACGATGGTGGTGGCGTTGCAGGCGAGTGCCGTGATGCGCTGGATCTCCGGGCGGGCGTAGACGGCCTCCGGCAGCTCGTAGCCGTCCACCGCGTCGATGATCGACAGACAGGGGCGGAAGTTGTTGAACTGCCGCATCACCAGGTACTCCCACACCTGCGGCATGTGCCGGATCTCCGCCCATGCGGCCTCGCCGAGATAACCGAGGTGCAGCCGTGCCATGTCGTGCACGAACCGGTTGGTCTGGCTGGGGGTGGCGACGGCGGCGTAGTCCTTCATCGCCCAGTGGTACGAGCGCAGCGGTCCGTCGGCCTGCACTCCGTGCGCCCACTGCTCCTGCAGCGCGGGTGTGCTGTGGAAGGGGTCGAGCGCCGACTGGGCCAGGATCAGCCGGCCGCCGAGACCGCGGCGGGCGCCGCCCCTGCCCTCGTCCTCCTCGCAGTAGCAGCTGTCGACGAGGTTCTCCGCCAGGAGGAACTTACCGGCGGCGGTGAGGCGATCCAGATCGGCCGCCGCCGGATGCTGGAGCACCACGGCCCGGCCGAACTGGAAGCCCGAGAAGTCCCCGGCCCACGCCTTCGGGAACAGGTCGAGGCCGTGGGCCCAGGCCTCCAGCCTGCGGTCGACCTCCTCCACCTTCGCCGGATCGGCGGGGGCGACCTGCCGGTACTTGAGCCCGGGGATCGCCCCGTCGCGCCGGGTGCGCACGGAGCGGGCCAGATTGGGCGGCCCCGGCAGCGGGGACGAGGCGGCAGGCGTGCTCATCGCGTACTCCACCCTCAGTCGGCCGTCCGGCCGATCTGGACGTTCTCCAGGATCCCGGCCGCGTCCGGCACCAGGATGGCCAGCGAGTAGTAGGCGGTCACCAGATAGCGGATGATCGCGGCCGTGTCGATGCCCATGAACCGCACGTTCAGGCCCGGCTGGAACTCGTCGGGGATACCGGTCTGGTAGAGCCCGATCACCCCCTGGTCGGACTCCCCGGTGCGCAGCGCGATGATGCTGCTGGTGTGATCGCGACTGATCGGGATCTTGTTGCAGGGGAAGATCGGGACGCCTCGCCAGGCGGGAATCTCGTGCCCCTCCACGCTCGCCGTGCCCGGCACCAGACCGCGCCGGTTGCACTGCCGGAAAAAGGCCGCGATCGCCTTCGGATGGGCGAGGAACACCTTCGTCTTGCGCCGCATGGCCAGCAGCTCGTCCATGTCGTCCGGGGTCGGCGGCCCGGTGAAGGTGCTGACGCGCTGGCCGTAGTCGACGTTGTGCAGCAGCCCGAACTCCCGGTTGTTGACCAGCTCCCACTCCTGGCGCTCGCGGATCTCCTCGACCGTCAGACGCAGCTGCTGCTCGGTCTGGTTCATCGGGTTGTTGTAGAGGTCGGCGACCCGGGTGTGGACGCGCAGCACGGTCTGGGTGAGCGACAGTTCGTACTCGCGCGGCGCCAGATCGTAGTTCACGAAGCCGCCGGTCAGCGTCGGCTCACCGACATGGCCGGCCTGTACGGGAACGTCCGCCTCGCCCTTGCGGTTCATCGGCAGCTTCTGCCGCGCCGCGAACGCCTCCAGATGCGCTGCGAGGGACGGCACCCGGTCCGTGAGCTCCGTGACCACGTCCCAGGGCAGCACCAGCAGCACGCCGGCCGTCTCCGCCCGCACCGAGCTCAGCCACAGCGGGCTGGACTGCCCGATGGCCTCGTCGCCCATCTGGTCGCCGTCCGTGACGACCCCGATGATCTCCTCCTCGCCGTACTTGCCCGCGGTGTAGCGGGTGAACCTGCCGTGCACGACGAGATAGGCCTCTGTGACCCGCTGCCCGGCCTCGAACAGCACCTGTCCCGCCCGCACGTGCCGGACCCGGAAGCGGGTGGCGACCTCCTTGAGGACCTCGGTGTCGGAGTAGCCGCGCAGCACCGGCAGCTCGGTGAGGGTCTCGGGGATGACCTTGATGTCGTCGGCGCCGTTCTGCTCGAACTGCACCCGCCCGCGGCCGATCCGCAGCTGCAGACGCCGGTTGACCCGGTAGGTGCCGCCCTTGACGTCCACCCACGGCAGCGACCGCAGCAGCCAGCGCGAGCTGATGGCCTGCATCTGCGGTTCGGACTTGGTCGTCGTGGCGAGCTGGCGCGCCGCCTGGGTGCTGAGACTGGTCAGCTGCCCCTCGCCGTCGGGTGCGGGGGCTGGTTCGTCGGTGTCGGGTCCGGTGGCGCTTTGGGGGGCGGACACATTCCCTCCTTGGGGACGTACCTGGCGACGTACAGGAGTGAGCGGAGTGGTCGGAGATGAAGGCGACGCCGCGATGGATGACAGCCCGGCGTCGCATGTACAAGGCAAACAGCCCCGCGGATGCCCCGGTACGGCGCGAAGGGGGCGGTTTCGCCTCGTGGTAACGCAAACCCGGCGAACGAGGCAGTGTGCTGGAGCCTCCGCACTCCCGCGCCCCCAGCCCCACCCCGTGCGCCCCCGCCGTCACACCTCTCGCCAGAGGTCGTTCACCAGCACGGCCGCCCCGTCGAAGCGCCCGGCCTTGAGGTCCCGCAGTGCCTCGTCGGCTCGCGTCAGGGGATAGGTGTGGGTGGTGGCGTGGACGCCGTGCCGGGCGGCCAGCGCAAGGAACTCGCGTGCGTCCTCGCGAGTGTTGGAGGTGACGCTGCGCAGCTGTTTCTCGTAGAACAGGTCGCTCTCGTAGTGCAGGGGCGGTGTGTCGCTGAGGTGGATGCCGGCGATCGAGAGGGTGCCGCCGCGGTCGAGGGCCCGCAGCGCGACCGGCACGAGGTCGCCGACCGGCGCGAACAGGATCGCGCTGTCCAGCGGCTCGGGCGGCGTGGCGTACGCGTCCTGCGCGGAGGCGGCGCCCAGGCCGAGCGCGAGCTGCCGCGCCGCCGCCCCGCGGGTCATGACGTGCACGGTGGCGCCCTCGGCCAGCGCCAGCTGCGCACACAGGTGGGCGCTTCCCCCGAAACCGTACAGACCGAGCCGTCCGCCCGGTGGCAGCGCGGCCCGTCGCAGCGCGCGGTAGCCGATGATCCCGGCGCACAGCAGCGGCGCGAGCGCCACGTCGTCGACGGCATCCGGCAGGCGGTGGGCGAACGCGGCAGGCACGGTCGTGTACTCGGCGTAGCCGCCGTCCGCGTCCCAGCCCGTGTACCGCGAGGACGGGCACAGGTTCTCGGCCCCGCGCGAGCAGTACCCGCAGGTGCCGTCCGTGCGCCGCAGCCACGCCACCCCCACCCGGTCCCCGGTCGCGAAGCCGGACACCCCCGCCCCGGCCCCGGCCACCACGCCGACGACCTCGTGCCCGGGTGTCACGCCCGCCCGGTGCACCGGCAGATCCCCCTCGGTGACGTGCAGGTCGGTGCGGCACACCCCGCAGGCGCGCACGCGCACGAGGAGTTCGTCGTCGCCCGCCACCGGTACCGGCTTCTGCACAAGCCGCAGCCCGTTCTCCTCGACGGGCCCCGGTGTCACCACCGACCACGCGCGCATCGTCCCGTCCGCCATTCCGCACCCCGTCCGCCGCGTCGAAAGTGTGCCGAGGGCCTGCCCGTCCAGTCTGAAACGGACCCGGGCATTCGGCGCGCGCTTCACCGCATGCATGGCTAGCGTGAGGAAACGGACCATCCGCCGATTCGGGAAAGGGTCGCAGCCATGGCCGTACAACCTGAGGGAACCCCCTGTTGGGCCGACGCGATGTTCGGCGACGTCGAGGGAGCGAAGAACTTCTACGGCGACGTCCTCGGCTGGACCTTCGGCGAGGCGTCGTCGGAGTACGGCAACTACACCCAGGCCTATGCGGACGGCAAGGCGGTCGCCGCCGTCGTCCCGCCGATGCCGGGCCAGGACGCCCCGTCGCAGTGGTGCCTCTACTTCGCCTCACCGGACGCCGCCGCCACCGCCGCCAAAATCAGGGAGAACGGCGGCGAGGTGGTGATGGAGCCCATGCAGGTCGGCGAGTTCGGCACCATGTGCATCGCCCGCGAGCCCAGCGGCGCCGTCTTCGGCGTGTGGCAGGGCGGCACCCACGAGGGCTTCGAGGCGACCGCCGAGCCGGGCGCCTACGGCTGGGCCGAGGTCTTCACCCGTGAACCCGAGAAGGCGGACGCGTTCTTCAGCGCCGTCTTCCCGTACACGGCGCAGCAGATCGTCGACGACAACGTCGACTTCCGCATGTTCAACCTCGGCGACACCACGGTCCTCGGCCGGATGAAGATGGGCGACGAGTTCCCGCCCGAGGTGCCGTCCTACATCAATCTCTACTTCGTCGTCCCGGACTGCGACGACGCGGTCGCCAAGGCCACCAAGCTGGGCGGTGTGCTGCGCTTCGGGCCGATGGACAGCCCCTACGGCCGGTTCGCGGCGATCAGCGACCCGCAGGGCGCGAACTTCTCGGTGATCGACATCACGAGGACCGAGGGAGAACTGCCGAAGACGAAGGACGTCTAGGACGGCACGAGGGCCCCTCTCGGACGATGGTCGAGGTCCCCTCCCGCCCGTGGCATGATCGAGGCCATGCGTGAACGTGTGGTGGCCGCGTGCGACGGGGCATCGAAGGGAAATCCGGGACCGGCGGGCTGGGCATGGGTGGTCTCCGACGACTCCACGACCCCGGCCCGCTGGGAGGCGGGGCCGCTGGGCACGGCAACCAACAACGTCGCCGAACTCACCGCCCTGGAACGTCTGTTGGCGGCGACCGATCCGGGTGTCCCGCTCGAGGTCCGCATGGACTCCCAGTACGCCATGAAGGCGGTCACCACCTGGCTGCCCGGCTGGAAGCGCAACGGCTGGAAGACCTCCGCCGGCAAACCGGTCGCCAACCAGGAACTGGTCGTCCGCATCGACGCACTGCTCGACGGGCGCACGGTCGAATTCCGCTACGTGCCCGCCCACCAGGTCGACGGCGACCCGCTCAACGACTTCGCCGACCGCGCCGCCAGTCAGGCCGCCAAGGTCCAGGAGCCCGCGGGCAGCGACCTCGGTTCACCGGCGCCGCCGCCCTCCCCGGACACCCCGAAGTCGAGCGCCCCGCGCCGCAAGCCGGCCGCGTCCCGGCAGGGTGCGGGCTCGTCGTCCCGCACCATCAAGGCGAAGTTCCCGGGCCGCTGCCTGTGCGGCCGTTCCTACGCGGCCGGTGAGCCCATCGCCAAGAACGGGCAGGGCTGGGGACACCCGGAGTGCCGTACGGCTCAGGCCGGTTAGGGCCGGGGCCGTACGGCGCACCGTTCAGGACCGGGCGCGGGTCAGGTGACCACGCCGCGCCACTCGCCGGTCTCCTGGCCACGCGACTCGATGAACTTCTTGAAGCGCTCCAGGTCGCCCTTGGTCTGCCGCTTCACGAAGCCCAGCTTGTCGCCGACCTGTTCGGTGATGCTGTCCGGATGGAAGTCCATCTGCAGCATGACCTTGGTGTGGTTGTCGTCGAGGCGGTGGAAGGTCACCGCCCCGGCCTGCCGGGCCTGACCCGCGACGGTCGTCCAGGCGACCCGCTCGTCCGGGATCTGCTCGGTGATCTCCGCGTCGAACTCGCGGTGCACGCCGTTGACGCTGGTCACCCAGTGCGTGAGCGTGTCGGTGCGCTGTTCGATGCGGTCCACGCCGTTCATGAACTCGGGGAACGTCTCGAACTGAGTCCACTGGTTGTAAGCGGTGTGCACCGGGACGCCGACCTCGATGGATTCCTCGACCTGCGACACGGGTGAACCCCTCCTTCGCTGTCACATCGGTTGCGTCCGGCGCGGGTACCCCTGACCTGCGGAGCAAACCGTCGGGTTGTGGCCGTCAGTCGGTGTCGAAGGTGTAGTGGGCGGTGTGGTCCAGAAGATCGGCGGGCCGTACGTCGTTCCACGGCTTCATCGTCTCGTCGAGGTCGACCACGTCCGGCGTTCCGGCCGTCGGCAGATAGCCGGAGCCGGGGTGGCGCCGCTGCCACTGGGCCCACAGCTTGTCGATGTAGGCGTGGTGGAGCCAGAACACGGGGTCGTTGGGGGAGACCCCGGTGGCCATCTGTCCGCCGACCCAGACATGGACCCGGTTGTGCAGGTTCACGCCGCGCCAGCCCTCCAGGTGGTTGCGGAAGCCGTCCGAGGCGCTGTTCCACGGCGGCATGTCGTATATCGCCGTGGACAGCACCGACTCGACCTCGGCCCGGGTCGGCAACTCCCTCACGTTCGCACCCAGTTGGCGACGCAGGAACGTACGCCCGTCGACCCGCACGTTGATCGGCCAGTTGCCGGCGGACGCGGCGAAGGGGCCGTCCATCACCTGGCCGTCACGGGCGCGCCCGCTGCCGCCGAGGAAGTCCGGTGCCCACAGCGAGGAACGCGGCGAGCGGTCGGTGCTCCAGTCCCAGTAGGGCAGCGCCACCGAGGCGTCCACCGACTGCAGTGCGCTCTCGAACTCCAGCAGGAATCTTCGGTGCCAGGGCAGGAAGGACGGTGAACGGTGGCCGGTGCGTTCGCCGGTGTCGGTGTCGCCGAGGATGAAGGCGTTGTGGGTGGTGACGAAGGCGTCGTAGCGGCCGCTGCGCTTGAGTTCGACGACGGCGGCGACGAAGCGCCGCTTCTCCTCGGCGGTCAGGCTCGCCTGGTTCTTGCGGACGGTCATGGTGCGGGTGCTCCCAAGGGGCTTGCGGGACGGGTCAGTTGGCGGGGAAGGGCAGGAGCCGGGCGCCCTGCAGCTCGTCGACGGCGGCGCGTGCGGCCGCGCGCGGCGTGGGCACCGGGGCGTAGTGGCTGACGACGCTGATCCAGGTGCCGTCGGCGTTCTGCATGACGTGCAGTTCGACCCCGTCGACGAGGACGGCGTAGCCGGTGCCGTGGTGGTGGCCGCCACCGGAGGCCGGCCCGCCCTGTATCCGGCGGCCCTTGTAGACCTCGTCGAACGGCTCGGGCGAGCCGGGGTGCTGGTGGTCCGCGGCGCTCGCGGCAGGCGCGGCGGCGGTGTGGGCGGCGGCGGCCGCGGTGAGGGCGGCCGCAGCGGTGAGCGCACGGCGTCGGGTCAGGGCCGGCATACGGGGTCTCCTGGGTTCGTTCGGTTGACGACCCGGAATGCCTATCGGCCCCACGGCGCACGGGAGAAATCCCCCGGGAGTGGTTGGCTACGATCAGGACAATTGTGTACATGTCATGCAAGATTGAACGAAGTGGATCTTGCCGAGACGGGGGCGCACCGGCCCCCGGAACGGGGAATTTCTTCCCGAGTGCCCCCTGTTCGAGGTGATCCTTCGCGGGCGCCTGCGCCGCAAGTGGCCTGTCTCACCTCGCAGAACTGACGTGATCCGTACCGGTGATCAAGGGGTGCAGGCCGGCCGTGCGCAGGATTCCTCTTGGGTGAATGGCCATTCACCCGTTATGGTGAATCGTCATTCACCTCTTGTTTCCGGTCCCCACCACTTGGAGTGCCGATGGTCCGTGACCGGCTCACGATTCCGGTGCTGGCGTTCGGCGGCATCCTCATGGCCGTCATGCAGACCGTGGTCGTACCGCTCCTGCCCGATCTGCCGCGGCTGACGGGCGCCTCCGCGGGCGCGGTCTCCTGGATGGTCACGGCGACCCTGCTGTCCGGCGCCGTGCTCACCCCCGTGCTCGGCCGGGCCGGCGACATGTACGGCAAGCGCAAGGTGCTGACGTCGGCCCTCGTCCTGATGACCGTCGGCTCGGTGATGTGCGCCCTGTCGTCCGACATCGTCGTGCTCATCGCGGCCCGCGCCCTGCAGGGCGCCGCCGCCTCCGTGGTGCCGTTGTCGATCAGCATCCTGCGCGACGAGCTGCCGCCGGAGCGCCGGGGCTCCGCGGTGGCGCTGATGAGCTCCACCGTGGGCATCGGCGCCGCCCTGGGCCTGCCACTCGCCGCGCTGGTCGTGCAGTACGCCGACTGGCACACCATGTTCTGGCTGACCAGCGCCCTCGGCGCGCTCGGCGTGACGGCGGTGTGGTGGGCGGTCAAGGAATCGCCCGTACGGCAGCCCGGCCGCTTCGACATACCGGGCACGCTGGGTCTGGCCGCAGGGCTGGTGTGTCTGCTGCTGGGCGTCTCGCAGGGCGGGCAGTGGGGGTGGGGCAGCGCGCGCATCGTCGGCCTCTTCCTCGGAGCCGTCGTCGTACTGGCCCTGTGGTGGTGGCAGCAGTTGCGCACCGAACGCCCGCTGGTCGACCTGCGGCTGGTCTCCAGGCCGCGCGTGGGCCTGTCGCATGTGGCGGCGCTGCTCACCGGGTTCGCCTTCTACGCCAACTCCCTGGTGACCGCCCAGCTCGTGCAGGCGCCCGAGGCCACCGGGTACGGGCTCGGGCTGTCGATCGTGCAGACCGGCCTGTGTCTGCTGCCCGGCGGTGTCACCATGCTGCTGTTCTCACCCCTCTCGGCCCGCATCTCCGCGGCCCGCGGCCCCCGCATCACCCTCGCCCTCGGGGCCGCCGTCATCGCCTGCGGCTATGCGGCGCGCATCGCCGACAGCCGCGACCTCTGGATGATCATCCTGGGGGCGACGGTCGTGTCCACCGGCACCACCCTCGCCTACTCTGCCCTGCCCACCCTGATCCTGCGTGCCGTCCCCGCCGAGCAGACGGCCTCCGCCAACGGCGTCAACGTCCTGATGCGCACCATCGGCCAGGCCGTCTCCAGCGCCGCCGTCGCCGCCGTGCTGGTCCATCACACCAGCCTGGTCGGCCGAGCTCCCGTGCCCACCCTGCACGGCTATCTGCTCGCCTTCGGCATGGCCGGCGCGGTCGCCCTGGCGGCCAGTGCCGCGGCGCTGACCATCCCCGGTGACGCGACGACGGGCGCGACACCCCGAGCCGGCGGGCGGACCCGGGATCCCCACGACGAGGCGCTGGAGGGAGCATGAGAGCCGTGAGCACTCCCCCCACCACCTCCGCGCCCGCCCGGCGGGACGCCGAGGCGACCAAGGCGGCCATCCTCAAGGCGGCCCGCCATCTGCTGGCCCGGCACGCCCACGCCGACATCACGCTCAAGGCGGTCGCCGAACGGGCCGGTGTCAGCCCGCCGCTGATCCTGAAGTACTTCGGCAACAAGGACACCCTCTTCGCCCGCGTCATGTCCTTCGAGACCGACGCCGACGCCCTGCTGGACGCGCCGCTGGACGAACTCGGCCGGCACATGGTGCGTCATGTGCTGGTCAGCCAGTCGCAGCAGGGTGCCGACCCGCTCCTGCGGATCGTCTTCGCGCCCCTGCACGGCGCACAGGGCGACATCCTGCGCACCAACTTCCGCACCCAGGTCACCGACCGACTGACCGAACGCCTCGACGGCCCCGAAGCGGGCCTGCGCGCCGAGCTGGCCGTCGCGAACCTGCTGGGCCTGGGGGTGATGTACGGCATCGCGCGCGGTGCTCATGTGCGGGGCGCCGCGCTGGAGGAGACCGTGGCCCGCTACGCACCCGCGGTGCAGGCGCACCTCACACCGGGCGGAGCAACCCCGCGGCCGTAGCGACGAACCGCTCGGGGTCGTCGGCCCACGGGACATGACCGGCCCCCGGCCGCACCACGAGAACGGCACCGCTCACTTCAGCAACCGGTCCAGGAACCCGTTGCCGAGGACGCGGTGCGGGTCGAGGCGGTCCAGGGTGCCGGCCGCCTGCCCCCAAGCCGCCTCGCCCAGTGACGCGGGCACCTTCGTGGACAGCACCTCCCCGTCGCTCCAGGCGGCCTCGTCCGTGTAGGCCCAGCCCTTGGACCACTCGACCCGGGTGAGCGCGTGCTCCCCGTCGAACGTGCGCAGCAGGAACTGTTCCAGCTCGCGCAGGAAGGCCTCCGCGTACGGGGTGCCCGGCAGGGTGAGGACGTCCAGCCACACCGCGGTGTCCCACTCCGGGTGCGTGTCGCTCTGTCGCAGCGCCGACAGCAACGGGGCGCGGGCGCCGTCCAGTTCGGCATCGGCCGGGTCGTCGAGGCCGGTCACCCGGATCTCCACCGAACCGTTCACCGGGAAACGGCCCAGCGCCGCGTACGCGGCGAGCCGCTCCCGGTAGAAGGACGTGAACTCGGCGACCACGCGCTGTACTTGGGCCCGTGCGGTGAGCACGGCGTAGCCGTTCGCGGTCACCCGCAGCGTCGTCGGCCTGATGTAGAGCAGAGTGTTCTTCGACGGCCCCCAGATGTCGGCGGACAGCGTCGCCACCAGACCGAGCGAGGCCACGTCGTACTGCGCGTTGCCCAGCACCGGAGCCAGATACCAGGCCGCGTCCGAGGTCATCCGCCCGACCAGGTCCGCCACCACGGTCGGGACGTTGTCGGAGAACGGGTAGTTGTACGGCGATGTCACATGCCGCGAGGTGAGCGGCCGCGTCGGCGCCACGCTCCACACCTTGAACCAGGGGAACTCGGTGAAGGCGAACCAGATCGCCTCCACCCGCCCCGACGTGTCGAGGTAACTCGCGAGGGTGCGCCCCTCGGCGCCGGGCGCCGCGAAGAGTTCCGCGGCCGGGATGTCCGTACGGCTCACACACCGCAGATCGACATTCGCGCCGACCCGCAGCACGACCTCCGTCACCAGCGCGCGGCCCAGGTGGGTGAGCAGCGCGGCACAGTCCGCCTCGCCGCGCCCGTACGTGCGCGGTACATACGCACCGGAGCCCTCGTCCCACACGATCGCCGTCAGCGACAGCACCAGATTGCTGAGCGAGCCGTATGTGTGCCCGGGCAGCCGCTGCTCGCCTCGCGCCGGTACGGCGGTGCCGTGCGCGTCGACGGCGAGCGCGCCGCCCAGGGTGAGATCACCGGGAGCGGGCGCGGCGGCGACCCCCAGGCCGTGCTCCTCCAGGTAGGTGAGCAGGGCCTCCATCGTGACGCCGGTGCCGGCGCGCACCGCGGTCGCCGACTCCAGGGCGAGGCCGGTGAGATGACGGGCGGTGTCCACAAGGAGCACAGGTGCGTCCGACCCGGTGCCCTCGGTGATCGTCAGCGGCGACCAGCCGTGCGCGGAACCCCGGGCACGCACCCTCCAGCCGTGCCGCCAGGCCCAGTTGACGACCTCGGCCACCTGATCCGCGGCGGCCGGAGCACAGGCCCACAGCCCGTCCGCGGTGATCTCGCCGACCCAGTTGCGGTACGCCGAGCGGTACAGGGCGACATCCGCCGGGAAGTCCGGCAGCTCCTGCGCGGCGACCGCCGGATCGGCCGCGATCAGCACGGGGGCGGCGGCCAGCGCGGCCGCGCCGGCAAGGAAGCCGCGACGGCTCAACGACGAGTTCTCCGACGACCGGGACGATAAGTTGCTCGCTGAACAATCAGTCACGGCTTCACGCTAGGGGCCCGTTGACACGTACAGGATTCCTGTCCAATACCATCACTCGTCCGAGTGAATGTTTCACAGGTGGCGCTCCGGAGCGGTCGGTTCCGTGCACAGGCGTGACGGATGACAGACTGCCCCCATGGAAGAGCGCACATTCGGTAGGTCGGGTCAGCACGCATCCGTCGTCGGTCTGGGCACATGGCAGCTGGGAGCCGACTGGGGAGACGTCGACGACAAGGAAGCCCTGGCGGTGCTGGAGGCGGCGGCCGAGTCGGGGGTGACCTTCTTCGACACCGCCGACGTGTACGGCGACGGGCGCAGCGAGCAGACCATCGCCGCGTTCCTCAGCGGCAGGCCGGACCTGCATGTGCTGGTCGCCACGAAGATGGGCCGCCGCGTCGAGCAGATCCCCGAGAACTACGTCCTCGACAACTTCCGCGCCTGGAACGACCGTTCACGGCGCAACCTCGGCGTCGACCGCATCGACCTCGTACAGCTGCACTGCCCGCCCACGCCCGTGTACTCCACGGACGAGGTGTTCGACGCCCTGGACACCCTGGTCGAGGAGGAGCGCATCGCGGCCTACGGGGTCAGCGTGGAGACCTGCGCCGAGGCGCTGACCGCGATCGCCCGGCCGAACGTGGCGAGCGTCCAGATCATCCTCAACGCCTTCCGCATGAAGCCGCTGCGCGAGGTCCTGCCGGCCGCGCAGGAGGCCGGCGTCGGCATCATCGCCCGTGTCCCCCTCGCCTCCGGTCTGCTGTCGGGCAAGTACACCAAGGACACCGTCTTCCCCGCCAACGACCACCGCACCTACAACCGGCACGGCGAGTCCTTCGACGTCGGCGAGACCTTCTCCGGCGTCGACTACACGACGGGCGTCGAGGCGGCCGCCGAGTTCTCCGCGCTCGCGCCCGAGGGGTACACCCCGGCCCAGCTCGCGCTGCGCTGGATCGTGCAGCAGCCCGGCGTGACCACCGTGATTCCCGGCGCCCGCTCACCCGAGCAGGCCCGCGCCAACGCGGCCGCCGCCAAGCTCCCGCCGCTCACGGACGAGACACTCACCGCGATCCGCGACCTCTACGACCGCCGGATCAAGGACCAGGTGGAAGCCCGCTGGTAGACCCGGGCGGCCGGCTCACGGTTCCAGGAGCAGCTGCCATTCCTGCTCCTGGTCGCCGGAGACCGAGCCCTGGTCCTGGGCCGTGAAGGCGTGGGTGAGCGTCTCGCGCGCCCGCGCCACCGCCACGGGGGAGCCCTGCACGGTCAGCGTGACCGCCCCGGACAGATGGCCGACGGGAGCGGTCTCGGCCGGCCGGCCCGCCGGATCGTGCTCGAACCTCGCCGTGTGGACGGTGACCTCGTCGTCGGCGGGAAGCTCCTCCTTCGGCATCCCGAAGGCGGGCTCCAGGACCCGCACGACCGCGCGTGCGTCCGCGGCGGTGCCGCCGCTGACGGTGACCGTGAGCTCGCTGCCGGACATGGTCGTCGGACTCCTAGGGTGGTCGTCGTGCGCCATGCGCTCCGTGTAACCCCCTGTTGATCGCCCAAACCGGGTCCGATTGCGCACGGCCCGGTCAATCCCGCGCGAACAGGGAACCCGGGTCAGGTAGACATCCGGGGCGATCGAGCCGGGAGGAACCTTGCCGGCCACAAACAGCAGAGCAGACCTGAACGAGTGGGGGCGGCACGAGACCGAGGAGGAGAGGGCCGACCGGAAGTGGGGCGAGCTGATCCAGGAGGTCAGGGTCGCCCAGACCGGGGTGCAGATCCTGTTCGGTTTCCTGCTCACCGTGGTGTTCCAGCAGAAGTACGACTCGCTGGAGGACACCGACAAGACCATCTACATCGTGACCGTGGTGCTGGGCGCCGCCGCGACCGGAGCGCTGATCGGGCCCGTTTCCCTGCACCGCCTGGTCTCCGGGCGGCGGGTCAAGCCGCAGGCCGTCGAATGGGCCTCCCGGATGACCTTCGTCGGCCTGGCGCTCCTGCTCGCCACCATGACCTCCTCCCTGCTGCTGATCCTGCGGGTCGCCACCCACAACGGGGCCGTGCCCTGGATCGTCACGGGAGTGGTCGCGTGGTACGTGCTGTGCTGGTACGGGGTGCCGCTGTGGACCCGCCACCGCCATACGGAGTGACACCCAGAGCGTCGAGCTGCCGGTCGTGCAGGCGGGACAGCACCAGCACCGAGACCGTGGCGCCGATCAGCGCGCAGAACATGTCCCACTGCGTGTCCCACACGTCGCCCTGCGTGGCCAGGAAGGCGTCCGCGGAATGCCCGCCGGTCACCGCGGCCAGCCACTCCAGCATCTCGAAGACGGCACTGAAGGCGAGGCACGCGCACACGGTCAGCGGCGCCAGCCAGCGGCTGCCGCGCAGCGGCGAGGTACGGCTGAGCAACTCCCGTACCAGAACGGCCGGTACGAAGCCCTGCATCAGGTGGCCGAAACGGTCGTACGGGTTGCGGGACAGGCCGAAGGTGTCCCGCACCCAGTCGCCCAGCGGTACCTGCGCGTAGGTGTAGTGGCCGCCCACCGCCAGGACCAGCGCATGGGCGGCCAGCAGGCAGCACAGCAGGTTCGTCAGCGGGAAGCGACGCCAGGTCAGCACCACCAGCGGCAGCCCGGCCAGCACCCACACCGTCTCCAGGAACCAGGTGGTGCGATCGCGCGCACCCCAGGCCGAGGCGGCCAGGCCCAGTGCCACGGCGACGGCCAGCAGGGCGGGCAGCCGCCGTCGCGGGACGGCGGAGTGCAGGACAGCAGTCATGGGGGCTCCTCCTCGTGGAAGCCCCCATGCTGGCCGAGGGGGTGGGCGAGGGCATGAGTACGGCTACTCAGCCCCGCCCGGGCCGTGTTCCTCAGCCCTTGTCGCCGCGCAGCGCGCTCAGGCACATCACGATGGCCTGCTGGAGCTCCTCCAGACGCTGGACCATGTCGTCCTCGACGAAGTCCTGCACATCGTCGAAGGTCAGCTCCTCGAACGCCTTCGTCGCCTTCTGCAGACTGCTGTAGAACTTCGTCCGCCGCTCCTGCACGCGCAGTTCGGGATCGGCCTCCACGGCCTCGGCGACGAGCGACTTCATCGTGTCGTAGGCCTCGCTGGCCCACTCGCCGGTGTCCTCGTCGCCCTCGAGCTCGTCGATGAGCGACAGGTGTCGCTCGGCCTCCTGGCGCAGGTCGACCGGCGCGTCGATGGTCTGCCCCGCCGGGGTCTTGACCTGCCCCGACTCGGCGATCTGCCGCACGTAGCCGATCCGGTCGGCGGCTCGGCTCTCGGTGGCGACGGCCTTCTTCAGGTCGTCGGTGCGGACGACGTCCCGCGCCAACTCGGCCTGCAGTTCCGGGTCCTCGCGGACCCGGTCGAGGAGCGCCTGGCGGGCCGCCCGGGCGGTGGAGGGGTCGGCGAGGATCGCGGCGCGCAGGGCGGTGGGGTTCTCGGCGACCTCCAGCGCCTTCGTCGGCCGGATGCCCTCCGCCTCGGCGGCCTCCGCGATGGCGGTGCCGCGCTCGGAGGTCGCGCTGTTGCGGGACACGTAGTAGCTCAGCCACACGTCCGCGTCCGGCAGCTCCACCTCCTGGCCCGGCGCCAGCGCCTCGAAGTGCGGAACCATGCCGTCGTCGGCGGCCCGGTCCCAGGCCTTGTAGTAGCGCATGACGCGCTCCGGGGAGCACCCGGCCAGCTCCGCGAACTCCTTCGCGGACACCTTCGGCGTCTCCTGTGCGCCCTGCCCGCCGGGCCGTACGCTGCGTGCCACCATCAGGCCGAAGGCCCACCCTCCGGTCCGCGCGTACACGCCGAACTCGCGTGCGTCCCGCGCGACGAGGTCGGACAGCGGGGCGGGGGACGACTCGGACGGGACGATCGCTAGGGTCACGGACGACTCTCCTGTGCAAAGCTGGTCGGACTGCAAAAGTGCAGACCGGCAGCCTATCCGGACCCGTCCGCCGGACTTTCGCGATCAGCCGAAGGCGTCCCGCAGCGCCGGCAGCAGTGTCTTCTCCGCCCAGTCCAGATACGCCGGCTGGGACTCGCCGCCGATCTGCACCAGTGCGACCTCCCCGAAGCCGGCCTCGGCGTACGGGCGTACGGCCTCCACGAAGTCGTCCGGGTTGTCGCCGCACGGGATCGACGAGGCGACGTCGTCATGGGTGACGAACTGCGTCGCCGACTCGAAGGCATCCGGGTGCGGCAACTCGGAGTTGACCTTCCAGCCGTTGCCGAACCAGCGGAACTGCGCGTGCGCGCGCTTCACCGCCGTGTCCCGGTCGGGGTCGTAGCACACGGGCAGCTGGCCCACGCGCGGCTTGCCCGCACCGCCGTGCTCGTCGAACGCGGTCAGCAGGCCCGCCTTGGGCTCGGTGGCGATGACCAGGTCGGCGAGCCTGCCCGCGAGGGCACAGGACTGCTCACCGGAGACGGCGATGCCGATGGGTGGCGCTTCGTCCGGCAGGTCCCACAGCCGGGCCGACTCCACGTCGAAGTGCGTGCCGCGGTGGTTGACATGGCCGCCCTTGAAGAGCGCCCGGATGATCTCCACCGCCTCCTCCAGCATCTCGTGGCGCACGTCGACGGACGGCCAACCGCCGCCCACCACATGCTCGTTGAGGTTCTCCCCGGAGCCGAGTCCCAGCCGGAAGCGGCCCTCGGACAGCAACTGCATCGTCGCCGCCTTCTGCGCCACCACCGCCGGGTGGTAGCGGACGGTCGGACAGGTCACGTAAGTCATGAGCGGAATGCTGGAGGTCGCCTGGGCCGCCGCGCCCAGCACGCTCCACGCATACGGCGAGTGACCCTGCGAGCGGAGCCAGGGGAAGTAGTGGTCCGAGGTCACGGAGAAGTCGTAACCGGCGCCCTCGGCCCGCACCAGATGGTCGACGAGGTCACGGGGGCCGGCCTGCTCGGTCATCATCGTGTATCCGATTTGCACCATAGCCGCCGAGTCCCCTGTACAGGCGGCGGAAAACAGCCCTCGATCGAGCGCCGGTCAGCGGGGAGGATGCCCTCATGAGCGCCCGCCCGCTGCCCGTCGGCAGCCCCGCCGCCCAAGGCGTCGACGCCACCGCGTCCATGCCTTCCTCGACGCCGTCGAAGCCGCTCCGGACATCGAGCCGCACAGCCTGATGATCATGAGGCACGGCCGGCTCGTGGCCTCCGGCTGGTGGGCGCCGTACACCTGTGAACGACCGCACCTGCTGTACTCCCTCAGCAAGAGCTTCACCGCGACGGCCGCCGGGATCGCCGCCGGTGAGGGGCTGCTGCGCTTCGACGACCCGGTGATCTCGTACTTTCCCGAGTTCGACGCCGACATCACCGACCCGCGCAGCCGCGCGATGCTGGTACGGCACGTGGCGTCCATGGCCAGCGGGCACGAGGCCGAGACCCTCGACCGGGCGCTCGCCACCGACCGCGCGGACCTGGTGCGCGGCTTCCTGCTGCTGCCGCCCGAGCGGGAACCGGGGACCGTCTTCGCCTACAACCAGCCCACCACCTACACCCTCGCCGCGATCGTGCAGCGCGTCACGGGTCAGTCGCTGACCGAGTACCTGCGCCCGCGGGTGCTGGACCCGCTCGGGGTGGGCGAGACGGCCTGGCTGCGCGACCGGGCCGGCCGCGAACTGGGCTTCAGCGGGCTGCACGCCACCACCGACGCGATCGCAAGGCTCGGTCGGCTGTATCTGCAGGACGGGGTGTGGGAGGGCCGGCGCCTGCTGCCCGCGGGATGGGTGGCCGAGGCCACGCGCCCGCACATCGGCAACGGCGACGGTACGGCTGCGGGTGCGCTGTCGGACTGGCAGCAGGGCTACGGCTTCCAGTTCTGGACCTCCCGGCACGGCTACCGCGGTGACGGTGCGTACGGGCAGTTCTGCCTGGTGCTGCCCGAGCACGACGCCGTGATCGCGACGACGGCGGCGACCGAGCAGATGCAGCAGGTGCTCGACCTTGTCTGGCAGCACCTTCTGCCGGCCTTCGGCCCCGAACCGCTGCCCGGCCGCGAGCACGAGGACACGGCCCTGCGGGAGCGGCTGACGCGGCTCGCGCTGCCCCCGGCCGAGGGAAAGCCCGCACCGCCGGAGCGGGCGCAGGACTGGGCGGGCGCCGAGTTCACGCCGTACGGCGGCGTCTGCGCGGACCAGCCGAAGCTGACCGCGGCCGGGGTGAGAAGGGGCGCGGACGGCTGGGCACTGCGCCTGACCGAGGACGGGCACGAACTCGGCCTGCGGGTGGGGGAGGACGGCTGGACGGTCACCGACGATCCGCTGCCGACCGCGGTGAGCGGGGGATGGACCGACGCGGACACCCTCGCCGTGGACGTCGTGTTCCTGGAGACACCGCACCGGCTGACCGTGACGTGTTCGCTGCCGGAGCGCACCTTCACAGCGCGATGGCACACCACTCCGCTGCACAGCCCCCCGCTGCGCGCCCTGCGCGCGCCCCGGACCTCAGCCTGACGTCACCCGGAAGGTCCGCAGGAAGGTGTCCAGCGCCTGCCGGTTGGCGGCGTCGTTCCAGTCGGCGGCCGGAGTCGTCCAGCGCAGTGAGAACCCGCGGCCGCCGCCGAGCAGGAAACCGCGCCCGAAGGTGCGCACCCGCGTGCCGCCGGCCTCGGAGAGCCATTCCATGTCGGCGGCCTTGTGGCCCTGGTACGTCGTGGCCTTGATCTCACCGATCCGCTGGAAACCGTCGTCCTTCTCCAGCTGCGGCTCGACGTCGTCGCGCCAGACGGCCACCGGGTCGGGGCCCACGACGGTGCTGTAGGTGACCGCGAGGGTGCGGGGATCGCCGTCCGCGCCGAAGGTCACGCGGGTCGAAAGGTCGCCCACGCGCGAGGTGTGCACGCGTTTCCAGTCCTTGGGGAGGGCGACGGAGAAGCCTTCGGGCGCGGTGTAGCGGTGGAAGCCCGGCGGCAGCGCGCCGGCCGACGGGGAGGACGAGGGCGAGGGCGCGGAAGCCGTCCGCGATGCCGTGGGGCTGGGTGACGCGGACGGGCTGGAGCTCTTGCCCTCGGTGCGGCTCTCCGTCGGCGTGGCGGACGCGGTGGCGGACACCGACGGCTGCGGCGCGGTGTCGGTCGCGGATGTGCCGGTGCCCGGCAGGTGATCGGTGGCGGCCAGCACGGCGGCCGTCACGGTCAGCACGGCGAGCGCGGTGCCGATGGCCATGGTGCGTCTGCTCCAGCCGGGGGCGGCATGGCAGGCGGCGGTGTACATCCCGCGCAACCGGGGCCGTGCCACGGTGGCCGAGAGCGTGTCGGGGTCCTCGGTCAGGACGCGGGTGAGGGCCTCGCGGACCACCGAACGGGTCAGCCGTTCCCTGGAGTTCTTGCGGAGCAGCCCCTGCACGGTGGGGGTGAGGGGCCCGGCGTGCACCGGGGTGCGCAGCGGAAGTCGGTCCACGCCCTTCAAGGTGGCCTCGGGCCGGTCCCGGTCCCGGAACGGAGGGCGTCCCTCGACCATCGTGTAGAGGATCGCGCCCAGCGCCCACAGGTCGGCCGCCGGCCCGATGCGCTCGTCACGGGCCTGCTCGGGGGAGGCGTACGACGGCGCGGAGAGCCTCGGTGCCAGGGTCGCGCCGGCCAGGCCGAAGCCGGTGACCACGATGCCACCCCGCTCGTGCACATAGACCTGACCGGGGCTGAGTTCGCCGTGGGTGATGCCCTCGCCGTGCGCCGCCTCCAGCACATCGAGCAGCTCCAGCCCGATGCGTGCCGCCCGCACATAGTTGAACGTGCCCTGCTGGGCGACGAGTTCGCTCAGGGGTGTCCCGTCGATCCACTCGGTCACGGTCCACAGCGTGCCGTCCTGCTCAACGGCGTCGACGACCGTCGCGACCGCGCCGGGACACATCAGCCCCATGGTCTCGGACATGCGGATGACACGGGCGGTCGCCCGGGGGGCGGCCTCTGAGTCCGGGTCGTCCGGGAGGGCGATCTGGGTGAGGAGATAGGCGCGTCCGACATTGACGTCCTTGCCGTACCAGCAGATGCGGTTCGTCTCCTGGTGGACGACATCGACGAGCCGGTACCTTCCGGCGACCAACTCGTGCGTGAAGACATGCGCCTTGACCATGGCCATCCCTCGTCGTACCCCTGGTTCTCACCTTTCACAGAGGTACGGGGAGCGCGACGGGGTGTGTTCAAAGGATCCACAAATCATCGGCGCCCAAGGGGCCGGAAACTCAGCGCAGCCCGAAGCCTTTCGCCCACCCCATGACATCGCCGGTCGTCGCGTTTCCCCCGCACACGACCAGTCCGAGCCGTGCGTCCTCACCGGCCCGCTCCAGGACCTGACGGGCCGCGGGCAGCAGACAGCCCGCCGCGGGTTCGGCCCACACCTTGGCGTGGTCGGCGAGGTCGAGCGTGCCCCGCACCGCCTCCCGGTCCGGCACCACGAGCACCTCGTGGACCAGCGCGGACACATGGTCGTAGGTCAGCTGCGAGACGGACGGTGCGCTGAGCGTGCTCACGATCGACGACAGGGCGACAGGCACCGGCCCGCCCGCCGTCAGCGCCTGCGACATGGCCTGCGCACCCTCGGTCTCCACACCCCAGATCCGCACGTCCGGCCGCTGGTCCCGCAGCGCTGCCGCGACGCCGGAGATCAGTCCACCGCCCCCGATGCTGACGAGCACGTCGGTGACCTCACCCGCGTCGGCGGCGAACTCCAGCCCGACGGTGCCCTGTCCGGCGACGACCACCGGATCGTCGAAGGGATGGACCAGCGTCAGCCCCTCCTCCTGCAGCCGTTCCATCAGCGCGAACGCCTCACCCATGGTGTCCGTCAGCCGCACCGACGCTCCCGCGGACTCGGCGATCTCGATCGCGCGGGCGGGTGCCGAGCGCGGCATGACCACCGTGGCCTTCACATCGAGGGCGGCGGCCATGACCGCGAGGGCGATCCCGTGGTTGCCGCCGCTGACCGCCACGACTCCGGCGGCCCGCTCGCCGGCACTCAGCGACAGCAGCTTCGCCGTCGCGCCGCGCGCTTTGAACGAACCGGTGCGCTGCAGCAGTTCCAGTTTGACGGTGACCGGGGCTCCGAGCAGCGCGGCCAGTCCTGGGCTCGGCAGCGTCGGCGTACGCACGACGTGCCCGGCGATGCGCTCGGCCGCGGCTTCGACCTCGGAGATCCCGATCAAGACAGTCACCTCTCCCGGCACGGGGGAGACGAGGGCCCGCACCGTCTCGCACCCTGCCGTCGGAGAGGGCGTGGGTCAAACGCTTTGGCCGCTCGTGGCCGGCGAAGGGCGACGGCGCCCCGCGAGCGGGCGCCGCCACCGCCTCACAGGTCCCGCAGCACCAGATACTCCAGCATGGACCGCAGCTCCTCCACCGGCCGTGCCGGCAGGGCCAGGCCGGCGAGAGCGGCCTCCACCGCGGCGATGTGCGCCCGCGCGCCGGCGGCCCGTACGTCGGTGAGCGAGGAGTTCACGGAGAGGGCGTTCAGGGCGCACTGGTATTCCGGGGCGAACGCCTTGCCGAAAATGGGCCCTGGCCCATGGGGCCAGGGCGTCACCTGTTGGGGATCAAGACGTCGTCGGCGCCGGAGAGCCTGCTCCTGAGGCGCCGATCACTCGGTGAGGGTCAGTGCTGCTGGGCCTTCTGCGGGGTCGCCTCGCTCGGCCGTACGACCACGTAGCCGTCGCCCTGCAGCATCAACTGCACGGCCTCCCCGCTGCCGCCGCGCAGCATCGATCCGATGGACTGCGAACGGTGCAGCGAGGTCTGCAGACCGGCCGTCCAGCCAACCACCGCGTCCGTGTCGACGTACACCGGGAACTGTGCCGAGACCGGGATGACCAGCGGATTGCCCTCGCACACCAGACCCAGTCGGCCCTGTCCGGTGAAGACACTGTTGAACAGGCCGCCGCCCGCGATGCCCGCGCCCTTCACCGTGGCGATCCGGTACGACAACGAGGCGTCGAAACACAGGACGTTGCGCCCGTTGACCGTGAACTCGTCGCCGGGGTCGACCTCGACGATGAAACAGTTCTGCGCCTCGTGCGCGAACCAGGCCTCGCCCTGCCCGCGCACCGTCATCAGCGGCAGCCCCTCCCCGGTGACCGCGCGCTTGAGCATGCCGCCCACGCCCTGGCCCTTGCGCTCGAACTGGAGGTTGCCGCGGTAGGCGATCATCGCGCCCTGGCGGGCGAGCATGTCGCCGTTCACCGCGTATTTGATGCACTTGGCGTTCTCGACCGTCATGCCGGGCGCGGTGGCCGGCTGGACCATGTGCTCGCTGGAAAAGAGGGAACCCTTCATACGGGCATCCTGTCCCGGAGGATTCCGTTCCGCCAAGATCACGGGGAGGGTCGGTTTCCGGTGGTCAGGCGCCGAACAGCTGGGTCCAGTACATGCCCGCCGGGCCGCCGCCCGCGAAACCGACCCCGATGTGGGTGAAATCGGGCTTGAGGATGTTGGCGCGGTGGCCGGGGCTGTTCATCCAGCTGTCCACGACCTCGGCGGGGGAGCGCTGGCCGCAGGCTATGTTCTCGCCGATCGAGCGCCGCCGTGCCCCCGCGGCGGCGGCCCGGTCCCAGGGCCGGCTTCCCTCTGGTGATGTGTGCGCGTAGAAGGCGCGGGCCACCATGTCCGCGCTGTGCGCCTGCGCCGCGGTGGTCAGCAGGGGGTCGGTGGCCAGCGGAGGCAGACCGGCGCCGGAGCGCTCCCGGTTGGTGAGGGCGACGACCTCGGCCGCCGTCCGCGCCAGATCGCCCGGGGTGAGCGGCCTGGCCCACAGCGCGGTCCAGTAGATGTCGCCCGACCGGCCGTCGCCGGTGTACGCCAGGCCGGCATGCGCAAAGGCCGGGTCGCACACGGTGCGACGGGACTGCTCCTCGCTCAGGCAGTACTCGACGAACTCGGCGGGCGTACGCGGACCGGAGACCAGGTGCTCGCCGACGGTGAGATACGTGTACCCGGCGGCCGTGACCCGCTGGTACACGGACAGGCCGTCCCGGCCCTCGACACCGAGGCGGCCTGCCGAGGCCATGGCCCCGGCATGGGCGCGGGCCGCCGACGTCAGACGGGCGTCGAGGGCCACGGGGGGTGAACCGGCTTCGGCACGGGCGGAGTTGACCAGGCCGAGAAAGCCCTCGGGGTCAGGGGAGTTCAGCGCGGCCGGGGCGGCGGCGTGGGGGCGGGCCCGGGGGAGGGGCGGTGTCGGGGACGCCGGCCAGGCTCCGGCGCGTGGCGAGGCCGGGGCAGTGGGTCGGGACGGCGAGGCAGGCGCTGTGGGCGGGGATCCCGGTCTCGCGGCCGAGGCGCGGCCCCCGGGTGCCCCTCGTGCCGCGGACCGGGGCTGCACCCCGTGTGTCGCCGCCGTTCCAGTGCCTTCGTCGAGGACGTCCACGCCGAAGTCCCGCGCAAGCCCGGCCAGCCCGTCGGCGTATCCCTGTCCCAGGGCCCGCAGCTTCCAGCCGCCGCCGCGCCGGTAGATCTCCGCGAGCAGCAGCACCGTCTCCTCGCCGGGGCGTGGCGGGGCGAAGCGGGCGAGTGGACGGCCGTCCGGGGCCGAGACATGGAGCGTGGGCGCGGGCAGGAGGCCCAGCGCAGTGCCGGGTTCGGCCGGGCTGACGGCCACCGTGACCCGGGTGGCTCCCGGGCGCAGCCTGGGCGGGTCGACGGTGAGGGTGTCGCCGTCGAGTCGGGCGCCCGGCGCGGAGGGCTGGTTGTAGAACACGAAGTCGGCGTCGCCGCGGACCCTGCCCCCGTCGTCCGCGATCAGCGCGGACACATCGAAGGGGCCGGGTACGCGGACGGTCACGGCACCGTCCGGAAGGGGCATGTTGCCCCCGGGCACCAACTCGCTCATCCCGCCGCCCCGGTGTCGTCGCTCACGCCCCCAAGGGCTCCACCGGACAACGTCCACCGGGGCGGCGCGGTTCCCGCCGGCTCAGTCCCGGGCAATGCCGGGAGCGATGTCCTCGCGGCGCTCCACGGGCGGGGCGGCGCGCCCTGCCTTCGACTGCTTGCCGCAGAACGCGGACTCCATGGTGCTCAGCATCGTGTTGAGCACGGCGACATTGTTGGACGTGGTGGCCACGGCCGTGAAGCTGCGCCGGCCGTCCTTCGTGGCGAACGCGTACGTGTAGTAGCCCTGGACGACGCCCGTGTGCCCGTACACCGAGACACCGCAGGACAGGTCGCGGCGCCCCAGTCCGAGGCCGTACCCCTGAGTGCTGCCGACCGGCACCATGCGCTCCATCTGCCGCAGTTGCGCCGGTGATGTCAGCCGGCCGCCGAGCAGGGCGGAGAGGAAGGTGTTCAGGTCCCGCGTGGTGGAGATGATCGCGCCTGAGCTCTGCGCCCAGGACATCGTCTGGTCCGTCGCGTCGATCAGGGGTGCGTCCTTCTCGTCCGGGGTGAGATAGCCCCGGGCGTGGCGGCCGGGAATCTGCGCGCTGGGGTGGACGTAGAAGGTGTCGCGCAGTTTCAGTGGCTTGAAGATGCGGTTCTCGTACTCCGTGCGTACGGGGTGGCCGGTCAGCTTCTCGATGAGCATGCCGGCGACGACGAAGTTGGTGTTGGAGTACGAGAACGAGCCCGGCGCGCTGGTGCGCGGGTGCCACAGCGAGCGCTTCACCAGCTCACGGTAGGTGAAGACCTTGCCGCGGACCTCCTCGAAGCCGGGGACGGTCTTCGCGAACATGGTGTTCGTGTAGTCGTACAGGCCGCTTCGGTGGCCCAGGATCTCGCGCACTGTGATCGTGCGGTCCGGCAGTAGCCCCGGCAGATAGCGGTCGACCGGGGCGTCGAGTCTCAGCTTGCCCTCGTCGGCCAGTTGCAGCAGCACGACGGTCGTGAAGGTCTTGGTGACACTGCCGATGCGGAACCGGTCCGCGGTGCTGATCGTCCGTCTGCTCGTGCGGTCGGCGATGCCCATGGCGGCCCCTTCGACGCTGCCGTGGTCGTCGATCCGGGCGACCGCGCCCGGTGCACCCTGTTTCAGCGCGGTGACGAGGCGTCCTTGAAGACCGGCGAGGTCGGGCTTGGGCAGCGGCACGGCGGGCGTGGCGTGCGAGGGGACCACGAGCAGGGAGAGCACGACCGTTCCCAGGACCGTGCCCTTGGATGCGAGATGAGTCACATTCACGTGAGGCAACTTTCTTCCGTGTCGTCACATCTCCACAGTCGACACACAGTTGGTCACCCGCTGATCACTGAGCGATGTGGATTTGCAAAGTATTGCCATATATCGCACGGAAAGCGATATTTTAGTCTTTACATGGACATGACTCGTCCGAAAGGGTTTCTTTCCGGGGCCCGACCAGCCCCCATGGCGCTCAACGGCGCCATGCGTCAAGGCGGTTGGTGATCCCGGCCGCCTTGCAAGGAAGGAACCCTCATCAGTGCGTAGACCGCACATACGCAGCGTGGCGGTTGCCGTCGCCGTGACGACGGCCGCCACGGGCCTGGCCGGCACCGCCTTCGGCACCACCACGGGGACGGCTCACACCGCTGCCACCGCCGGCACCTCGGCCACCTCCGTGGTGGCCGCCGCCCGCGCCGCCGCCTTCGCCCACTCCGCCTCGACCGGCGTCTCCCAGGGCGACGAACTGCACGCCGAGGACGTCATGATCGACCCGGAGGGTGCCCGGCACGTCCGGTTCACCCGGGCACACCAGGGCATGCAGGTGCTCGGCGGCGACCTCGTCGTCCACCTCACCAGGCAGCTGGCGTACGCGGGCGTCACCCGGGCCGCCGGACACACCGTCAAGCCCGCTGCCGCCACCGCGGCCAAGCTGTCGGCCGCCGAGGCGCAGCAGAAGGCGGCCACGGCCGCCAAGGGTGACGCCGGCACCGCCGAACTCGTCGTGGACGCCCGTGACGGCGCGTCCGCCCTCGCCTACCAGGTGCGGGTCAGCGACAGCGGCACCGCCGAGGGCAGCGGCTCCCGGACGGTCGTCATCGACGCCGTCACCGGCAAGGTGCGCAGCAACACGCCCGACAGCGACGAGTTCCTCTCGCCCGCACTGCTCGACACCCTGCGCGAGCGCGGCGAGAAGCTGGACCCCGCCACGGGCGCCGGTGCGCAGACGGCCGGACTCGCGGCCGCCTCGACCTCGTCCGCGGCCGCTGCCACCCGCTACCCGTCGACGGCCCACGGCACCGGCAAGTCCCTCTTCGTCGGCACGGTCCCGCTGACCACCACCCGCACGGCCCGCACCACCTACCTCCTCAAGGACCCGACCCGCTGGGGCACCGAGACCCGGGACGCCAAGGGCCAGGAACTGGAGAGCTTCGCCCGCGGCAAGAAGATCACCACCAGCAACGACGTCTTCGGCAACGGCAAGGTCACCAGTCGCAACACCGCCGCCGCCGACGCCCAGTACGGCATCACCAAGACCCTGGACTTCTACAAGAAGACCTTCGGTCGCAAGGGCATCGAGAACAACGGCAAGGGCGCCCGCGCCATGGTCCACTTCGGCAACAAGGTGGCCAACGCGTTCTGGGACTCGGTCTGTGACTGCATGCTCTACGGCGACGGCGACGGCGACCAGTTCAAGAAGCCGCTGGTCGCCCTGGACGTGAGCGGCCACGAGCTGACCCACGGCGTCGTCGACGCCACCGCCAAGCTGGAGCCCACCCGCGTCGACGCGGAGGGCAACCAGTACGGCGAGCCGGGCGCGCTGAACGAGTCCCTCGCCGACATCTTCGGCTCCAACGTCGAGTTCTTCGCGAACAACGCGTCGGACAAGCCGGACTACCTCATCGGCGAGAAGATGGGCCTGGCCCAGAAGTTCCTGCGCCGCCTCGACCACCCGTCGCTGGACCTGCTCGAGGGCACCATCGACTACTGGGCGCCCGAGGCGTACGACGCCGAGGTGCACGCCGGCTCCGGCGTCTCCTCGCACGCGTACTACCTGCTCGCCGAGGGCAGCGGCCAGAAGACGATCGGCGGCGTCAAGTACGACTCCCCGACCTACGACGGCTCGACGGTCAAGGGCATCGGCCGCACCAAGGCCACGGCCATCTTCTACCGGGCCCTGACCCGCTACATGGTCTCCACGACCGACTTCCACGACGCGCGCAACGCGACGCTGAAGGCGGCCAAGGACCTCTACGGTGCCAACAGCACGGAGTACAACACGGTGGACCAGGCCTGGGCCGCCGTCAACGTCACCTCGGCCAACACCCCGGCCGCACACCGCTGACCCGCGAGGCGGTGACACCGGTCCGGGCGCCCCTGTCAGGTGGGGCGCCCGGATCCGGCCCATCTACCCTCTTGTGAGGGGCCCGGTCATCACCGCCCTGCGGCGGCCGAACTCAAGTGCGACAATGCAAGCCCGGCCACCGTTTCCGGTCCCCCAGACAGCTGTATCTCCCGCAGGTGAGCCCGAAAGCCCGTCCGGCTGGAGGAGTGGATGTCCCCCGACCACCTCGCCGAGCGGTTCCGTCACGCCGGAGCACATCGCCCGCTGACGGCCCGCTTCGTCCGGGCCGGCCGACTCGGCGGCCTCCTGCTGCTGGCCGGTGCCATCCAGGCCACCCCCGTGCACGCGACCGACGAGCAGCCCCCGTTCACCGTGGTGGGAGCTCCCGCGGACCACCGTGAGGTCGTCACCTGGGGTGCGAGCGCCGAACGCATGGACGACGCGGTCGCCGGCCGCGGCTACCGGCTCGTCGTCCACACCAGTACGGCCGGAAGCGACCTGCGGATCCGTCTCTCCAACGCCTTCGGGAACCGGCCCGTGACCTTCGACAGCGTCTACGCCGGTAGGCGGCAGGAGGGCGCCCGGCTGGTCCCCGGCAGCAACCACCGGCTGACCTTCGGCGGCGCCCGCTCGGTCACCGTCCCCGCGGGCGCCGCCGCCCTCAGCGACCCCCTGCCCGGCAGGCTTCCCGCCGCGACCGACCTCGCGGTCAGCATCCACTCACCGGATGCGGCCGGACCCGCGACCGGTCACTGGCTGGCCCTGCAGACGTCCTACACGAGCGAGGGCGACCACACCGCCGAGGAGGGTGCCGACCACTGGACGCAGACGACCGGCTCCTGGTTCTACCTGGACGCCGTCTCCGTACGCCCGCCCGCCGGCACCCGAGCGGTCGTGGCCCTCGGCGACTCCATCACCGACGGCTGGCAGTCCACCACCGGCCTCGACCGCCGCTGGCCCGACTACCTCGCCCGCCGGCTGCGCTCCTCCGGCAGCCACCTCAAAGGCGTGGCGAACGAAGGGATCTCCGGCAACCAGGTCCTCGCGGACGGCGGCGGCCAGAGCGCCCTGAAGCGTCTGCAGCGCGACGTCCTCTCCCAGCCGGGTGTCCGCACCGTCTTCCTCTTCGAAGGCGTCAACGACATCAAGGCCCACACCCAAGTCACCGCCCAGGACCTGATCGCCGGCTACCGCGAGATGGTCCAGCGGGTACACGCGGCCGGGAAGTGTGTCGTCGCCGCGACCGTCGCCCCCTACAAGGGCTGGCCGGAATGGGATCCGGCGGGCGAGAAGGTACGCCGGGAAGTGAACCGGTTCATCCGCGGCAGCGGCGAGTTCGACGCCGTCACCGACTTCGATCATGTCCTGCGCAACCCGTACGACCCCGAGCGCATCCGTCCCGCCCTCGACGGCGGCGACCATCTGCACCCCAATGACCAGGGCATGCGGGCCCTGGCCGACGCCGTCGACCTGAGGAGCCTCGACTGCACCGCCCGGCACCCCGGCGGCTGAGGTCAGCCCGATGCCGTCGGCTCCGGTGCGATCAGCCCCTGCCGATAGGCGATCGCCACCGCCTCCGTACGACTCGAAGCACCCAGCTTGGCCAGGATGTTGGAGACGTGGACGCTGGCCGTCTTGCCGGTGATGAACAGCTCTTCGCCGATCTGCCGGTTGCTGCGGCCGCGGGCGAGCAGCCGCAGCACGTCCTGCTCCCGGGCGGTCAGCGGCGAGGGGCGCTCCCCGTCCGACGCGGCGGTGGCCAGACGGCCGCGGCGTATCAGAGCGTCGATCCGCTCCAGCAGGGGCGTCGCGCCGAGCTGCTCGGCCACCGCTCGCGCCTCGCGGGCCTGCTCGGCCGCCTCCTCGCGCCGCTCGGCCACCAACAGCGCCTCGGCGAACCGCATCTGGCAGCGGACCCGCTCGTACACGTCCCCGAAGCCGAACGCGGTCACCGCCTTCTCCCAGGCCGCCGCGTCGGGCCCGGACACCGTCCGCAGCCACTCCGCCTCGGCGCGGGCCAGCCAGGCCATCCCCTCGGGCCCCTGCGGGGTGCCGTCCTCGCCGTGCAGGGCCGACTGCCGCGCCAGCTCGACCAGTTCGTCCGCCGTGTCCTTCCAGCGGTGCCACTCGCCGCCGGACGAGCGCAGTTCCATGGCCGCGTCGGCGACCGCCGTCAGGGCGAGCGCCGCGAACCGCACCGAGGCGTAGGGGAGGTGTCCCGCCTCGTCGGTCAGCGCTGCGACCGTCGCCCGGGTCCGCTCCACCGCCGCCTCCGGCTCGCCGCGCAGCACGGCCGCCTCGGTCAGCGCGATGCCCGCGACCAGCGTGGCCATCCAGTCGAAGGGCCCCTCCAGCAGGGCCCGCGCCCGCTCGACGGCGCCCATGTCCCCGCGAGCCAGCGCCACATACAGGGCCGGCCCCATCGCATAGCCGCCCGCCGAGGGCAGCACGGCCGCGTCGGCCGCCGCACTCCGCACGCACTCGTCCCAGCGGCCCAGCGTGTACAGCACCAGCAGATGCAGATAGCGCATCTCCAGCGGATACGGCGACGACAGCAGTCCGGCCCGGCGGGCGCGCTCCAGGCCTTCGGTCACCCACGGCAGACAGCCCTCGAGGTCACCCGCCTCGAAGCAGCCGACGGCCAGGTTGAACAGGGCGCGCATCTCCACCGGCGCGTTCCCCGCCCGCCGGGCCAGCTCCCGGGCCTCCTCCAGCCGCTCACGGCCCTCGACGGTGCGCCGGCCGCCGCCCTCCAGGACCGCCAGTGAAATGAGCAGGTCGGCCTGCGCGTCCGCGACACCCAGCTGCTCGGCGATGTGCAGGGCCTCGTGGGCGACCCGCAGCGCCGTCTCGTCGTCCCCGATGTGGCGGGCCGCCATGACATGCGTGGCCGCCGCCCACACCCAGGTCCGGGTCGGCGGTTCGGCGGGGATCATGGCGAGCGCCTCGCTGCTGTAGGCGAACGCGGCCGTCAGACTGTCGACGCTCATCAGATTGCCGGCCAGGGTGTACCGGACCCGGGCGGCGAGTTCGGAGTCCGTGTCCTGGCCGGTGCCGGCGAGGGCGGCCCGGGTGAGGGACACCGCGCGGTGCGACTCACCGGCGTGGGCGGCCGCCGCCGAGGCGCGCAGTGTGAGCGTCACTTGGTCGATGCCGTCGCCCGTGGGCCGGGCCGCCGGGTCCACCGACGCCCACAGGTCGAGGGCGGTCTCCAGGTGCCGCAGTTCCTCGGCGGGCGCGCCCACCCGGCCGGCGTGCTCGGCCGCCTCCAGGGAGGCGGCGAGTGCCTCGGCCAGGTCATGGCTCTCGCGGTAGTGGTGGGCGCGCTCTGCGGCGCTCTCGGCGGGGTGCCCGCGGCCGGCGAGCAGCCGGGCGAACGCGCCGTGCAGCCGGGCCCGTTCGCCGGGCAGCAGATCGGAGTAGACCGCCTCCCTAGCCAGTGCGTGCCGGAAGGCGTAGGTGTCGGCGTCACCGGGGACCAGGAGCTGGCGGCCGACGGCCTCGCGCAGCGCCGCCTCCAGCTCGTCCTCGGGCAGCCCGACCGCCTCGCGCAGCAGGTCGTGCTCCACACGCCGCCCGGCGACCGCGGCGGTGCGCAGCACCTGCTGTGCGGTGTCGGACAGCTGCTCGATACGGATGAGGAGGACGTCGGCCAGGCCGCTGGGCACGCCGCCCGCCTCCGTGTCCGTGGCCGCGAGCAGTTCCTCCGCGTAGAAGGCGTTGCCCTCGGCGCGCTCGACGATGCCGCGGACCGTTGCCTCCGGCAGCGGGCCCTCCTGAAGTGCGCGCACCAGCCGGGTCACCTCGGCGTCCGCCATGGGGCGCAGCTCCAGCCGCTCCACGGCGGGCAGCCGTACCAGCTCGGCCAGGAGCGGGCGCAGGGGGTGGCGGCGGTGCAGGTCGTCCGCCCGGTACGAGGCGAACACCGCCAGCCGGTGCGTGGGCGCACCACCGGCCGGCCGCTGCAGGATGCCGCGGCTGAGCAGGAAGCGCAGCAGGTCCCGGGAGGACTGGTCGGCCCAGTGCAGGTCCTCCAGGACCAGCAGCAGCGGAGCGATCTCCGACAGGTCGGCCAGCAGCCCCGCCATGCCTTCGAACAGCCGCAGCCGCCCTCCGCCACTGTCCGAGCGCGTGGGGGTGTCCCCTTCGTCCCGCCCCGCCTCCGCGCCCGCGCCGCGCAGCCGGTCCACCACCGGATGCCGGGCCAGCGCGTCCGCGAACCGCTCGTCGGCCGCCAGCGCGCCCAGGATCTCGGTGAACGGCAGATAGGGCAGCCCGACGTCACCGAGGTCGACGCAGTGACCGGTGAGGACCGTCATCCCGGCCCGGGCGGCCCGCCCCGCGACCTCGTCCAGCACCCGGGTCTTGCCCACGCCGGCGTCCCCGGCGAGCAGCACGGCCCGGGCCTCCCCGCCCCGGGCACGCTCCAGCATCCCGGTGAGCCGGGCGATCTCCTCGTCCCGGCCGATCAGCGGCGTGGTGAACATGGTCTGCGGCACGGATCCATCCTGGCACGCGGCACTGACAACGAGACCTGCAAACAGGGGAGGTCAGGGCCCAGACTGCCTCGCTGAAGTCCGCGCCCCAAAGGGGTGCGGGGAACTGCGCGACCGGCCACGACGCATCTGCAGACGAACGACGGGCCATCGCGGCCCTACCCAGCGGAGCGCTCAGCGCAGCGTCTCCGCCCAGTTCGCCGGTACCCGCCCGGCAGGGCCCGGCGCCGGCTGGTCCGCGGGATGGCTCACCGGGGGAGCAAGGTCGGGCCCCGACTCGTACAGCTCGTTGGTGTCGAAGTCCCAGAACCAGCCCTCACCCGGCTCGAAACTGCGGATCACGGGGTGGCCGGTTTCCCGGTAGTGGGCGCTGGCGTGCTTCGCGGGCGAGTCGTCACAACAGCCGATGTGCCCGCACTGTGCGCAGCGCCGCAGATGGAACCACCAGCCGCCGGCCGCGTCGCACTCGACGCACCCGCTGCCGCTCGGCGGGACGGCGGGGTCGATTCCGTCGGCACTGGTCATGCGGGCTCCTCCGGTGTGTCGTCGTCCGTCGCGGTCAGGGGCAGCAGGACCTGGAAGCGGGTGTCGCCGGGTTCGGACTCCACCTGGAGGGTGCCGTGGTGCTTGTTGACGACGATCCGCCAGGAGATGTCCAGACCCAGCCCGGTGCCCTCGCCCACCGGCTTGGTGGTGAAGAACGGGTCGAAGATGCGGCCGCGGATCTCCTGCGGCACGCCGGGCCCGGTGTCGCGGAACTCGACCAGCAGCCGGTCGTGGTCGAGAGCCGTCCGCACCGTCAGCGTGCCTTCCCCGCCCGCGCTGTTGATGGCGTGGACCGCGTTGTCGATCAGGTTGGTCCACACCTGGTTCAGCTCCGCCGGGTAGGCCGGGATCTTCGGCAGGCTGCGGTCGTAGTCCTTGACGACCTCGATCCGCGAGCCGATCTTGCCCGACAGCATCAGCAGCGTGCTGTCGAGGAGTTCATGGACGTCGGCGTTCTGGTACGGGGCCCGGTCGAGCTGCGAGTACTGCTTGGCCGCGTCGACCAGGTGCGAGATACGCGTCGTGGAGTCCTCGATCTCGTCCATCAGCAGCTCGGTCTCGACCGTGTAGTTGAGCCACCCGATCGCCCCGGGCAGGATCTCCGGGTCCACGTCCGCCGCGACCTGGTCCAGCCAGTCGATGTCCAGACCGGCCTGCACGAACGTGGGCGCGAGCCGCCAGCCGTCGGGGATGCCGTGGTCGTCGAACCAGTCGGTGAGGGCGTCCTCCCGGTCCGCGGCCTCCAGCGGGCTCAACGTGGGTGCCTTGGCGACGAGTTCGGCGGTGCGCTCCTGGACCTCGATGAGGTTCGCCAGCGCCTCGCGCGGATACGGGCCCGCGGAGATGACACCCAGCTTGTGCCGCATCTTCGCGACCCGCTCGCGCAGCGTCGCGGTGGCCCGCACGGCCGCCGCCGCCGGATTGTTGAGCTCATGGGTGAGTCCGGCGGACAACGAGCCCAGCGCCAGCAGCCGTTCCCGCTGCCCGATGGCCCGCTGGGTGCTCTTGGAACCGAAGAACAGCCCCTCCAGCAGATGCACCGCCATCGGGAACCACTCCTGCATGACGGCCGCGAACGTGTCCGCGGGCAGCACGAAGAACCGCGTCGGCTCCGTCACGCGCATGGAGTTGTTGTACAGCTGCCGCACCCGGTCCCCGAGATACGCCTGCATGGCGCCGGAGTACACGCCGGGCTGCGAGGTGCGCGTCACCTCGACATCGTCGCCGCCGACCCGCCGGGACAGCACGACCGTGCCCTCGATCATCACGAAGAAGCAGGTGGCGGGCTCGCCCTCGGTGTAGACGGGCCCCGCCTCGAACTGCTCCACCCGCCCCTCGCTGCACAGCCGCCCGAGCTGCTGGGGGGTGAGCTTCTCGAACAGGAACAGCGAACCGATCTCCTGCGGGCTGCAGGGCATGACCTGCCCGCTCACGACTGCTCCAGATACCGGTGGACGAGCATCACGGCCATGGCTCCCTCTCCGACGGCGGACGCGACCCGTTTCGCGGACTCGGCGCGGGCGTCGCCCGCCACGAACACGCCGGGAATGTTGGTCTCCAGGTGGTACGGCGGCCGGTCCAGCTCCCAGTCCGCCGGCGGCCGCCCGTCCGGGGTCAGGTCGGGCCCGGCCAGGATGAAGCCGTGCTCGTCGCGCAGCACCGTCCCGTCGAGCCAGTCGGTCAGCGGCGCCGCGCCGATGAACACGAACATCCACTGCGCGTCGACGAGTTCGGTCTCGCCGGTCTCCGTGTCGCGCAGGGTGAGCCGCTCCAGCCGGCCGGAGCCGTGCGCGGACTCGACGACCGTGCGGGCACGCACCGAGATGTTGGGCGCCTCGTTGATCTGCTGGATCAGGTAGTACGACATCGACGCGGACAGGTCCGGCCCGCGCACGAGCAGTGTCACCGACTTGGCGCCCCGCGACAGGTACATCGCCGCCTGCCCGGCCGAGTTGGCGCCGCCGACGATGTACACGTCGTGGCCCTGGCAGGAGGCCGCCTCGGTCAGTGCCGAGCCGTAGAACACCCCGCAGCCGGTCAGGTCGCTGCAGCCCGGCGCGTCGAGCTGCCGGTACGACACGCCGGTCGCCAGGATCACGCTGTGCGCGGCGACCGCCGAGCCGTCGGAGAACCGCACGGTCCGCGCGGCCCCGTTGACCTCGAGTCCCGTCACCTGGCGTGCGGTGAGGATCTCGGCGCCGAACTTCGCCGCCTGCCGGCGCGCCCGGTCGGTCAGCTGTGCCCCGGACACGCCGTCGGGGAAGCCCAGGTAGTTCTCGATCCGCGAGCTCTGCCCCGCCTGCCCGCCGGTCGCCGACCGCTCCACCAGCACGGTCCGCAGGCCTTCGGAGGCGCCGTACACCGCGGCCCCGAGTCCGGCGGGCCCGCCGCCGATGACGACGAGGTCGTAGAAGTCCGCCGCCGGCGTGGTCGCCAGCCCCACCCGCGCGGCCAGCTCGGGTGCCTCCGGCTCGACCAGGGGAGTCCCGTCCGGGGTGATCACGAGCGGCAGCCGCTGCCCGTCCTGCCCGGCCGCCGCCAGCAGCCGCCTGCCCTCGGGCTCGTCCGCCGAGTACCAGCGGTAGGGCACCTGGTTGCGGGCCAGGAACTCCCGTACGTCCGAGGAACGCGCCGACCAGCGGTGCCCGACCACCTTGGTGCTGGGCACCGGCCGGAAGTCGCTGCACCGCCAGGCCTCCAGCAGGTCGTCCAGGACGGGGTAGAGCTTCTCCTCGGGCGGGTCCCACGGCTTGAGCAGATAGTGGTCCAGGTCGACGACGTTGATCGCGTCGATGGCCGCGCTGGTGTCCGCGTACGCGGTCAGCAGCACCCGCCGGGCACCCGGATACACGTCCAGGGCCTGCTCCAGGAACTCGATGCCGTTCATCTGCGGCATGCGGTAGTCGGCCAGGATCACCGCGACCAGGTCGCCGCGCAGCTTCAGCTCCCGCAGCGCGTCCAGCGCGGACTCGCCGGACTCCGCGCGCACGATCCGGTACGACTCGCCGTAGCGCCGCCGCAGATCACGGGCGACGGCCCGGGAGACCCCCGGATCGTCGTCCACGGTCATGATGACGGTCCGCGCTGCGTCGGACGCCTGTGCCATACGTCTCCCACCCCGAGTGGTCGGACCGGCGGCCGGCGAGCCCTGTCGCCAGGGCGGTCACCACGCCGGCTCCCGCCCATCGTATGTTCGATCGTCCTGCTTCGCTCCGGTATACGGCGGGGCCGCCGCTCAGCGGTGTCTCGACGAGAGCACGCAGAACTCGTTCCCCTCGGGATCCGCCAGCACCACCCACGACTGCTCACCCTGTCCGACGTCCGCGCGCCGTGCGCCGAGGGCGAGCAGCCGTGCGACCTCGGCGTCCTGGTCGTCAGGACGGAAGTCCAGGTGGAGGCGGTTCTTGACGGTCTTGCCCTCCGGCACCGGGGCGAAGATCAGTCCCGGCAGTCGGTCCTTCTCGGGCCGGATCTCGAACTCGTCGGCCGCGTCGTTGACCACGACCCAGCCGAGCGCCTCGGCCCACCACCGTCCCAGCGCGACGGCGTCGGCCGCGTCGACGTTCACCTGCTCCCATTCCAAGGCCATGGCAGGAGCGTAGTGAAGACTGGGTCCGAGTGACCTGATCACGAGACTCGGAGGCAGCCGCATGACCCGCCCGATCACCGCAGGCGTCGACGGAACAGAGGAGAGCATCGCGGCACTGCACTGGGCGGCCCGGGAGGCGGTCCGCCGGGGGCTGGCGCTGCGCGTGCTGCGGGCCTGGCGCTTCCAGCCGTACGAGGCGATCGACGCGGCGGACCCGGACACGCAGGCCGGCTGGGTGCGGGACGCCCTGGCCGAGGCCGTCCGGAGTGTCACCGCGCGCCATCCGGACCTCGACGTCGCCACGGACGTCGTGGCGGGGGAGACGGTCGACACGCTGCTCGACGCGGCCGCTGGGGCCGAGATGCTGGTGCTCGGCTCACGCGGGCACGGGCCCGTCGTCGGCTTCCTGCTCGGCTCCGTCGGGCAGCAGGTGATCGCCGGAGCGACGCGGCCGGTGGTGCTCGTGCGCGCGGGCGACCAGCCGACGGCCGAGGCCGCCGGACGGGAGGTCGTCGTCGGCCAGCAGGGCCAACCGGAGGACAGCGCCGACACCCTGCGGTTCGCCTTCGAGACGGCGGCCGCCCGCGGCGCCACCGTGCGGGCGGTGCGGGCCTGGACGCTGCCGCCGGTGTTCGCGTACAGCCCAGGCTCGGCGCACCTCCTCGACGAGGCCGGCGGCCTGGAACCGTTCGAGTCGAAGGCACTGACCGCCGCGCTGCAGCCCTGGCGGGAGCGCTTCCCCGACGTGCCCGTGATCGAGCACCTGGAGATGGGCAGCGCGGGCCAGGTGCTGCTGTCGGTGGCCGCGCGGGCCCAGCTGATGGTCGTCGGGCGGCGCGCGCACCGCACGGCCGTCGGCGCGCGCATCGGCTCGGTGGCGCACGGCGTCCTGCACCACGCCGACTGTCCGGTCGCCGTGGTCCCGCACGCCTGAGTCACTCGGGGGTGACCGGCTCCAGGGTCTCGCGCGCCTTGGGCAGCACGTTCTCGATGTAGTCCTCGACCGCCGTGTCCAGCCCTATGTCGTGCTGCGCCCGCTCGGACAGGTACCAGCGGTGTTCGAGCAGCTCGTGGTAGATCTCCGCCGGGTCCATCGAGCCGCGCAGTTCGAGGGGCACGGCCCGCACGGTGGGCCGGAAGACGTCTCGTACCCACCGGTGCGCCAGCACCTCGGGGCGGGCCGCCAGGGGGTCGCCGGGCGCGTAGTCGTCCTGGGTGGCCATCCAGCTCTCCAGGTCGTTCAGCAGCCGCCGCGCCTGGTTCTCCTCCGCGTCCAGGCCGGTCAGACGCAGCAGTTGGCGCTGGTGGTGGCCGGCGTCGACGACCTTGGGGACGAAGGTGACCGTGTCCCCGTTGGAGGAGTGCTGGATCTGCATCTCGGCCACGTCGAAACCGAGTTCGTTGAGGCGGCGGATGCGGCGCTCGATGTAGTGGTACTTGCCCGCCGGGTACACGGACGTGCGGGTGAGCTCCTCCCACAGGTCCCCGTAGCGGGCACAGATCTCCATGCCGAACTCGACCGGGTCGACGGACGGGTGCAGCGCCCCCGAGGCCTCCAGGTCCAGCAGCTCGCCGCTGATGTTCACGCGGGCGAGGTCGAGGTCGTACTCGCGCTGCCCGTCGCTGAGCTGGGGGTGCAGATCGCCGGTCTCGGCGTCCACGAGGTAGGCGGCGTAGGCGCCCGCGTCGCGCCGGAAGAGGGTGTTGGACAGCGAGCAGTCGCCCCAGGCGAAGCCGGCGAGGTGCAGCCGCACCAGCAGCACGGCCAGCGCGTCCATGAGGCGGTGCATGGTGGCCGGGCGCATCGTGGTCTCGAACATCGAGCGGTACGGCTGTGAGCCGCGCAGATGCCGGGTGATCAGCACCGGTTCCAGCGGGTCGCCCGCCTGGTCGGAGCGCCCGGTGACCACGGCCAGCGGGTCCACCGCGGGGATGCCGAGCCGGTCCAGGTCGCGCAGCAGCTCGTACTCGCGCAGGGCGGGCCGTTCGGCGAGTTCCTTGACGGCGATCACCTCGTCGCCGGCGCGGGCGTAGCGCACGACGTGGCGGGATATGCCGCGCGGCAGCGGGACGAGGTAGTCGTCGGGCCACTCCTCCAGGGGCAGATGCCAGGGCAGGGCCAGCAGGAGCGCGGGGTGCTCCGGGTTCGTCGCGCTGATCTGCAGTGCCATGGCGTGCGTGTCCTTGCCTCGCGGGTGATCGTCACCTCACCTTAGAGGGCACGCTCCTTGGCCTGAAGTGCCGCTTCACGCAGTGGACCGCGGTGCACGGGGCCGTGCCCGGGCAGCAGCAGCTCGCCGTCGAGTGCGGCCAGGACGTCCAGTGAGGCCACGGCACGGGCCCGCTCGTGGTGGAACATGTCGGGCAGCAGCTGCGGCCCCTGGATCCGCGAGGTGGGGTGGCCGCTGGCCAGGGCGTCGCCCGAGATCAGCACCCCGGCGTCCGGCAGGTGGAAGGCCGCGTGCCCGTCGGTGTGGCCGGGCGTGTGCACCGGCACGGGGCGGCCCGGCAGGTCCAGCGGGCCCGCCGCCGGGAACGGCTCCGGGGCGGCGACCGGCACATGGGCCCTGCCGCCGGAGCGAAGGGCGTGCACCGACCAGGGCAGCACACCGGGCCGCCAGCTGTTCATCACGATCTGCCCGACGGTCACCTGCTGCAGGAACTCCCGGCGTGCGTGCGGCACTTCGGCCTCGTGGAGATACACGGGCGTGCCGTAGGTGCTGCGCAGATACTCGGCGGAGCCCAGATGGTCGTTGTGCGCGTGGGTGATCAGCACCGCGGCGACCGCCTCCGGTGCACCGCCCACCGCCGCCAGAGACGCGAGCAGCTGCTCACGGTCGCCGAGGTAGCCGGTGTCCACCAGGGTGATCTCGTCGCCCTCGGTGAGGATCACCCAGTTGGTGTTGCTGCCGTGTACCAGGTGAATGCCGTCGGCGATGTGCCGCACGTCTGCCTGCATGATTGCCCCGCGTGGTGAGATCCCTGCCCGACAGCACCAGCAAAGCAGAACCCGCCTGCGCCGGAAGCGGCAGGTCCCCGCCAATCTGCGAGTCCAGGGATTGAGAGCTGCCTCCGGCACCGTCCGCCGGAGGCAGCCCTCTGCGTGCAGCCGAAGCGGCCGCCTCTCCGCCTCACTGCACGCCGTGCGGGCGGAACTGGATGCTGATGCGCGGCCCCGAGGCGCGTGTGGTCTTCGGGATGGAGTGCTCCCAGGTCCGCTGGCAGGAGCCGCCCATCACGATGAGATCGCCGTGCCCCAGCGGGCGCCGCACGCTCTCGCCGCCCCGCACCGGACGCAGGAGCAGATCGCGGGGTGCGCCCACGGAGAGGATGGCGACCATGGTGTCCTCGCGGGCGCCCCGCCCGATCCGGTCGCCGTGCCAGGCGACACTGTCCCGCCCGTCGCGGTAGTGGCAGAGCCCGGCCGTGGTGAACGGCTCGCCCAACTCGTCGGCATAGTGCGCGGACAGGGCCTCGCGCGCCTCGTCCAGCACCGGGTGGGGGAGTGCCTCGTGCGCACCGTAGAACGCGAGGAGCCGGGGTACGTCCACGACCTGGTCGTACATCATGCGGCGCTCCGCACGCCAGGGCACCTCGGCGGCCAGCTGTTCGAACAGGGTGTCCGAGCCGCCGAGCCATCCGGGCAGGACGTCGATCCAGGCGCCCATGCCGAGGTGCGTCCGCCGGATCCCGTCGAGGGAGCCGAGACGCAGCTCGTCGGTCTGGTCGAAGAGCGAGCCCTGGAGGTGCCTGGTCACAGATCCAGCGTACTCCTATATTCGAAAATCTGTTCCTATCTCCTTCGGGTGGGATGACGTCGGCCGCCTTCCGATACATCGATGTATCGGATACATTCCTGTATCGAACGGAGGTCGGAGATGACGACGGAGGAAACGGCCCCACGCGTGACCAGGCGCCGGGTCCGCACCCGCGCCAACCTCCTCGACGCCGCGTTCTCGGTGTTCGCCGCCAAGGGCTTCGGCCGGGTCTCCATCGAGGAGGTCTGCGAGGCCGCCGGCTACAGCAGGGGAGCCTTCTACTCCAACTTCGACAGCCTGGACGAGCTGTTCTTCGCTCTCTATCGGCAGCGCGCCGACCTCATCGCGGACCAGGTCTCCGGTGCCCTCGCCCTGGACGGACCGGACCTGGACGTGCCCGCCGCCGTCGACCGCGTCACCGAAGTACTGCTCCTCGACCTGGACTGGCTGCTGGTGAAGACGGACTTCCTGGTGCACGCCGCCCGCGCTCCGCAGGTCGCCGAGACCCTGCTGGAACACCGGGCGCGGCTGCGGCAGGCGGTCGCCGACCGGCTCGCCCGCGCGCAGGGACTCGCCCAACTGCCCGCCGTGCTCGGCGACATCGACGGCGCGGCACACGCCGTGGTCGCCGCGTACGACGGTGTCACCACCCAACTGCTCCTGGACAAGGACGTCGACGGCGCCCGCGGCTGGCTCAAGCAACTGCTCACCGCGCTGCTGACCGACGGCAGCAACACCTCCCGATGAGATCTCCGAACGAGCCCCCTCAACCCGACCACCCAACGAGCAAAGGAACCCTCGCCATGGATGCGGACGTCATCGTCGTCGGAGCGGGCCTCGCGGGCCTGGTCGCCGCGCACGAGCTCACCAGCCGGGGCCGCAGGGTCGCGCTGGTCGACCAGGAGAACGCCGCCAACCTGGGAGGCCAGGCGTTCTGGTCCTTCGGCGGGCTGTTCCTCGTCGACTCCCCGGAGCAGCGCCGCCTCGGCATCAAGGACTCCTTCGACCTGGCCTGGAACGACTGGCAGGGCAGCGCAGGGTTCGACCGGGTCGACGACGAGGACTCCTGGGCGGTGCGCTGGGCGCGCGCCTACGTCGAGTGGGCGGCGGGCGAGAAGCGGTCCTGGCTGGACGGGCACGGCATCAAGCTTCTGCCGACGGTCGGCTGGGCCGAACGGGGCGACCTGCGGGCCGACGGGCACGGCAACTCCGTGCCCCGCTTCCATGTCACCTGGGGCACCGGCACCGGCGTGGTGGAGCCGTTCGTCGACCACGCCAAGCAGGCCGCCCGCGACGGACTGCTGACCTTCTACCACCGCCACCAGGTCGACGAGCTGGTGATCGAGGAAGGCGCCGCCCGTGGAGTGCGCGGCACGGTGCTCGCCGAGGACCGCTCGCCCCGGGGCGCCGCCTCCAACCGCGACCGCACCGGCGACTTCGAACTCACCGCCCGGGCCGTCGTCGTCACCACCGGCGGCATCGGCGCCAACCACGACATCGTCCGCCGCTACTGGCCCGAGCGCCTCGGCACCCCGCCCACCGGCATGGTCACCGGCGTACCCGCGTACGTCGACGGCCGCATGCTCGACATCAGCGCCGAGGCCGGCGTCCGCCTGGTCAACCGCGACCGCATGTGGCACTACACCGAGGGCCTGCAGAACTGGGACCCGATCTGGCCCGGCCACGGCATCCGCATCCTGCCCGGCCCGTCCTCCCTCTGGTTCGACGCGCTGGGCCGCCGGCTGCCCGACCCCTGCCTGCCCGGCTACGACACCCTCGGCACCCTGAAATACCTGCGCACCACCCCGGACATCGCGGAGTACGACCACTCCTGGTTCATCCTCACCCAGAAGATCATCGAGAAGGAGTTCGCGCTGTCGGGCTCCGAGCAGAACCCCGACATCACCGCCAAGGACAAGGGTGCGGTCCTCAAGAACCGCCTGGGCAAGGGCGCCCCGGCCCCGGTCGACGCGTTCCTGCGCAAGGGCGCCGACTTCGTCACCGCACCCACCCTGGAGCAACTCGTCACCAGGATGAACGAGCTGACGGACAAGCCACTGCTCGACGCGGACGTCCTGCGCCGCCAGATCGAGGCCCGCGACCTGCAGATCGCCAACCCCTACAGCAAGGACTCCCAGATCCAGGGCATCCGCAACGCCCGCCGCTACATCGGCGACCGCCTCGGCCGTGTCGCCACCCCGCACCGCATCCTCGACCCGGCGGCCGGCCCGCTCATCGCGGTCAAACTCCACGTCCTCACCCGCAAGACCCTCGGCGGCATCCAGACCGACCTGGACTCCCGCGCCCTGGGCGCCGACGGCAACCCGATCGACGGTCTCTACGCGGCCGGTGAGGTCGCGGGCTTCGGCGGCGGAGGCGTGCACGGCTACAACGCCCTGGAGGGCACCTTCCTCGGCGGCTGCCTCTTCTCCGGGCGAGCAGCCGGACGGGCGGCGGCGAAGCAGACCGCCTGAGCGACGGACGCGCGGCGGGGCGGCCGGGGTCGTTCCCCGGCCGCCCCGCCGCGTCCTCACGTGAACAGTCCGCCCTTGCAAGCGGATTGACGCGCAAGGGGATTGACCCGCAGACACCTCCGCTGCTTCAGTGGCTGAGCCACTCATCCACTCCTTCCGTGCGAGGAGGCATCCGTGGAGGCCCTGCCCCGCGAGACGATCGTGGACGTCCTCGAGGCCCGACTGCGCGAGGACATCCTGGCCGGACGCCATCCGGCGGGCAGCTACCTGCCCCCGGAGCGCCGGCTGGCCGACGGGTACGGCGTCACCCGCACCACCCTCAAACACGCCTTCGGCCGCCTCGTCCAGGCCGGCCTGCTGGAGACCCGGCACGGCGTCGGCACCAAGGTCCGCGACTACGCCCGGCTCGGCGGCGCGGACCTCCTGCCGATGCTCGTGCGGCACGATGTGAAGTGGGTCCGCGAGATCTTCGAAGTACGGCGGTCCGTGGGCGCGTTGATCGCCGAGCGGGCCGCGGCCCGGGCCACCCGGGCGCACCACGCCGAACTGCGGCGCCTCCTGGAGGCCGTACGGGAGGCGGACGGCGCGGACTCCGTGCAGCTGGCCGATGTCGAGGTGCACCGCGCCCTCGCCCGGGCGACCGGCAACCGGGTCTACGTCCTGTTGACCAACACCCTCTTCAACGCCTACCTCCCCGTCCGCGCCGCCCTGCGCGGGCCGTTCACCGACGCCGAAACCGCACACCGGCGACTCGCCCCGGTGGTCGAGGCGGTGACGTCCGGCGACGGCGGCCGGGCCCACACGGCCGCCGACGCCTATCTGCGCGACACCGAACGCATCATGCTGGAGGGACTGGCGTGAGGGGCACCTCGTTCAGGGAGACCATGCTCGGCACGGTCCGGCTCGACGGCCGCGACCCCGTCCGCCGCATCCGCCTCGACCTGCGGGCCGAGGCCGACGAGGTCCTGCGCCCGCACCGCACCACCCGGGCCCGGCTCGGCGGCCGTATCCGCGTCAGCGGACTGGCCGACGACCCGGACGCCACAGGCGACGTGGAAATCTCGCCCCTCGCCCGCCGCCGCATCCGTTACCGGCTGACGTTCACCGCCGGCGGCCGCGCGTTCACCCTGGACGGCTGGAAGTCCGTAACGCCCCGTCATCCGGTGAAGTCGATGACCGTACTGCCCTTCACGCTGTACGAGGACAGCGCGCGGATCGGCCAGGGCACGCTCCGTTTCCCCGTCACCACGGGCCTGGCGCCCTTCCTCCTGAGCTTCCGCTTTCCCCGGCAGGAGGACCCCGCCCAGTACCTCGCACCGCGCTGGGACGGCAGCCCCGGCCGCACCGAGGTCTGGTACACCACGCTGACCGACCCCACCACCGGCACCGGCATCTGGCTCCACCACGAACTGGTCTCGCCCGCCGACGGATCCGCGCCGCACGCACACGGCTGGGCCGCCGCCTTCCCACCCGACGGGGAAGTCCGCCACGTCCGCTTCGGACCCGCTCCCTGGAAGAACCCCACGCACGGATTCACAACCCCGGGTGTCTCCGCCACTCCGGGCCAACTGACCGGAAACGTCGGCGACTTCCACTGGGACCTCGCCGAACAGCCCCTGGCCGAGCCGCTGTTCACCTTTCCCCGCTGGTCCTGGTGGCACCCGCTGCTCCCCGCCGCTCATATGCTTCCGGCCGCCCGGGCCACGTACGACGGAACCTTCAGCGACGGAAAGCAGACGCTGACCCTGCACGGCGCCCCCGGCGCCTCCGCCCGCATCCACGGCCACGGCAACGCCCGCCGCTGGGCCTGGCTCCACGCGGAACTGGGCGACGGCGATGTACTCGAGGTGATCGCAGCGGTGTCCACGCGGCCCGTACTGCGGCGGCTGCCTCCGCTCGTCTTCCTGCGCCTGCGGCACCGCGGCCGCACCTGGCCGCGCCGGGCGGAGCGATCCGCCGTGGGCCTGTTCGGCATCGGACGGTTCCGTGCCCACCTCGGGCTGCCCGACTGGACGGTGACCGGCCGCACGCTGCTGCGCCGCATCCGCGTCGAGGTCACCCAGCCGGCCGAGCGCACCCTCGCCCTGGACTACCGCGACCCGGACGGCTCCCCCGCGGTCTGCCGCAACAGCGAGAGCGCCGACGCGAAGATCCTTCTGGAGCGCTGGTGGGGCCACTGGCGCACCGAAGCCTCATGGACGCTGCGGGGCACCGCGCACGCCGAGATGGGGGACCGGTGACCGGGCGGGGGTTGGTCGCCGCGCTGCTTTTCGATGTCGGGGACGCGGAGTGGCTCGCGCGGGTGCCCGGCAGGCGACGCGTTCCTGGCCGCGCTGCCCGCGCCGCAGAACACGCTGCGGCCACCGCTGTCGACGCGTACGCGGCCCTGCACATCGGGCGACCACCAGACCGCCCTCACTCCCGAAGCCTCGTGGACGCTGCGGGGCATCGCGCACGCCGAGGTGGGGGACCGGTGACCGGGCGGGGGGCGGTCGCCGCGCTGCTCGCCGACGCGGGGGACGCAGGGTGGCTCGGGCGAGTGCCCGGCAGGCTCGACGTGTTCCTGTCCGCGCTGCCCGCTCTTGTTCGGGCCGCCGTCACCGCTGTCGACGCCTACGCTTTCGTGCACATCGGGCGCCTCTTGGCCCGTCTCACTTCCGAAGCCTCATGGACGCTGCGGGGCATCGCGCACGCCGAGGTGGGGGACCGGTGACCGGGCGGGGGTCGGTCGCCGCGCTGCTCGCGGACGCGGGGGACGCAGGGTGGCTCGGGCGAGTGCCCGGCAGGCTCGACGTGTTCCTGTCCGCGCTGCCCGCTCTTGTTCGGGCCGCCGTCACCGCTGTCGACGCCTACGCTTTCGTGCACATCGGGCGCCTCTTGGCCCGTCTCACTTCCGAAGCCTCATGGACGCTGCGGGGCATCGCGCACGCCGAGGTGGGGGACCGGTGACCGGGCGGGGGTCGGTCGCCGCGCTGCTCGCGGACGCGGGGGACGCAGGGTGGCTCGCGCGAGTGCCCGGCAGGCTCGACGCGTTCCTGGGCGCGCTGCCCGTTCCGGTACGGGGCGCAGTGCGGGCCGCCTGCGCCGGGGTCGACGCGTACGCGGTCCTGCACAGCGGGCGCCGCCTGGCCGACCTTGCTCCCGACGAGCGCGAGACGGTGCTCGGCTCCCTTGCCGCGCGCCCCGGGCTCGTACCGGCGCTGGATCTCCTCAAGATCCCCGTGCTGCTCGCCGCGGCCACCGAGCGCACGCCCGTTCCGTCGGCGCCGCCGGCGCCCGAGGACCCGCCCCTGGACTGCACCCCGGCCGAGGAGTGGCCCGCGCGTGCCACCGCGGACGCCGTCGTCGTGGGATCGGGCGCCGGAGGAGCCGTCGCCGCCCGTACTCTCGCGCGCGCCGGGCTCGCCGTCGTCGTGCTGGAGGAGGGCGAGCACCACAGCACGGCCTCCTTCGGCCATCGTGCACCGCTGGACCGTTTCACCGACCTGTACCGGGACGGCGGGGCGACCGCGGCGCTGGGTGATCCGCCGCTCCTGCTGCCGGTCGGACGGGCCGTCGGCGGCACCACCGTCGTCAACTCCGGAACCTGCTACCGGACTCCGGATCGTGTCCTCGCGCGCTGGGCCAGCCGTCACGGCTTCCGTCTCGCCGACGGCTTTCCCGCACGGCTGGACGAGATCGAACGCACCCTGCGCGTCGCCACCCAGCCCCTCGACGTCCTCGGCGCCAACGGCCTGCTCGCTTTGGCCGGCGCGGAACGACTCGGCTGGCGGGCCGGTCCGCTGCGCCGCAACGCACCGGGCTGCAAGGGCTCCTGCCAGTGCGTGGTGGGCTGTCCCACCGGCGCGAAGCAGAGCGTGCAGCTGTCCGTGCTGCCCGACGCCTGCGCCCATGGAGCCCGCATCGTCACCGGCGCACGCGCGCTGCGGATCCTGCTCGACCACGACCGCCCCGGCCCGCCACGGGCGGCCGGCGTCCTGGCCCGCCGTGCGGACGGCAGCGAACTGGAGATCCTCAGCCCCCTCGTCGTCACGGCCGCGGGCGCCCTGCAGACCCCGCCGCTGCTGCGCCGCAGCGGCCTGGGCGGTCACCCCCGCCTGGGCCGCAACCTCAGCGTGCACCCGGCCACCAGCGTCGCCGGCCGCTTCGCGGAACCGGTCACGTCCTGGGAAGGCGTCCTGCAGAGCACCGGCGTCGAGGAGTTGCACGACCGCGGGATCCTGATCGAGGCGACCGCGAGCCCGCCCGGCATGAGCAGCTTCGTCCTCCCCGGCCTCGGGCGCTCGCTGCGCCGTGAACTGGAGGAGGCCGACCGGCTGGCGATCCTCGGCGCCATGATCGCCGACCGGCCCTCGGGCCGGGTCCTGGGCCGGGGCCGCACCCTCGTCCGCTACCGCCTGGACCCCCGCGACGGCGCCCGGCTCATGACGGCCGTACGAGCCATGGGCCGTATCCTCTTCGCCGCCGGGGCCGTGGAGGTGCTCACCGGCATCCCACGGGCGCCGCGCGCCCGCACCCTCCCGGAACTCGACGCGCTGCTCACCGGGATCACCCCACGCGACCTGCACCTGTCGGCCTTCCACCCGGCCGGCACGGTAGCCGCGGGCGGCGACCCCGAGCGGGCACCGGCCGACGCCGAGGGCCGGCTGCGCGGCGTCGACGGCGTCCTCGTCACCGACGCCTCCGTGCTGCCGGGCTGCCCGGAGGTGAACCCGCAACTGAGCATCATGGCGGCCGCGCTGGCCGTCACCGAGACCTACCTCGAAGGCGAACCCAGCAGCCGGACCAGCACCTCGGCATGACTCCGCTCGGGCTCCTTGGACGCGGTCAGCAGCGTCACGGGCCCCTTGGCCGCCAACTCCCGGACGTGCTCAAGCAGTTCGGACGCCTCCGGGGCGTCCAGCTCCGCCTCGTAACGCTCGGCGAACTCCTCGTACGACCCCTCACCCGCGTGATACCAGCGGCGCAGTTCGGTCGACGGGGTGAGCGCCTTGGGCCACTCGTCCACGTGCGCGGCGTCCTTGGACAGGCCGCGCGGCCACAGCCGGTCGACCAGGACGCGTACCCCGTCGTCCGGCTCGGGCGGTTCGTAGACGCGACGCACGCGAACGCTCACGATCGGGCCTTTCTGGGTGGCGGGTGGCGTCGAGCGTAGTGCGGAGGCGGCGGATGACGCCGTATCACTTGACCCAATTGAGGAGGAAAGCAGGCCGGGCTGCCCATAACCTGGATTCGTATGATCATCGGCCACCCCCCAGGAGTGCACGTGAGGCAGCCCAGCCGACGCCCCGTCAGACCCGCCACCGTCCTCCGCCGCGAGGCCCTGACCGCGACCGTTCCGGTCGCCCTCGCGGCACTGCTCGCCGCCGCCGGGCCCGCGACCGCCGGCACCGGCGGCGCATCCGGCGCCGGCGACCCGTACTTCCCGCTCGCCGGCAACGGCGGCTACCACGTCGAGCACTACGACCTGAACCTCCGTTACGACCCGACGAGCCGTCACCTCGACGGCACCGCCGTCCTCACCGCCCGCGCCACCCAGGACCTGACCCGTTTCGACCTCGACTTCAAGGGGCTGAAGGTCACCGGCCTGACCGTCGACCACGACCGGGCGCAGTACCGCCGCGACGGCCAGGAACTCGTCGTCACCCCGCACCGCCCCCTGCACAAGGGCGAGACGTTCCGCGTCACCGTCACCTACAGAGGCATCCCCCAGCAGGTCACCGACCCCGACGGCTCGGCCGACGGCTGGATAACGACCGACGACGGCGCGTTCGTCGCCGGGGAGCCGCAGGGCGCCATGACCTGGTTCCCGGCGAACAACCACCCCAAGGACAAGTCCTCGTACGACATCACGGTCACCGTCCCCGAGAACCGCACCGCCGTCTCGAACGGCGCGCTGGTCCGGCAGCGGACCGCGCACGGGCACACCACCTTCCACTGGCGCCAGTGCGAACCCATGGCCGCCTACCTCGCCACCGCGACGATCGGGAAGTTCAAGGTCGAGCAGTACACCACCCGCGAGGGCATCCGCGTCTACAACGCCGTCGACCCGCGCGAGGCGTCCGAGTCCGCACCCGTCCTGAAGAAGCTGCCGTCCGTCCTGGCATGGGAGAGCAAGCTCTTCGGGCCCTACCCGTTCCGCAACGCCGGGTCGATCGTGGACCACGCCCCGGACGTCGGGTACGCGCTGGAGACCCAGTCCCGCGCCCTGTACGACTCGGCGCCGGACCTGAGCACCCTCGTCCACGAGAACGCCCACCAGTGGTTCGGCGACTCCGTGTCGCTGACCTCCTGGAAGGACATCTGGCTCAACGAGGGCTTCGCGACCTACGCCGAGTGGCTCTACAGCGAGCAGCACGGCGGCGACAGCGCCCAGGAGACCTTCGACAGCCTCTACGCCCGCCCGGCCGGCGACCACCTGTGGGCGTTCCCGCCCGGCGACCCCGGCAGCGGCAAGAACATCTTCGGCACGCCCGTCTACGCCCGTGGCGCGATGGCCCTGCACGAACTGCGCACCGCCGTCGGCGACCGCACCTTCTTCGGCATCCTGCGGGCCTGGGCGGCCGAACACCACGACGGGAACGGGACGACCGCGCAGTTCGTCCGCCTCGCGGAACGCAAGTCCGGCAAGGACCTCGACCATCTGTTCACCACGTGGCTGTACAGTCCGGGGAAGCCGAACCAAGCCTAGAACCTGACGAGTTCCTCACATGTGTCGGTCACAGTCGACCCGTGATCATGAATAGACCCCGTCTCGCCCTGCTCGCCGTATCCCTGTTCCTCACGGGATGCGGCGGCGGGGCAGTGGCCTCGCCGGGACAGCCGTCCGGCGCCCCCACGGCCACGACGAGCACACCGGACGTGGCCACCCTCGCCCCGCCCTCGCCGCAGATGTCCGTCCAGGCCGCCCCGCTGCACCTGCCCGGCCTGGGACCGAAGACCTCGGCCGCGATCCCCGGTGACGCCCGTCAGGCAGTCGTCGTCACCGGACGCGACAGGAACTCCCCGCAGTCCACGGTCGTGCTGTACGAGCGCACCGCGGCCGGCTGGCGGGCCGGCGCGAGCTGGCCCGCGCACAACGCGTTCAAGGGCTGGTCCGACCACCACACGGGCGGCGACCTGCGCTCACCCGTCGGCGTGTACGGCCTCACCGACGCCGGCGGGCTGCTCGGCGATCCCGGCACCCGGCTGCCCTACCACCGCTCCGGTGCCTTCACCTCACCGGGCACGGGCTTCGAAGGCGAACCCCTCGCAGGCTCCTTCGACTATGTGATCGCCATCAACTACAACCGCGAGCCCGGCACCTCGCCCCTCGACTGGACCCGCCCCCTCGGCGCGGGCCGCGGCGGCGGCATATGGTTCCACGTCGACCACGGCGGCCCCACCCACGGCTGCGTCAGCGTCTCGGAGCAGCACATGAAGGACCTGCTGCGCGCGCTCGACCCCGCCCTCCACCCCGTCGTCGTCATGGGCGACGCGAAGTCCCTCGCCCGCTGAGCGCCTAGGATCCGCCGCGTGTGCGCACATGTGCTGGTCGCCGAGGACGACGAGATGCAGGCCGAACTCATACGCCGCTCCCTGCTGTCGGAGGGCCACACGGCCACGGTGGTCCATGACGGCGCGGCCGCCCTGGACGCCGCCCGCCGGCTCAGACCCGACCTCGTGGTCCTCGACCTGATGCTGCCCGTGGTCGACGGCTTCGGGGTGTGCCGGGTGCTGCGCGGGGGCGAGGAGGACATACCGGTGCTCATGCTGACCGCACGGTCCGAGGAGGACGACGTGCTGCTCGGCCTGGAACTGGGCGCCGACGACTACATGACCAAGCCGTACAGCCCGCGCGAGCTGATGGCCCGCATCCGTACCGTGCTGCGGCGCAGTGGCCGGGCGGCCGGCGTGCGGGAGGATCCCGTGGTCCGCGCGGCCGGGCTCGCCGTCGATCCGGAACGGCACGAGGTGCGCTGCGACGGCGCACCCGTGGAGTGCACACCGGCCGAGTTCCAGATCCTGCTCGCCATGGTGGCGGAGCCCGAACGGGTCTTCACCCGACGGCAGTTGCTGCAGTGCACCCGCGGTTTCGACCGGGCCTCCACCGAGCGGGCCGTCGACGTCCACATCATGAACCTGCGCAGGAAGATCGAGGCCGACCCGCGCCGCCCGGTGCGGCTGCTGACCGTGTTCGGGGTCGGCTACAAGCTCAGCGGCGGCCGCCCGTGAAGCGCCGCATCCCGCTGCGCAAGCGGATGCTGGTGCGGCTGCTGATCGCGTCGGTGCTGATCGCGGTGTGCTCGGTGGCGGCGACGGCCTGGCTGGCGGTGGAGACCACCACGCGCGCCCTGCGTGAGGAGCAGGGGCAGGACCTCGCCGACGACATGCGGATCCTCGCGGAGCTCAGCGGCTACGCGGCAACCCACCCCGACTGGAAGGGGGTCGGGGCCACCGTCCGCTCCCTGGCCGCCACCATGGGCCGGCGTATCGCCCTGACCACCGCCGACCGCACCCTCATCGCCGACTCGGCACGCAAGGGCACCTCCCTGCCCCTCGGCGCGGCCGCCACCGTGGACCCCCTGCACACCGACACCTACACCGAGACCGGCGCGCAGCTCAGCGGGATCGATCCCCGGGCCGTGGGCCCCTACCGGCTCACGGCGAAAGAGCGCGCCCAACTGGACGCGCTCGCGGAGAAACAGCGGACGTGCTACCGCCGGTTCGGTGTCGAGACCAAGGTCGAGCACAGCCCGAGCGGCCGCCCCATGATCGTCAACTCCGACGGCACCGCGGCCCCCGACTATCCGACCGCGGACTGCGGCTACGGGCTGTTCAGCGACCCCACAGGCACCGAGAAGAAGGCGCTCGACGAGCTGACCCGGGGCGCCCGCGCCTGTCTGCAGCAACACGGCCTGAACCTCGGCAGGCCGCTGTACCTCATGCTCAGTCCCCCCGGCAAGGCCCCCGTGAGCCGGTACGCCATCGCCAAGTTCGCCAAGGAAGGCGACGCCAAGGCGATGAAGACGGCGCAGACCTGCGGCGACGACGCCCTGCGCGCGCAACTCGACCCGTATGTCGCCCCCGTGGCCGAGCTGTACCTCGGCGGCGACGACACCACCCCGCCCCGCTTCGACATGTCCCCGGCCAACAAGGCCAAGATCGTCGGTGCGGCCGGTCTCGTCCTCGCCGTCACCCTCGCCGTCACGGCCGTCGTCGCCACCCGGCTCGTACGGCCCCTGCGGGCGCTGACCGAGGCGGCGCAGCAACCGCCGGACATGCATGTACGGGTGCCGGTGACCACACGGGACGAGACGGGCATCCTCGCCGAGGCCTTCAACGACCTCACCGAGCGGCGCGCCCGCCTGGAGGCCCAGCGCAAGGCCATGGTCAGCGACATCGCGCACGAACTGCGCAGCCCGCTGACCAACATCCGCGGCTGGCTGGAAGTCACCCGGGACGGCGTCGTCGACCCGGATCCCGCGCTGCTCGGCTCCCTGCACGAGGAGGCGCTGGTACTGCAGCGCATCATCGACGACCTCCAGGACCTCGCGGCCGCCGACGCGGGCACCCTGCGCCTGCACCGCGAACCGGTGCGCGCCGACGAACTGCTGGACCAGGTCGCCGCCGCGCACCGGGTCGCCGCCGACGCGGCCGGTGTCACCGTACGCACCGAACAGGACGGCAGCCCGTGGCTCGACGCTGATCCGGTGCGGATGCGGCAGGCGCTGGGCAACCTCGTCTCCAACGCGCTGCGGCACACGCCCGCCGACGGCACCGTCACCCTGGCCGCCCGCCGCGACGGCGACGAGGTCGTCTTCACGGTGACCGACACCGGCACGGGCATCGCGCCGAAGGACCTGCCGCACGTCTTCGACCGGTTCTGGCGTGCCGAGAAGTCCCGCAGCCGCCGCACCGGCGGCAGCGGGCTCGGCCTGCCGATCGTCCGTCACCTGGTCGCCGCCCACGGCGGAACGGCGGTTGCCGAGTGCGAACCGGGTGCCGGCGCGGTGTTCACTCTACGGCTGCCGGGCGGCCCGGCCCCGAAGGGCTGAGCCGCCGTACAGGCCTAACCGTTGCGGGCGCCCGCGCGCCGGCGGCGCCTGCGCTGCATGGCGTGCCGTTCCGTTTCACCGGTGCCGCCCCACACGCCCAGGATCTCCCCGTGGCCCAGCGCCCATTCAAGGCACTGCTCCCGGACCGGGCAGCGGGCGCACACCGCCTTCGCCTTCTCCGTCTGCAACAACGCGGGGCCTGAGGTGCCGATCGGGAAGAACAGCTCGGGGTCCTCGTTTCGGCACGCGGCCTGGTCTCGCCAGTCGTCCATGAAATGTCACCTGCGATCGAAGTCGTACGTGCCCTCGCGAATGGCTTACTCGGTTTCGAGTCACCTGTCGATGCGGGAGTGAAACGACGGAAATCGCGCAGATACGGTGCTCATTGCTCGCGCATGCCCCACGGGGAGCCGTAGGCGGTCAGCAGATCCAGGAACGGGCGGGCGGGGAACGCCTCCGGGCCGAGCACGCCTGTGCCGGACCAGGCGCCGGTGGCGAGGAGTTCGAGGGCGACGACCGGATTGACGGCGGTCTGCCACACCACCGCCTGGCTTCCGTACTCCGCCATGGACCACTGGTTGTCGACCACGTGGTACAGGTACACCTCGCGCGGCGCACCGTCCTTGACGCCCCGAACCCAGGTGCCCGCACAGGTCTTGCCGTGCATCCGCTCACCCAGCGTCGCCGGGTCCGGCAGACACGCGGCGACGACGTCCCGGGGTGAGACGGCGACCGGCCCGGCCGCGCTCGGCACGGTCACCGTCTCGGTGCGGTCCAGGCCCAGCAGGTGCAGTGTCTTCAGCGTCTCGATGAACTCCCGGCCCAGCCCGTACTTGAAGGTGACCCGGCGCGCGTCCACCCAACGCGGGACGAGCAGCACCTCCTCGTGCTCCACGTTCACGCACTCCACGGGGCCGATGCCCTCGGGGAAGTCGAAGACCTCCGGCTCGCTGAACGGCTCGGTGGTGAACCAGCCGCGCCCGGCCTCGTAGACCACCGGCGGGTTGAGGCACTCCTCGATGGTGGTCCAGATGCTGAAGGACGGGGCGAAGTCGTAGCCGTCGACGGTGAGGTTCGCGCCGTCCCGGACGCCGATCTCCTCGATCTCGTCGAAGAGCTCGTCGGCGGCGTACCGGGCGAAGACGTCCGACAGACCGGGCTCCACGCCCATGCCGACCAGGGCCAGCGCGCCCGCTTCGGTCCACTCCTCGGCCTGCGCGAACTGGTCGTCGCCGAGCTTGACCCCGCATTCCGCGTAGGGCCGCTCGGGGTGCGGGTGCGACAGGGACATCGCCATGTCGAGGTAGGTGGCGCCGGCGGAGCGCGCCGCGCGGAACAGCGGCATCACGAAGCGCGGGTCGGTCGCGTTGAGGAGCACGTCGCAGCCGTGCCGGCGCAGCAACTCCACCACGGCCGACTCGTCGCTCGCGTCGACACGGGCGGCGAAGAAGCGGCCGTCGTCGAGGGCCGCGACCGCCGCCTCGGCCCGTGCCGGGTCGTAGTCGGCCACCACCAGCGCCTCGAAGAACGAACGGCGGGCGGCGATCCGGGTGATGGCGGTGCCGACACCGCCGGCGCCCACGAGCAGGACACGCATGACAGATCTCCCTGTCCTAAGGGTTGATGACGAGGGGCCCCGCCGGAGATACAACGCCGCCGGTTCACGTAAGGTCAATGGCGTTGGCATAAGGGCCTCGGGAGGTTGTCATGCCCAAACCGGTGGTGCCCGAGGAGAAGCGCCGCAGGCGCAGGCCCACGAAGAGCGGCACGGTGCTGTCCGAGCGGCTGATCGTCGAGACCGCGCTGCGGATGCTGCGCGAACACGGCAGCGCCGGCCTCACCGCACGCCGCCTGGGACTCGCCCTGGACGCCGACCCCAGCACCCTCTACCGCTACTTCCGCGGCATGGACGAGCTCACCCTCGCCATCGGCGACGCGCTCATCGGGCAGGCCCTCGACGGCTGGCGTCCGACGGGGGAGTGGCGGGCCGACCTGCGCTCGGTCGGCCTGCGCATCCACGGCGCCTATGTGGCTCATCCGCAGGCCGCGGTGCTGACCACCAGCCGGGTCACCGGCCGGGCCAACGAACTGGCCGCCGACGAGGCCGTGCTGGACGTGCTGCGCACCGCCGGATTCCCGCTGCCGGACACGGTGCGCATCTACCACGCCTTCATCGACCAGACCCTGGCCTTCGCCGCCCTCGATGCCGCCTCCCTCGCCCTGCCCAGCGCCGCGCTGCGCGCCGACGAGGAGATGTGGCGCTCGACGTACGCCCGGCTGCCCCGCACCACCCACCCGCGCATCGCCGAGGCGGCACCCCTGCTGGCGGCCCGCATGGTCGACAGCGCGTATCCGACGGCACTGGAGATGCTGCTGGACAGCGCCGCGGCGCAGCTGGCGGCACTGGGTTCCTGACGTCATCCGGCCACTCGATTGCTTGATGCAAGTGACGTCTCTATAGTCGGTGGAGTCGATTGCATCAAACAATCGACTGCTCGGTGCCGGAGGCGGAACATGGAGCGTCGCTGGAAGGTCCTCGTCGTCACCTCGGCCGTGGTCTTCATGGCCCTGCTGGACGTCACCATCGTGAACATCGCGTTCACCGACCTCGGGCGGTCGTTCCCGCGCGACTCCCTCGCCGACCTGTCGTGGGTGCTGAACGGATACAGCGTGGTGTTCGCCGCCGCCCTCGTACCGGCAGGACGCCTGGCCGACCGGTACGGACGACGACGGCTCTTCCTCGCCGGGCTGCTGCTGTTCCTTGCCGGGTCCGTGGCGAGCGGCCTGGCCGCGTCGGTGCCGGTCCTGGTCGCGGCCCGCGTCGTGCAGGCACTCGGTGCCGCGACCGTGTTGCCGACCTCGCTGAGCCTGACCCTGCCGGAGTTCCCGCCCGAGCGGCGCGGCACGGCGATCGCCCTGTCGACGGCGGCGGGAGCGGTGGCCGCCGGAGTGGGGCCTTCGCTCGGCGGACTGCTGGTGGACTGGCAGGGCTGGCGTGCGGTGTTCTTCGTCAACCTCGTCATCGGCCTGCCCGCGTTCATGGCGGCCGCACGGCTGCTGCGCGAGAGCCGCGACGAGCGGGCCGAGGGCGTTCCCGACGCTCTCGGCGCGCTGCTGCTGGTGGGCGCCGTGGGCGGCCTCGCACTGGGCATCGTCAAGGGCGCGGACTGGGGCTGGAGTTCGGGAGCGGTGCTCACCGCCTTCGGGACCGCCGCGGTACTGCTGCCGCTGTTCGTCCTGCGGTCCGCCGCCCACGCCACACCGGTGGCCGACCTCGGCCTGTTCCGCCTGCGCTCCTTCACCGTCGCCACCCTCGGCACGTTCGTCTTCGGCGCCGGGTTCTTCGCCTCGCTGCTGTGCAACGTGCTGTTTTTGACCACTGTGTGGCACTGGCCGGTCCTGCGCGCCGGAGCCGCGGTCACACCGGGGCCCCTGATGGCCGCCCTCATGGCCCCCTTGGCCGGCCGGCTCACGGACCGGTACGGGCCGCGCGTCGCCGCCGTGCCGGGCACCCTCCTCTTCGGCACCGGCCCGCTCCTGCCGGCCCTGACCGCCACGGCCCAACCGCACTACTGGCCGGTCCTGTTCCCGGCGGCGACCATCACCGGCGTCGGAGTCGGCCTGTCCCTGCCCGCCCTCGGCGGCGCCGCCGTCCTGGAACTGCCGCCGTCGAGCCTCGCCACCGGCATCGGCATGACGTCCGCCCTGCGGCAACTGGGCGCCGTCGTCGGTGTCGCGGCCCTGGTCGCCCTCCTCGGCACGCCCGGACCCGAGGCCCTCGGCGGCTTCCGCCACGCCTGGCTCATGATCACCGGCGCCGGCTGGCTCGCCGCCCTCGTCTCACTCGCCCTGGGCCGTGTCCGGGCGCCGCGACCGGAACCCGAGAAGGCTGCCCGGCCTCGGCCCGCGCCCCTGAACGAAGCACCATGACGTCGCTGAAGGAGAGGCCATGAAGGAGACCGACGCCCTGCGCCGTGCCGTGCGCTGGCCCGGCGTTCCCGACCGTGTGACCGCCGTGCTCGCCCAGCAGATGCTCGCAGCCCGCCAATTCCGCGAAGGGTACGCATACTTCACCGCGCTCAGCGCCGAACGCCCCGAATCGGCCCTGCCCGAAAGCCTGGCGGGAGTCTTCCAGACCCGCCTCGACGGACCGGACGAGAAGGCGATCGCCCGGCTCGACGCGGCCGCGGAACGCGGTCTCGGGCTGCCGCAGTACTTCAGGGGCACCGCCCTCGCGAACCTCCCGGAGTGCGCGGGCCGGGCCGACACGGTGATCGCCGACCTGGAGTTCGTGCTCGCCGTACGGGACCAGTTCCCGGCCGGGTTCCTGCACTCCGTGCACGCCGCCCTGGCCCGCGCCTACGCCTGCCAGGGCCGTACCGAGGAGGCCCGGGCCGCGCGCGAGCGCCTCGGACACGCCCCCGACCTGGCACTCGTCACGGACTACCTGGTCAGCACCGAGGACGGCCTGCGCATGACCGCGCCACGGCTGGTGGAAATGGCGCCGGGCGTGCACGTCGCCCAGGGCTATGACTTCGCCGACTTCGCGTTCGTCGTCACGGACGACGGCATCGTGGCGATCGACTCCGCGAGCCACCCCCGGCACGTCGAAGCGGCCCTGCGCGATCTGCGGGCCGTCACCCCCGCGCCCATCACTCATGTGATCCTCACCCACGCACACTTCGACCACATCGGAGGCCTGGAAGCCCTCGCCGGCCCCGGGACACAGGTCGTCGCCCAGGCCGCCTTCCCCGACGAACTCGCGCTGCAGGCCGTGAGCCCGCCGCCCTTCCCGGCCCTGCTGCCGGACAGCCAGGAGCGCCGTCCGCACGTCGTGCCGGACCGGCTCGTCGAGCAGCCCGAGACGCTGACCGTCGGCGGGCGGAGGTTCACCCTCATCCCCATCGCCGGAGGCGAGACACGCGACCGTCTCCTGGTCCAACTCCCCGACGAGGGCGTGGTGTTCACCGGCGACATGTGCATGCCATACCTCGGCGCGCCGTTCTTCGCCGAAGGCTCGGCCGAGGGGCTGTTCGACGCACTGCGGACGGTCCTGGACCTGCGCCCCCGGCTGCTGATCCACGGCCACCCGCCGCTGACCGAGAACTTCACCGTCGAGGCGCTGCCCGGTCTGCTCGCCGCGCTGCGGGATCTGCACGCCGTCGTCGCGGCCGACATCGTCGCGGGCCGGTCACTGACCGACGTGCTCGACCGCGACCACCTTCCCGAGCTCCTGCGCGGGCATCCGTCGGCGATCCTCCCGTACCTGGTCATGCGCGAGGGCTTCATCCAGCGCGTCCACGACCAGCGGACCGGCTACTGGAAGGCGGACGGAGAAGGCGTGGACCCCTTCGGCCGGGGACAGTGGGCCGCGGCGCTGGACCTGCTGGCCGGCGGCCGCGCCGAGGCGTTCGCCGCGGCGGGCGAGGAACTGCTGACGCGCGGGGAGACGGCCGTGGCGCTCAGGATCGTCGACTGCGCCCTGCTCAGCCACCCGGACGACGCGCCGCTCGCCGAGCTGCGCGGACGGATCCTGCGCGCTCTCGTCGAACGGCACCAGCTGTTCAGCCCGTTCAGGTTCGCCTACTACGCGGGGCTCGCGGGACTGACCGTGGCACCCGCCGGCTGAGCACCGGGCCCGGGCCGCATCTCGCAGTCGTACGGACCCAGCGGCTTCCCGCAGGCCGAGCAGGTGAGCCCGGGCCGGAGCCGGCCGCCGCAACCGCGGTGCAGGACCACCAGCGGCGGCCCCTCCGGCGCCCGGTGCCCGTCCCCCCACAGCAGCAAGGACATGATCACCGGCCACAGGTCCAAGCCCGCCGGCGTCACCACGTACTCATACCGCTCCGGGCGGGTCTGATAGAGCCGGCGCTCGAGAATCCCGGCCTCGCAGAGCTTGCCCAGCCGGTCGGACAGCACGTTGTGCGCGATGCCGAGGCCGGCGCGGAAGTCCTCGAACCTCCGCGTGCCGCGCAGTGCGTCACGCACGATCAGCAACGTCCAGCGCTCACCCACCACTTCCAGCGACCGGGCGATCGAGCAGACCTGACCTTCGTATGTACGAGGAAGCACGTCCCCATCGTACGTCGATTGCATCACGCAAGTCAGTGGCGCGGGACGGCTCCGCCGCGCAGCGCCCGGGCAGCCGCCTCCAGCACCGCCTCGGCGACCGCCGCGAGCGCCGGGGAGTCCAGCTTCCACTGCTGCCAGTACAGCGGGACGTCGAGGGCCTGGTCCGCATCGAGGTGCACCAGACGCCCGGCCCGCAGCAACGGCTCGGCCTGCACCTCGGGCACCAGGCCCCAGCCCAGGCCCGCCGCGACGGACTCGGCGTACCCCTCCGACGTGGGCACGAAGTGCCGGACCGGACTCGCTCCGCTCCTGCCGTGCCGCAGCCTGCGCACGAAGGCGTCCTGCAGGTCGTCGCTGCGGTCGAAGGCCACCGTCGGCGCCGCCGCCAGCGCCTCCGTCAACGGCCCGTCGAAATGCTCCCGGGCGAAGTCAGGACTGGCCACCGGCACATAGCGCATCCGCCCCAGCGCGCGCACGCTGCAGCCCGTGACGGGCTCGGCGGACGAGGTCACCGCCGCCATCACCAGGCCTTCCCGCAGCAGCGAGGCCGTACGCGTCTCGTCCTCGCGGCGCAGCTCGTAACAGAGCCGGGGCTCGTGCCGCACCCGCGTCAACGCCGGCAGGAGCCAGGTCGCCAGCGAATCGGCGTTCACCGCGATCGACACCCGGGTCGGCTCCCCGGCCCCGCTCATGCCGAGCTCCGCGCGCGCATCACGCTCCAGCCGCGTCAGCTGACGGGCGAACCGCACGACGACCTCACCCGACTCGGTCGGCCGCACCGGCTTGGTGCGCATCAGCAGCACCCGGCCGGTGCGCTGCTCCAGCGCCTTCACCCGCTGACTCACCGCCGAGGGCGTCACATGCAGGGCCGCGGCCGCCGCGTCGAAAGTGCCCTCGTCCACCACGGCCAGCAGCGTCCGCACCTGGTCGAGGGGCAGCTCCGTCAACTCCGTCTTCACATCGGCTAATGATACGTAAGAATCTTTAGCTGTACGCGCAGTGATCGACTCCGTAGCGTCAAAGACATGACCAACGCTCTGACCGCCGCGGCCGCGGGCTTCGGCACCGGCCTCTCGCTCATCGTCGCCATCGGCGCCCAGAACGCCTTCGTCCTGCGCCAGGGGATCCGCCGCGACGCGGTCCTCGCCGTCGTCGGCATCTGCGCCCTGTCCGACGCCGTCCTCATCGCACTCGGTGTCGGCGGCGTGGGTGCGGTGGTGGTGGCGTACCCGCAGGCACTCACCGTGGTCGGCTTGATCGGCGGTGCCTTCCTGCTCTGCTACGGCGCCCTCGCCGCCCGCCGGGTGCTGAAGCCGGGCGGCGCCCTGCGGACCGAGGGGGAGACGGCGGTCTCGCGCAGGCGGGCCGTGCTGACCTGTCTGGCGCTGACGTGGCTCAACCCGCACGTCTACCTCGACACCGTGTTCCTGCTCGGCTCGATCGCCGCCCACCGCGGGCCCCTGCGCTGGACGTTCGGCCTCGGCGCCGCCCTCGCCAGCCTGTGCTGGTTCGCCGCGCTCGGTTTCGGCGCCCGCGCTGTGGGCCGCTTCCTGGCCAGGCCGGGCGCCTGGCGGATCCTGGACGGCCTCGTCGCCGCGACGATGATCACGCTCGGCGGCCTGCTCGTCGCCAGGGCCTGAGAAGCCGAGCCGCGCGGCGCCGAGGACCACGCAGTGGCAGGTGGTCTGGCGATCATCCCGCTCCTGGCGTTCGTCCTGGCCATTCCGCCGGCGATGCCGTCGTACGCGGTGGCAAGAAGACGATCACGACGATGGGCCTGCTGTGCGCCTCGGTCTTGGTCGGCAGACCAGCGCTCCGCACCTCCGTCGACGGCGCCGTAAGGCCGACCTGGGCGGCCATCGTCTGGGGCATCCGCGGTCCGAACTCTCGGGCGGGGCTGGGATAGTGAACCCCCGGCCCCGAAAGATGTATCGAGCAACCAGGAAGCCCGTGGACACCAGCGAGAGCAGTACTGAACCGCAGACACCGGACCCGGTCGCGGCCGACCCGCCGCGGCGCGGCTGGCGCCGCTGGGCCATGGACACCCGGCCGCTGCGCATTCCGGCCTACCGCCGGCTGTGGTCCTCGACGATCGTCACGGCCGTCGGCAGTCAGCTCACCGCGGTCGCCGTGCCCAAGCAGATCTACGACATCACCGGCTCCTCCGCGTGGGTCGGCGCGGCAAGCCTCGCCGGGCTGCTGCCGCTGATCGTGTTCGCGCTGTGGGGCGGCGCGGTCGCCGACAGCATGGACCGCCGCAAGCTGCTCCTGATCACCAACAGCGGCATCGCCGTCACCTCGCTGCTGTTCTGGCTCCAGGCCTTCACGGGCCTCGAGTCCGTGGCCGCGCTGATGGTGCTGCTGGCGGTGCAGCAGGCCTTCTGGGGTCTGAACGCCCCCGCCCGCAACGCCTCCATAGCCCGCCTGGTCCCCGAGGGCCAGCTTCCGGCGGCCAACGCCCTCGGCTCGACGGTCATGCAGACCGGGCAGGTGGTCGGACCGCTGCTCGCGGGCGCCCTGATCCCGGTCATCGGCCTGCCCGAGCTGTACCTGATCGACGCCCTCGCCCTCTGCGTCACGGTGTGGGCGGTCTACAAGCTGCCCTCCCTGCCGCCGCTGACGGGCACGGAGAAGCGACGCGCGGGCGTACGGGAGATAGCGGAGGGCTTCCGCTACATCTCCGGGCACAAGGTGCTGCTGCTGTCCTTCCTCGCCGACATCATCGCGATGGTCCTCGGCATGCCCCGCGCCCTGTTCCCGCAGCTCGCCGCCCAGACCTACGGCTCCTACGGCGAAGGGCTCGCCCTCGGCCTGCTGTTCGCGGCGATCCCCATCGGTGCGGTGCTCGGCGGTCTGTTCTCGGGCACGTTCTCCCGGGCCCGCCGGCACGGCTGGATGGTGATCGGCGCGGTCGTCGCCTGGGGTGCGGCGATCACCGGCTTCGGGCTGAGCGGCAACCTGTGGATCGCGGCCGCGTTCCTGGCCCTGGCCGGCGTCGCCGACATGGTCTCGATGGTCTTCCGCGGCGCGATCCTGCTGTCCGCCGCCACCGACGAGATGCGCGGTCGTATGCAGGGCGTCTTCACGGTCGTCGTCGCGGGCGGACCGCGCCTGGCCGACGTCCTGCACGGCACCGCCGGCTCGGCCTTCGGCCCGCGCACGGCCGTGGCGGGCGGCGGCCTCCTCGTCGTCGCCGTGATGCTGGCCCTGACCGCCGCGATCCCGGCGCTGCGCCGCTACCGCATCTGACCCCGGGGCCTGTCCGGCGGATCAGCTCGGCGTCGCGGGCTCTGGCTGTGCTCCTCGACTGTCGCGAGGGCGGGGACGCAGGCGCTCGGTGTCACAGCCGCACTCCGCTGGGCGCCGCCGCAAGGCGCGTCCGACAGCCGACCGACCTGCCGGACGGGCTCTAGAGCACGCTGCGCCCGCGGCCCGCGTGCTGTTCCATGAGCTTGCCCCGGGTCACCTCCAGCCGGTGGGCGAGGATCTCCGCGACGCTGCGCACCAGCGCGAGCCCGAGCTGGGTGTCCTGCTCGCACAGCCGCAGCACCGCCGCCGCGTCGAACTCGTAGGCGCGCACGGGGCTGAAGGCCTCCGCGCCGAAGTCCCACTCGTGCGGCGGGAACAGCCAGGACCAGCCGAGGAGATCGCCCGCGCCGAGGCTCGCTACGGTCACCCGCTGCAGCGAGTTCACCCGCTGGTCGAGCGAGACGGCGCCCGAGCGGATGACCCAGAAGCGGTCGGCCCTGCCGCCCGCCTCGAAGATGCGGGTGTCCTCCGGGAAGGAGACCTCCCGCGCGAGCCTCATCAGGCTCTGCCGCTGGGGCGGGGGAAGGGCGGTCAGCAGTTTTATCGCTTTGGTCATGACGCGGGGCTCCTCGCCGGGATCGGTTCCGGTGCTTTCCCTACGCCCATTTCAGCCGCTGCCGACGCCCCGAGCACCTCGGCGGACAGCAGTTCCCGCCGGAAATCCCCAGGGCATGAAAAAGCCCTGGCTGGACGGGGGAGGCCAGCCAGGGCCGTAAGCGGTGGCGTCGGAGGACGGTACGGTCGACTCCGTCACCACGTATGAATGAACCGTAAACCATCTGCCGGTGTTTTACCCGCCCAGAAGCGGGTCACGTGACCGGTTTCACTCCTTGGCCCCCTTACCGGCCGCCACGACCCTGATCGTCTCGAGTTTCGGGTCGCTGGGGTCCGGCAGGTACATCCCCGCCTCCAGGCCGGTGCGCAGATAGCGCAGAACGGGCTCGGTGAGCCGCTCGCCGGGCAGTACGGCCGGGATTCCGGGCGGGTACGGCGTGATCATCTCCGCTGCGATACGGCCTGCGGCATCCTTGGTGGGCACGTTCTCCGTGGGGCCGAAGAAGGCGTCCCGGGGCAGTGCGGCCTGCGTCAGTTGCAGCTCGGAGGGCGACGGCACATCCACCCGCGGGCCCGGCCCGAGTCCCGGCGCGGCGCGGGCCAGGTCCTTGAGTGCGGTGAGCAGTTCCCCGGTCGTCTCCCGGTCGTCTCCGTGGGTGATCTGTGCGCCGATGCGGCGGTGGTCCACCAGATGGGCGTCCAGGGCCCGCTGGTCCCGCAGCCAGTCCGCGGCCTTGTACCCCGTGATGTCCAGCCCGCCGATGTCGATGATCACGGGCAGCGGGTCGAGATCGTCGGCCCGGTCCGGACCGCAGAAGTCCTCGCGGTCGTTGACATGCATCCCGTCGATCTCCTCGATCCCGGCACGGACCTCGGCCGCGAGGTCCAGCGCACCGCTCATCAGCTCCCTGCCGCGCAGGGCCATCTGGCGGCGCCAGCCGTCGAGTCCGGCGTAGATCAGCACCGAGGGGCTGGTGCTGCCCAACAGGTCGGCCCGCATCTTCAGCAGATCCGGCGGGACGAGGTCGCCGCGGAGGTGGAAGACGGAGCCCTGTTCCAGCCCGCTGCCCATCTTGTGGATGCTCGTCACACAGATGTCCGCGCCGGCGTCCATCGCCCATGTCGGCAGGTCGGGATGGAACGGCAGGTGGGCGCCCCATGCCTCGTCCACCACCAGGGGCACGGAGCGCCGGTGGCAGACCTCGGCGATCGCCTGCAGTTCCGCGCAACTGCCGTACGGCGTCGGGCTGGTGACCAGTGCACCCTTCGCATCGGGATGCCTCTCGAAGGCGGCCTCGAAGCTCTGCGCCGACGGCGGATGAGCGAGGTGGCGCAGCGGGTCCCAGCGCGGCTCGACCCAGACGGGCTCGATGCCCGAGAGGATCAGCCCCGCCACCACCGACTTGTGGGCGTCCCGGCCGATCAGCAGCTTCTCGTGCGGTCCCGCCACGGCCAGCATCGCCGCCTTGACGGACAGCGAACTGCCGCACGTGGTGAAGAACGTGTGCTCGGCGTGCACGGCATCGGCCATCAGCTCCTCGGCACGGACCAGCACCCGCCCCCGGGTGAGCCGGTCGTCCAGCCCGCCCGATGCCAGTACGTCACCGAGGGGCATCACCCAGCACCTCCCGTACGGCGGGATCGGCGCCGCGGGCCTGCTTGTGACCTGGCGGGGTGAACCCCAGCCGCCCGCGGCGGTGGTATTCCGCCAGGGCTTCCAGAATGGGCGCTCGGCTGTGATCGACTGTCATACGCACCCGGGTTCCCGCCATCGGGCACCGCCAACCGGGCGGACACCGAGCCGTCGAAGCGGACGCCCGGCCCGTCCTCAGCCCTGTCCGCCGGCTTTGCCCGGGGTCAGGATCTCGTCCAGCACCCTGAGGACGGCTTCATAGGCCAGCGTCCGTACGGCGGCCTCGCGAGCAGCCTCGGGCTCGTCCGCCCGCAGGCCTTCGTCCCGCTCCCGCCACCGGCGCTTCTCCTCCTGCGCGCAGGCCCGCGCACGCCGGATGCGCCGCAGCAGTTCGTCTGAGTCCACGACATCGGTCATGACATCCGCGTACCCCCCGATGGCCCGGGCACGTACTTTCCGCCGGGAGGTTTGGCCGGGCCTGCGCAGGTGAGCCGAACAAGGAGACCTGCGGCGCCCGCGCAGCAGGAGGCGGAATCGCTGCGAACGGGCGGGGGAGAGCCGTGTCCGAGAGGCGCTTGCCCGGACTGCGGCGGCCGCGGGCGAGGCAGGGTCCGGCTTCCCTCCCCCGCTCAAGGAGGCCGGTTCTTCACCGATCAGGGGAGCCAGCGATGTGCGAGGAGCACGGGACCGAATCCGCCCTCGGGCGGCCGGGCGCGCAGCGGACCGGACCGCCGTGTTCGTGCAGGCCCGCCGAGGCGCGCAGGGCGGTCGAGCGGGCGGTCACGGAACGCTGCAGGGCCACCCACACCCATTGCGACGAGGAAGCCCTCGGGGACGCCCTCCTCGTCGCCACCGAGCTGACGACCAACGCCATCCTGCACGGCGGTGGCGTCACGGACTTCCGCGTCGACGTCCTGGGATCGGGCGTGCGCGTCTCGGTGAGTGACCGCAGCGACCGGCTGCCGGTGACCAGCCTGCCCACGGATCCACGGCGACGGCACCGCGTCGGCGGCCACGGCTGGCCCATCGTGTGCCGGCTGGCCCGCGACGTGCGCGTGTCGGAACTGCCGGCCGGCGGCAAGTGCATCACGGCCGTGGTCCCCTTCCACTGAAAACCCCCAGGACGCGGCCGTGTTTGTTCCCTCGACCGCCGGGCATACGGATGTTCGTGCTTCGGACCGGAGGCGCGCCAGCGGGAGCGACATGGCTGCCCTGGACCCTCCAGTCGGTCCGGGCGTCGGCCTTCCCGCGGTAAGTCCCTGAAACCCCCTCGTTCAGGAGCGAATCCGCATGCTTATCGACATGTCGACCAGCACTTCCGGCAAGCAGGCCCGGACGACCGCCCCCACCCGGCGGCGGCACGACGACGCCCCCGACACGGCGGACCTTTTCGCCCGTCTCGTCACCTTGGAGGACGGCCCCGAGCGGGAGGCGGTCCGCGACGAACTCGTCACGGCCTGGCTGCCCATGGCCCACCGCATCGCCGGCCGGTTCCGCGACCGCGGCGAGTCCATCGAGGACCTCCGCCAGGTCGCGGCACTCGGCCTGGTCAAGGCGATCGACCGGTATGCCCCCGAGCGGGGCGCGTTCGAGAGCTATGCCGTGCCCACCATCACCGGCGAGGTCAAGCGCCACTTCCGGGACCGGATGTGGGCCCTCAGGGTGCCCCGCCGGATCCAGGAACTCCGCAACAAGGTACGGGTGGCCCGCCGTGAGCTGACCCAGACCCCGGGCACTCCCGAACCCTCCGCCGCCGACATCGCCGCCCACACCGGGCTCACCGAGGACGAGGTCAACTCCGGCCTGGAAGCCCTCGACAGCTTCAGCACCCTTTCGCTGGACGCCGAACTCGCGGGCGACGAGGACGGCTACAGCCTCGCCGACACCCTCGGCGCGGCGGACTCCGCGTACGACGTCGTGATCGACCGCGAAGCCGCCAAGGAAGGCCTGCGGCGTCTGCCCGAACGTGACCGCGCCATCCTCTACATGCGCTACTTCGAGGACATGACACAGAGCCGGATCGCCGACCGGTTCGGCATCTCCCAGATGCATGTCTCCCGCCTCATCAGCCGCAGCTGCGCCCGGGTGCGGGCCGAGGCGCTGGGGCAGGCGGCCGGCAACGGGCGGGCGGCCGCGGCTTGAGCGGCCCGCAGCGAGGAGGAGGACCGATGCTGATCCCTCATCCTGCCGTCCTGCGCAGGCTTGTCGAGGAGTACGAGACCGCGCTGGCCGAGGAGGCCGAGCGCGGCGGCGGGGCCGGCCCACGGGCCCAGGACCTGGCCTACACCCTGTGCGTGTCGACCGGCACACGCAACGTGGCACGGGCCCTGGAAGCGGCACACCGGCTGCTCGCGGCCGCACCCCCGCCGCGATCGGCGGCGCCGGAGATCGGAATCCGGTGACACCGCGCAGGGGCGACGTCCAGGTCGCCGGCCGGGCGGAGGGCGGCCCGGTCATCGAGAAGCACACCTGCCCTGCGGAGTCCGGGAGGCGACCGTGAATTCCAGTGCCATGGCGCGGACGAGCAGGCTCGAGGCCGAGCGGGCGGCGCGCGGCTCGGTGACCGAGGGCGCCGCCCGGGCGGGGCTCGCCGCCCGCGGCGCCAACTACCTCCTGGTCGGCGTCCTGGCGCTGCAGATCGCGTTCGGGGACGGCAGCCGGCAGGCGGACCGCGGTGGCGCCCTCGCCACCCTGGCCGGGCAGCCGTTCGGCACCGTGCTGCTGTGGGCGCTGGGTCTCGGGCTGGCCGGCATGGCGGTGTGGCGGTTGTCGGAGGCCGTGTTCGGCTCGGTCGGCCCGGACGGCCGTACGCCACGAAAGCGGCTGCTCGCGGTCGCCCGCTGCGTTTTCTACGCGGTGGTCGCCTACTCGGTGCTGACGTTCGCGGCGGGCCCGGGCGGCGGTGGCAGCCGGTCGAGTGACGTGCAGTCCCGCGACGTCACAGCCAGGGTCCTCGACCTGCCCGGAGGGCAGTGGCTCGTGGGCGCGGCAGGGGCCGGCGTCGTCGTGGCGGGCGTGTGGATGGGTGTCCAGGCCGTGCGGCGTGACTACCGCGAGGAGCTCAAGCTGGGTGAGATGTCGACATGGACGCGACGGCTGGTGGATGTCACCGGCGTGGCGGGCGGCGCGGCGCGCGGGCTGGTGTTCGCCGCCGCGGGAACCTTCGCTTTGCGCGCCGCGGTCGACTACGACCCGAAGCGGGCGAAGGGGCTCGACGACACGCTGCGCTCGTTCGCCCACACTCCGCTCGGGCCGTCGCTGCTCGCCTGTGTCGCAGCCGGTCTCGCCCTGTTCGGGCTGTTCTCGTTCGCGCTGGCTCGCTGGCAGAGGGTCTGACACGCGCCACACGGGGAACACGAATCGGATGAACGAATCCGAGTTTCCACCGGAGCACCGGCCCGTCGACCTCTACCTCGGTCTCCTGCGCACCCGGATGGACACGGAGGACTTCCGGCAGCTGCTGGGTGTGGTCGAACCGGTCCTGCGGGCGCTCGAGGAACAGCGCATGCCTTCCGTGGACTTCGCGCTCGGCGAGGACCAAGGGGAGGGGCTGTCCCAGGAGGTCCGTGACGAGGCCGCCCTGGTCATCGCCGCCGCCGTGACCGGCCGGCTCGACAACGAGGTCGTCGAGATCGACCTCGAGGGGACCGGCCCGATCAGGGTGATCACCGATGCGGACACCGCCTCGGACCCGGTGCGGCTGGGTGAGATCGCCGACTACATCCGGGAACGGCACCGCCAGGACGAGGAGCTGCGCGGCATTGCCGAGGTGAGCGGTCTGTCCACCGACTTCTGAGGGCGGGGCGCGCTCACCGCTTCGGCGTAGCCACTGGCACCTTCAGCGGCCGGGCGAGGCCCACCACCGCCTCGTCGAGGCGCTGCAGATGCCGTAGCACCCGGTCGGTGATGCGGCCGTAGCGTGAGCCGCCGGGCAGGTCGGCCTCCAGGAGGGAGGCGATGCTCGCCCCTGTCTCGACCTCGACGGCGGCCCGCTCGTCCGCGACTCGGGCGGCGATCGCCCCGATGTTGCCGAGGATGCGCTTGCCGGCCCGCCGCAACCGCGGATCCGCAGCGATCGAGGGGTGCGTCGGCAACAGCTCGGCCATCGCGGCCAGCGAACGCGCGTGGTACGCGCAGGTCTCCAGCAGGGCCACCACGTATCGGGCGGTGTTGCGCCGGGCCCGCAGCGGAGTGACCGGGTGGGTGAGCGGCTGGGTGGCGGTGCGCAGGTCGGCCAGCGCCTGGTCCAGGTCGCGCGCCTTGTCGAGGAGCTCGGCCGGGTCCCCGCCGCTGAGCTGGTCGACGGCGGCCTCGGTGACGTCGGCGAGCCGCTCCAGGGTGGTGACCAGGAGGTCGTCGGTACGGCGGTCGGTGTGCACCGGCAGGACGAACGCCGCCGCGATGATCCCGCAGGCCGCCCCGAGCGCCGTCTCCTCCACCCGCAGCACCAGCACCGACAGGCTGTAGGTGTGCAGCAGGGTGTACAGCACGCCCAGCGCCGCGGTGACGAAGAAGGACATCAGCGTGTAGGACAGCGGGGCGGTGTAGAACATCGCGAACACGCACAGCAGCACCAGCGCGAACGCCGTCCAGGTGTGGTGCCCGACCAGCGCCGCGAGCAGCAGACCGGCCACCACGCCGAGCACCGTGCCCAGCAGCCGCCGGTAGCCCTTGACCAGGATCTCGCCGGTCGAGGCGGTGTTGATGAACACGATCCAGCAGGTCAGCACCGCCCAGTACCAGCGCTGGCTGGAGAGGAACTCACCGCCGACGATCGCCAGCGCCGATCCCACCGCGACCTGCACGGCAGCGCGCGTGGTGGGCCGCTTCAGACCCCTCGGCGCCTCCTCGGCGGCCTCCTCGCCCGCGTCGATCGCCGCGTCCTCCGCGTCCAGTTCCTCGCGCGAGCGGGCCGTCGACGGGGTGTCGTCCGCGTCGTCCTGCGGGTCGCCGAGCGCGATCCGCAGCCCGAGCACCGCGCGGGCGGCCTCACCGACACCGCGGAAGACGTCCTGGACGGCGGGGGAGGCCTTCGGCAGGTTCTCCTCGTCGCGGTAGCCGAGGAGCCGGTTGCGCAGCTGGGCCAGGCCGGTTCCCAGGTCCTCGGAGACGGGCCGCAGCACCAGCAGGCGCAGCGCCTCCAGGTCGCGGCGCAGGATCGCGGTCGACTCGTCCTGTACGGGCAGCCGGCCGCCCGGCGGGACGGGCGCGCCCGGCAGGTGCAGGGTCAGTGTGTCCGCCCGCTCGGCGCTGCGGGCGGTCAGCAGCAGCAGTCCGAGGCGTTCGGCGGCGATCTCGGCGTCGGCGATGCGGCGCTGCACGAGCCGGGCCACGGCCTCGTCGGCGGTGCCCTCCTCCAGCCGCCCCTGGATCATCATGGCCGTCTCGTTGAGGCGGGCGGTGCCGTCGCGTACGTCCTGAAGTGCCTTGCCGATCTCGTCCGGCCCGGCGTCGAGGAGGGCGAGGTGCGCGGTGACCAGTTGCGCCAGCCGGGCGCGGAAGGCCTCCCGCAGCCGCTGCAGGATGCCCGCGGGCGTCTCCGGTACGAGCGCGAAGCGCACCACGGCGCTGGAGGCGAAGGCGACGGCGATGACCGCCCACAGCTGCGGCAGCGTCGGCACGGTGGCGCCGACGAACAGGGACATGAAGTAGACCTGGAAGCCGATCAGCCCGAGCGCGGTGCCGCGGTCGCCGAAGCGGCGGGCATAGACGGCGCAGAAGATGAGCGCGACGAAGAAGAGGTCACCGCCCACCACCCGGGTGTGCAGGACCGCACCCAGTGACACGGAGGCCAGCGCGACCGGAAGGCCCAGCGCGAGGGTGACGGCCTGCGGGCCGCGCTGCTTCTCCCGGATGGCGAAGGTGGAGACCATCGCCGCGATGGCGCCCGCCACCAGATGGCGCACGTCGGCGCCGAGCAGGGAGAGCACGGCCAGCGTGAGGGCGATGGCGCCCACCGTTCTCAGGCCCGCGGCCAGCCGGAGCAACCCGGGATCGGAGGCCGCGACGAGATCGCGCAGCCGTGCCCGGACCGACCCTTCCGCTGCCCTCACGCCGCCGTACTCACTCCCGCTTCACGTCATGATCCGGATCTCAGCATCGCACGACGTGACCGGGGCACGCGCACCGGCTCATGTCTCCTTGCCGACCGTCTCCTCGACATGGGCCCGCACCTGTTCCGGCGTCATATAGGCGTTGGTGAACTCGAAGTCCTTCAGAGTGGCGGGTTTGCGGGCCTGGAAGCCGGTGCGGACGAAATCGTCTCCGGCCACGGCGTTGAGCGTCCAGTTCGTCGCCACGCGGACCTTGGCGACGTTGGTGCGCAGAGCCATCCAGTGGTAGCCGCGGGCGGCCACCTGGGCGGGCAGGCCGCGCAGTTCGATGCCGAGCGGCTTGGAGACGGCGTCCGTGCCGCCGAGGTCGACCACCAGGCCGAGGTCCTTGTGGACGTACGGCGTCAGGGGTTTGCCGCGCAGGGTCGCGATGACGTTGTCCGCGACGTGCTTGCCCTGCCGCATGGCGTGCTGCGCGGTCGGCGGGCAGATCGCCGACTCGTCGTCCTTGGCCTTGTCCGGCACCGCGCCGGAGTCGCCCAGCGCGAACACGCCGTCGTGGCCGGGCAGGTTCATCTCGGCGTTGACGGCGAGCCGCCCCCGTACCGTCTCCGCGTCGAGCGTGGCGATGAGCGGGCTCGCGACGACACCGGCGGTCCAGATCAGGGTGCGGGTGGGGATCACCCGGCCGTCGGTGAAGGTGACCTCCTCGGGGCCCGCCTTGGCGATGGAGACACCCAGCGAGACGTCGATGCCGCGCCGCTTGAGGATCTCCTGGGCGCTGCGGCCGAGCTTGTCGCCCAGTTCGGGCATCAGCTTCGGGGCGATGTCGATCAGATGCCACTTGATCAGCGCCGGATCGATGCGCGGGTAGCGCTTGACCGCGGCGTGCGTGAGCTTCTGCAGACAGGCGGCGGTCTCGGTGCCGGCGTAGCCGCCGCCGACCACCACGAACTGCAGCCGCGAGGCCCGCTCCGCCGGATCGTCGCTGGCGTCGGCCAGGTCGAGCTGGGCGATGACGTGATCGCGGATGTACGCGGCCTCGGCGAGGGTCTTCATACCGAAGGCGTGCTCGGTCAGACCCGGAATGTCGAAGGTGCGGGTGACGCTGCCGGTGGCCAGCACGATGTAGTCGTACGGCTCGTTGACGATCCGGTCGGTGATGGTGCGGATGACGCAGACCTTGGCCTTCAGGTCGACGCCGATGGCTCCGCCCGGAATGATCCGGGTGCGGTACTTCTTGCTGCGCCGCAGCGAGACGGCGATCGACTGGGGCGTCAGCACGCCGGAGGCGACCTGGGGCAGCAGCGGCAGATAGAGCTGGTAGGCGAACGGCGTCACCAGGGTGACGTCCGCTTCGTCGGGCGCGAGTTTCCGCTCCAGCCGGCGTACGCACTCCACGCCGGCGAAACCTGCGCCAACCACCAGGATCCTGGGTCGTGTCACGGTGTTCATCCCTCTCTGCGGCTCCAGGCGGTCTGCATCCAACGCCCTTCGCATGCCCTGGATCGCTGCTTGCACCACATCGATCCCACCGCGGCCCCAGCCGTTCCGCCAGCTGGGTGCGGCAGGCAGACGAACGCGTCGAGCACCACCATGCCCGTCTGCGTGCGGAAACGCACCGGTCAGGAGTGAACCTTTTGGATCACGTGCTGCACAGGAAGTGGCGAGATTGTGTTCGGCGCGGTCAGCGGAACACGTTGTCGGCCTCGTCCCAGCTCGACAGTTCGTCCGGCACGGTCTGCCGGGGAGCGCGGGTGCGTGCCTGGTACATTGCGTCGATCTCGAACGCGTAGTGCCGCACGATCGCGTCCCGGCGCAGTTTCATGGACGGCGTCATCAGCCCGTTGGACATGTCGAACTGCTCCGGCAGCACCCGGAAGACCCGGATCGACTCCGAGCGCGACACGGCACTGTTGGCCGCCGCCACGGCGCGCCCGATCTCCTCCCGCAGCGCGTTCTCCTCGCGGGCCTCCCGGCTCGGCATGTCGCTCTGCAGCGACAGGGAACCGCGCCAGTACGCCAGGAACTTCGGATCCAGGGTGATCAGCGCCCCCACACAGGGCCGGTTGTCGCCGACGACGACCGCCTGGTGGATCAGCGGATGCATCCTCAACCGCTGCTCCAGGGCGGCGGGGGCGACGTTCTTGCCGCTGCTGGTGACGATGATGTCCTTCTTGCGGCCGGTGATCGTCAGATAGCCCTGCGCGTCGATCCGTCCGAGGTCGCCGGTGGCCAGCCAGCCGCCGCGCAGGACGGCCCGCGTCGCCGCCTCGGCGTTGATGTAGCCCTGGAACACCGAGGGACCGCGGACCAGGATCTCGCCGTCCTCGGCCACGGCGATCTCGTTGCCCGGCAGCGCCTGCCCGACGGTGCCCGACATCTCCCGGCCCAGCGGCTGCGCGGTGACGCCGCCGGCGGCCTCCGTCAGGCCGTAGCCGTCGTTCACATAGATGCCGATGCCCTCGTAGAAGAGGGTCAGTTCGCGGCTGAGGGGCGAGCCGCCGGACGTCGCCCGCATCACCCGGCCGCCGACCGCGGCGCGCAGCTTGCGGTACACCGTCCGCTCGAACAGGGCGTGTTGCAGCCGCAGATCGAAACCGGGCCCCGAACCGCCGCCCAGCCGCTGCCGTTCCAGTGCCGCGGCGAAGTCGCGTGCCGTGTCCGCGGCCCGCTCGAACAGCGCGCCGCGGCCCGCCTCCTGGGCGACGCGCAGGAAGTTCTTGTAGATCTTCTCCAGGAGCGAGGGAACCGCGCACAGATAGGTGGGGCGGAAGGAGAGCAGGGATGCCGAGAGCGCTTCCTCGCTCATGTCGGGCTCGTGTGCCATCACCATGCCGCCGCGAATGCACAGGGTTTGCACCAGAAGGCCGTAGACGTGCGAGAAGGGCAGGAAGGCGAGCACCGAGGCCTGCCGCTCGCCCGGCGGGATCACGGTGTGGCCCCAGCCCGTCAGCAGCGTGTCGCAGGCGCTTGCCAGGTTGCGGTGGCTGAGCGCGCAGCCCAGGGCCCGGCCCGTGGTGCCGGAGGTGTAGCAGATGGCGGCCGTGGAGTCCGGCAGCACGATGCGGCGCAGCGAGTCGACCGTGGCGAGCGGGATGAACCTGCCGCGCTCCCGCAGGTCGCCCAGCGCCCCCGCGTCCAACTGCCAGACGTGGCGCAGCTGCGGCAGCGCCCCGCACACGGAGCCGACCGTCATCACCGCCTGTTCGTCCTCCACCACCACGGCCACGCAGCCGGCGTCCCGCAGGACCCACTCCACCTGGTCGCGCGAGGAGGTCGGATAGATCGGCACGACCTCGGCACCGACCGCCCACAGGGCGTGGCTGAGTACCGTCCACTCGTACCGGGTGCGCGCCATGATCGCGATGCGGTGGCCCGGCGAAATCCCGGACGCGACCAGCCCCTTGGCCAGATCCACCACCTCGTCCCGCACCTCCACGGCGGTCAGTTCCTCCCACGTGGTGGAGGACGGGGCGGGGCGGCGCGCGAGCATGGGCAGGGTGGGGTGGTGAGCTGCCGTCTCGAAAATGGTGTCGGCCAGTCCGCCGGTCAGGGGCGAGACGGTGGGGGGAGCGAGGGCGAAGTCGCGCATGCGCTGCTCCTGAGCTGTACGGAGGGTGACCATGCCGACGAGTTCCGTTGTCGACGGTGCTCGAATCTAGCCCAGGTGGGTGCGGATGGTGACCGGAACCTGCGAAGTTGCGGATCCGTGATGATCAGGCCTGGGTGTGGCGCACGCAGCCAGTGACGACCTCCCGCAGATTGCCTTTGCGCGCCAGGAGTTCACGCTGAACCTGCGCTCCTGTGCCGCCCTTGAGCAGCCGGACGCAGGTCTCGCGGGCACGCTCCAGGTCGCCGCTGTCGGCGAGCGCCCCGCCGATGTGTTCCAGCAGCGCCCCCACCACGCTCTCGGCGGGCTGCCGCCGCATGGTCACGGGATGCAGCAGCTCGTCGGTGAGACCGGAGCGCGCGGCCTGCCAGGCGGCCAGCCGGAGCAGGCTGACGCTGTGGTCGAGGGGAGGGTGGCCGTCCCACCACTCCCGGGCGGCGGTCTCCACGAGACCCCGGGTGAGCGTGGCGACGAGGGCGGCCGTGCCGGCGTGCAGGCAGACGTCCGCGACCCGGACCTCGACCGTCGGGTACTGCCGGGACAGACGTGCGTCGAAGTAGATCATCCCCTCGTCGAGGATCACCCCGCTCGCGACCATGTCCGCCACCCGCCCGTGGTAGTGCTCGGCCGAGCCGAAGACCTCGGTGGGTCCGGCCGACGGCCAGCGCTGCCACACCCGGCTGCGATAGCTGTTGTAGCGGGTGTCCCTGCCCTGCCAGAACGGGGAGTTGGCGCTGAGCGCGGAGATCACCGACAGCCAGGGCCGGATGCGGTCGAGGACCGCGACGCCCTCCTCGTCGGAGTCGACGGAGACATGGACGTGACAGCCGAGCACGAGCTGCTGCTGTACGGCGATGCCGTACTGCTCCTCCATCCACTGGTAGCGGCTTCCCCTGGTGACGGTGGGGCTGACGGGCAGGGGCGAGGTGGCGAGCGCGGCCACCGTGCACCCGATCTCCCCGGCGTGCCGGGCGGCCTCCCGGCGACAGCGCACGATCTCCGCGTTCAGGTCCGCCATGTCGGACTGGGGATGCGTGTTGAACTCCAGCATCTGGTTGTACAGCTCTTTCTCGAACACGCCCTCGCAGGCGTCGTCCCGCGCCGCACGGGCGAGCACCGCGGCGGACAACGCCTTGGGCTCGCCCGTCTCCGGGTCCACCAGGAGGAGCTCCTCCTCCACTCCGACGGTGCGCACGTGAGGCCGCCTTTCTCTGGCCGGGCTGCGGCTGGGACGAGCACCGAGTACCCCGCCTGGCCGGTCACAGCAACGGAGTCAGCCAGATCGTGGCGAGCGGCGGCAGGGTGAGCGTGATCCTTCCCTCCTCCACCTTGACGTCGTCGGGGTTGGTGACGTCGCTGCCGCCGTAGCGCATGGCGTCGGTGTTGAGGATCTCCCGCCAGGCGGGCACCTCGTCGGGAGCCCAGAGGCGGTAGTCGTGGCGCACCACGGGGGAGAAGTGGGAGACCGCGAGGAGCGGGCTGCCGTCGGTGGCGAACCGCAGGAAAGCGAAGACGTTGTCCTCGGCGGCGTCCCCCATCACCCACTGGAAGCCGCAGGGCCGGGTGTCCTGCTGCCACAGCGCAGGGCTGCGGCGGTAGACGGCGTTGAGGTCGCGCACCAGGTCGCGGACCCCGCGATGGTCGGGCTCGGCGCCGTAGCCGGGGTCCACCAGCCACCAGTCCGGCCCGTGCTCCTGGGACCATTCGGAACCCTGGGCGAACTCCTGCCCCATGAACAGGAGCTGCTTGCCCGGGTGGGCCCACATGAACCCCAGGTACGCCCGGTGGTTGGCGCGTCGCTGCCACCAGTCGCCCGGCATCTTCGACACCAGCGCCTGCTTGCCGTGCACCACTTCGTCGTGCGAGATGGGCAGGATGTAGTTCTCGCTGTAGGCGTACACCATCGAGAAGGTCATCTCGTTGTGGTGGTACTTGCGGTGCACCGGCTCGTGCTCCATATAGCCGAGGGAGTCGTGCATCCAGCCCATGTTCCACTTCAGGCCGAAGCCCAGCCCGCCGCTGTCGGTGGGGCGGGTGACCCCGTCCCACGCCGTGGACTCCTCCGCGATGGTCACCACGCCGGGTGCTCGCCGGTACACGGTCGCGTTCATCTCCTGCAGGAACGCCATCGCGTCCAGGTCCTCCCGCCCTCCGTGCACGTTCGGCGTCCACTGGCCCGAGTCGCGCGAGTAGTCCAGGTAGAGCATGGAGGCCACGGCGTCCACCCGCAGACCGTCGATGTGGAACTCTTCGCACCAGTAAACAGCGTTCGCCACCAGGAAGTTGCGCACCTCGATACGCCCGAAGTCGAACTCGTAGGTCCCCCAGTCCGGGTGCTCGGCCCGCCGCGAGTCCCCCGGTTCGTACAGCGGATCCCCGTCGAACCGCGCCAGGGCCCAGTCGTCCTTGGGGAAGTGGGCGGGCACCCAGTCCATGATCACGCCGATGCCGGCCCGGTGCAGGGCGTCGATCAGGTACTTGAAGTCGTCGGGCGTACCCAGCCGCGACATCGGCGCATAGAAGCCGGTGACCTGGTAGCCCCAGGAACCGGCGAAGGGGTGCTGGGCGACCGGCATGAACTCGACGTGGGTGAACCCGAGATCGCTCACGTACGGCGGCAGCTGCTCGGCGAGTTGGCGATAGGTCAGCCCGTGCCGCCAGGAGGGCAGATGGATCTCGTACACCGAGAAGGGCGCCTCGTGCACCGGAAGGTCACCGCGGTGTGCCATCCACTCGTCGTCGCCCCACTCGTAGTGCGAGGCGTGCACGATCGACGCCGTGTCCGGCGGGACCTGCGCGTAGCGCGCCATGGGGTCGGCCTTGAGGAAACGGCCGCCGTAGCGGGAGGTGATCTCGAACTTGTACAGCGCGCCCTCGCCGATGCCGGGCACGAACAGCTCCCACACCCCCGAGGCGCCCAGGGACCGCATCGGCAGAGCTGTTCCGTCCCAGCAGGTGAAGTCCCCGGCGACCCGGACGCCCTGGGCGTTCGGGGCCCACACGGTGAACCGGGTGCCCGTCACGCCCTCGTGTTCCATGGGCTCGGAGCCGAGCGCCTTCCACAGCTGCTCGTGCCGGCCCTCGCGGATGAGATGCAGGTCCAGCTCACCGAGGGCGGGCAGGAAACGGTAGGGGTCGGCCGTCTCGTGCTCACCGTCCGCGTACCGCACCACCAGCGTGTACTCGGGGATCGCGTCGAGGGGCAGCACTCCGGAGAACAGGCCGTCGCCCTCCGAGGCCAGCGGGCGCCGCTTGCCGTCGACGACGACGCTCACCGCGCGGGCGTAGGGCCGCAGCGCCCGGAAGACGATGCCGCCCGGGACCGGATGGGCGCCCAGCAGCGCGTGCGGGTCGTGGTGCCGGCCGGTGAGCAGGCGTTCTCGTTCGCCGGGATCCAGGGCAGGCGCGCTCGCGCATCCGGTGGTGAGCGGTCCGGACGGCTCGGGGAGCGAGGTGTCACGCAGGGCCACGGGTTCAGCCTCCTCTTACGGCGAGACGCTCGATCGCCGCCATCGGTACGGGGAGCCAGTCCGGCCGGTGCCGGGCTTCGTACAGGACCTCGTACACGGCTCGATCGGTCTCATAGGCACGCAGCAGTCCGTGCTTCTTGCGCGGGTCCCAGCCGGCCCGCTCGGCATAGCCCGCGCAGTAGGCCTCGCGGCAGCGGCGCGCCCACTCCGGGCGCCACGGGCGGCGCTGGCGGGCGGCGTAGTCGAAGGAGCGCAGCATGCCCGCGATGTCCCGCACCGGGGACTGGGTGCTGCGCCGCTCGGCGAGCGGGCGGGACGGCTCGCCCTCGAAGTCGATGACGAACCAGTCCCGGCCGGCCCGCAGCACCTGACCCAGGTGCAGGTCGCCGTGGATGCGCTGGGCGGGCGGCCCCGGATCGCAGGCGACGAGGGCGCCGAAGGCGGTGCGCAGCCGCGGCACGTACGGGCGCAGCGCCGGCACACAGTGGGCCGCGGCGTCCAGGCGCTCGGTCATGGCCGCCGCCGTCCGCACGCTCTCGTCGTGTGCCCCGGCCGGGAAGGCGGCCGCCAGCGCGAGATGCACCTCCGCGGTCGCCCGGCCCAGCTCGCGGGCCTGCACGGTGAACTCGTCGCCGGCGGCGAGCGCCTGCAGGGCCAGCGCCCAGCCGTCGGAGGCATCGGGCAGGAACGGCTGCAGCACACCGAGCGTCGCCTCCTGCGGATGCGTCGTACGGAACCATGCCACCGGCGCCGGCACCCGGCCGCAGCCCTGACCGGCCAGGGCGCCCGGCACCTCCAGGTCGGGGTTGACGCCGGGCTGCACGCGCCGGAACACCTTCAGGATGAACTCGTCGCCGTACACCAGCGAGGAGTTGGACTGCTCGGCCTCCAGCACCCGCGGCACCAGCCCGGCCGGCACATGCACGGACGGATCGGCCTCGAAGCGCAGCGGACCCGCCGCACCGGGCTGCCGCAGCCGCTCCAGGAGCAGTTGCGCCGAACGGGGATCCTGCAGTGCGTCGTACACCGTCAGACCGGCCAGCGGACCCTCCTCCGCCCTGCCGATCAGGGCCCGTCCGAGCCTTGGCGAAGCGTGTCGGCGCACGCCGAGCAGCAGCTGGTAGCAGTCACCGGCGGGCGCGGCACCGCTGGGCGCGGGCAGGCCGCTCTGACCGGTGTGCACCAGCAGATGCAGACAGCCGGGGAACAGCTCCGTCATGGACAGCAGACCGAGGTCCGTGACGGGCCGGTCCTTGCCCGCGAACCAGCGCTGCCTCGGCAACCACTCGCGCAGCAGCCCGGCGAGCGAGGCCATGGGCCCGGCGGCGACGCTGGGTCTGGGGCGGAGCGATGCGGTCTTCGCCATGGTGACGCGTCCTTTCCTCGCCTCACGCCAGAGGACGGCGGCCGATGCGGGATGCGACTCGGGTGAGCCGGAACCAGTAGAAGCCGTGGCCGGCGAGGGTCAGCAGGTACGGCAGCTCACCGATGGCCGGGAAGCGCACCCCGCCGATGAGCTCCACGGGATGACGCCCGTCGAAGGCCCGCAGATCGAGCTCGGTGGGCTGCGCGAACCGGGAGAAGTTGTTCACGCACAACACCAGGTCGTCGCCGTACTCCCGGAGGAATGCCAGCACCGCCGGGTTGGAGGACGGGAGTTCCGTGAACGACCCGAGGCCGAAGGCCGGGTTCTGCTTGCGGATCTCGATCATCCTGCGGGTCCAGTGCAGCAGCGAGGACGGGTCGGCCATCGACGCCTCGACGTTGGTGACCTGGTAGCCGTAGACGGGGTCCATGATGGTCGGCAGGAACAGCCGTCCCGGATCGCAGGACGAGAAGCCCGAATTCCGGTCGGGTGTCCACTGCATCGGGGTGCGTACGGCGTCCCGGTCGCCGAGCCAGATGTTGTCGCCCATGCCGATCTCGTCGCCGTAGTAGAGGATCGGCGAGCCGGGCAGCGACAGCAGCAGGGCGGTGAACAG